>NZ_JAAALN010000071.1 GCF_009906795.1 Kineococcus siccus
GCCCACCCCCCCGACGCGGCCGCCGTCCTCGACGACGGCGACGTGGCCGTGGTGGCGGGCCAGCTCGGTCAGCGCCGGGTCGAAGGGGACGACCCAGCGCGGGTCGACGACCGTGACGCCGACGCCGTGGGCCCGCAACCGCTCCGCGACCTGCAGGCAGCGCGGCACCATCGAGCCGACCGCGACGAGCAGGACGTCGTCGCCGGTCTCCCACTGCGCGCCCTCGAGCACGTCCACGCCGCCCGTGCGGGCGATGGCCGGGAGGTCGGCGGGCACCTTGCCGCGGCTGAAGCGCACGACGGTCGGGGCGTCGGCGACGGCCACCGCCTCGTTGAGCTCCTCGCGCAGGGTCGTCGCGTCCCGCGGCGCCGCGAGCCGCAGGCCCGGGACCATGCGGGCGATCGCGAGGTCCCACATGCCGTGGTGGCTCGCACCGTCGGGACCCGTGGCGCCCGCCCGGTCCAGCACGAAGGTCACGCCGGCGCGGTGCAGGGCGACGTCGAGCAGGAGCTGGTCGAAGGCGCGGTTGAGGAAGGTCGCGTACACGGCGACCACGGGGTGCAGCCCACCGAAGGCCATGCCCGCCGCCGACGTGACGGCGTGCTGCTCGGCGATGCCGACGTCGAAGACGCGGTCGGGGTGCTTCGCGGCGAACCGGTCGAGCCCGACCGGGATCAGCATGGCCGCGGTCAGCGCCACGACGTCGGGGCGGGCGTCGCCGACGGTCACCATCTCGTCGGCGAAGACGCTCGTCCACGAGGAGCCCGACGAGGCCTGCGCCTCCCCCGTCTCCGGGTCGATGATGCCGACGGCGTGGAAGTGGTCGGCCTCGTTGTCCAGCGCCGGGCGGTAGCCCCGGCCCTTCTGCGTGATCATGTGGACGATCACGGGGCCGCCGAAGGAGCGGGCGCGCTGCAGAGCGTGCTCGACGGCCTCGACGTCGTGCCCGTCGACCGGGCCGACGTACTTCAGGCCCAGGTCCTCGAACAGCCCCTGCGGGGCGACGATGTCCTTGATGCCCTTCTTCATGCCGTGCAGCGTGTCGTAGGCCAGCCGGCCCGGGGCCCCGCCGCGGCGCAGCGACTGCTTGCCCCAGTCCAGGAGCTTCTCGTACTCGCGGGTCGTGCGCAGCGTCGCCAGGTGCGAGGCCATGCCGCCGATCGTCGGGGCGTAGGAGCGCTCGTTGTCGTTGACCACGATGATCACGGGGCGCTGGGCGGCCGCGATGTTGTTCAGCGCCTCCCAGGCCATGCCGCCCGTGAGGGCCCCGTCGCCGATGACGGCCACGACGCGGCGGTCGGTCTCGCCGCGCACCTCGTGGGCGTGGGCGATCCCGTCGGCCCAGGACAGCGACGTGGAGGCGTGGGAGTTCTCGACCACGTCGTGCACGCTCTCCGCGCGCGAGGGGTAGCCGGACAGGCCGCCCGTCTCGCGCAGCCGGGAGAAGTCCTGGCGGCCCGTCAGGAGCTTGTGGACGTAGCTCTGGTGGCCGGTGTCGAAGACCAGGCTGTCGTGCGGGGAGTCGAAGACGCGGTGCAGGCCGATCGTGAGCTCGACGACACCGAGGTTGGGGCCGAGGTGGCCACCGGTCTTGCTCACCTCCGCGACGAGGAAGGCACGGACCTCGGCCGCGAGCGCGGGGAGCTGCTCCGGGGCGAGGCCCTTGAGGTCCTGCGGACCCTTGATCGACTCGAGCAGCCCCATGCGGGGTGGCCTCCTGGTGCGGGACGACTGGTGGACCGGCGGGACCTCACCGAGGTGCGGACCCGCCGGGCGCGTGGGGTCGAGTGTAAGAGCCGCCTCGCCCGGTGGCGCGAGCAACCACACCGTCCGGTCCGCTCCGCACGGGATCTGCACCCCGGCCACGCGGTGGAGGTGGTGGAGGTCACGTGCGCGGCACCTCCTCCGCCGCCGCTCCGCGGCCTCACAGCCGGGGCACGAAGTGCCGTCCCCGCAGCGCCTGCTCGACGAGGTCGACGGCCCGCTCCAGCCGCCGCAGCCGCAGCTCCTCGAGCTCGAGGACGGAGAAGACCTGGGGCGCGGCCTCGGGCGGCAGCTGGTCGGCGAGGTCGCGGCGCGCGGTGCCCACCGCGCGGCGGACCGCGTCGCGCTGCGCCTGCACGTGGTGGGCCACCAGCCAGACCAGGAGGACGGGGTGGCGCCAGACCGGCGGGTAGCCCCGGTACTCCGGTGGCGCCTGGTCCAGCAGCCAGGTGACGGCCGCGTCCTGCCAGTCCTCGACCTCGGGCGGCGGCACCGGCGCCGGCCACCCCGGCGGCCCGTGCCGCACCCGCACCCGCACCCCGTCGCCGTCGCCGTCGCGCACCGCACCTCCCGATCGACTCGAACGAGTGTTCGATGCTACCCGTCGCGAGCGGATCCGGGGAGGTGACCGGTCGGGCCGACTGGTGCCGGTGCGGGTCAGCGCAGCCAGCGGTGCAGGCGCTTGGCGCGCAGAGCGTCCCACGCGTCGGCGAGGTCCTCCTCGCTCGCGGCCGCGTGCCCCTGCTCCTGGGCGAAGAGGCGGCCGTAGGCGAAGGCCACCGCCGGGGAGACGTCTCCCCCGGCCAGGGCACGCAGCTCCTGCCGGGCCACGACCGAGTCCTGGTGCTCGCCGAGCACCTCCTGCAGGTCGGTGACCGCGCGGGCGAAGCGGGTCGCGTCCTTGCCGAACACCGACGCGACGGCCTCCGCGGCGTAGCGGACCCGCTTGGCGGCCTTGCGCGCCTCGTGCAGCAGCTCGTCCCGCTCCGCGCCGGGGTCCAGGTCCGACGCCTGCGCGAGCAGCCCGGCCAGCTCCCGGTGGGCCCGGGACACCCTGCGCGGCAGCACCTTCACCGCCGGCCGGGCCGCCTTGCCCGCGAGGTCCGGGTCGGCCAGGAGGGACTGCAGCGCGTCCAGCAGCCGCTCGTAGCGCTCGGAGGCGAGCGCGGTCAGCAGCTCGTCGTGGGCCGCGCGGTAGGCGCCGTCGAGCTGGCCCCGGACCTCCCGCTCGACCGCGGGCCCGGCCTCGGGGGCGTGCGGGTCGGCGTCGAGGTCGGCGACGGCGGAGCTCACGCGGTCGCGCAGCACCTCGGCGTCGCGCGCGGCGCCCAGCTCCCCGGCGAGCCACGTCAGCTCCCCGCGCAGCGGGCGCGTCGAGGAGGCGAACAGCGGCGAGAAGGTCGTCAGCGCACTGCGCAGCCGCCGGGTGGCGACCCGCATCCTGTGCACGCTGTCGGGCACGTCGGCGCGGACGCGGGGGTCCTGGTCGAGCACCTGGTCGACCTGCTCGGCCAGGTGCGACAGCACGACGTCGCCGGCGCGCGAGCGCCGTGAGAGCTCCAGGCGGCGACGGCCCGTGGCGGCGCGCGCCGTCTGCCGCACCGGCTCGACGACGTCCGCGGCCTCCACCGCGTCCGGTGCGTCCGCGTCCGGGGCGTCGGGAGCCGGTGCCTCCCCG
Organism: Kineococcus siccus; assembly: GCF_009906795.1. Lineage (GTDB taxonomy): Bacteria > Actinomycetota > Actinomycetes > Actinomycetales > Kineococcaceae > Kineococcus > Kineococcus siccus. The sequence goes on from NZ_JAAALN010000071.1 coordinate 3,443, forward strand.
TCGAGGACCCGGGCGAGCTTGGAGCTGCTGGCCGAGCGGCGCAGCCCGGCGGCGCGCAGCCCCGCGTCGACCGCGCTCAGCAGCTCCCGGTCGCCGCCGACGACCTCGACCTCGACCTCCCGCCAGGAGGTCGAGGCCCCCGCGGCCTGACCGGAGCCCTCGCGCGGCAGCAGCAGCCGGGCCTCGACGCGGTCGTCGGCCCGTTCGAGCAGCACGCGCCCGGAGGCGTCGAGCAGGTGCTGCAGCCCGCGGAGGGTCGTGAGCTGGGCCACGGGCACCAGGGCGGCGCCGCCCGTCAGGTCCTCGACGGTGCGGCGCAGGGCGGCGGGCACCGTGCGCACGGCCCGCCCGAGGGGGACGCGCCGCTCCTGCCGCGCGCCGTCGGCCGCCGGCAGCTTGAGGTGCCACCCCTCGTCGGCACCGCCGCTGCGCCGGCGCAGCGTGACCCGCGCCTGCGCCAGCCGGTGGTCCTCGGTGTCGAAGTAGACGGCCTCCAGCCGGTGCTCGCCGCCGTCGCCGTCCCGCAGCGCGTCGGGCCCGCCGGCCGCCTGCAGCGCCGGTGAGGACCCTGCCGCCTCCTCCCCCGCCGCGCGCAGCGACGCGAGCAGCCCGGGCAGCTCCGTCCCCTCGGCCGCGTCGTACTTCAGCTCCAGCTCCTCCACCACGGTGACCACGTGATCGTTCTACCTCCTGGAGGGGCCCGGAGGCGACGGCGGACGCCGCTGCGGGCGCGGCCCGAGGTCGCGAACGCCCCGCCCGATCCACCGGCCCGGACGACTGACCCGGACGACTGACCCGGACCTTGGTCCGGAGCCCGTGCTGGTGCACACTCCCTCCCATGGTGGCAACACACGGTGAATGGTTCATGAACCTGGATGAGCCGATGCGAGCGGAAGCTCGCAACTGCCTCATCACCGGCACCTACTCCCGGCGCCTGCTGGCGTCGCTGCGTCACACCGGCCCCACCCCCCTGCGCGGCGCGGGCCTGGACGACCCCCGGCGGGCGCAGGCCGGTGACCCGCTGGGCGCCCGGCTCCAGACCTTCCTGCGCGAGCAGTTCCTCGCCGCGCCCCGCCCGGCCTCCGACGGCCTCGACCGCTGGGCGCCCCGCTGGGTCGACCAGCCCCCCGTGGCCTCGGTCCGGACGCACTCCCCGCTGCCGCCGCGGACCGTCGACCTGCGGCACCCCGCGCACGAGACCTGTCTCTGACCTCCGCCCCCGGGCCGTCCGCGGGCTGAGCGGCGCGCCGCCCGGGGCGGGCGCTGACGCGCGCCGTGCCGCTGTCCGGCGCCGGTTGCGGTAGGACGGGTCCGTGTCGAGCGCCGATCCCGCCCACGCCCTGCTGCTCGGCCGCCTGGCGCAGGAGGGCGACACCCCGCTCGCCCTGCTGCCGGTGTCCGGCGGGCCGCGGGGCGACGGCGCCCTGGCCGTGAGCAGCACCCGGCTCTGGCTGACCCAGCCCCACCTGCTCGGCGGGCCGTCCGTCGCCTCGGTGCCCCTCACCTCGGTCGGTGCCGTGCGGGTCGAGGCCACGCGCGGGCTGCTCGGGACGGGCGGTGGGCTGCGGGTCGAGCTGGTCGTGGACGGGCGCCCGGTGCGCTGGCGCACGCGGGCGTCGCGGGAGGCGGCCGACGACTTCGCGGCGGCCGTGGCCGCCGCACGGCGCGCTGGTCCCTGAACCCCCCGCACGGGTGACCTCGTCCCGGGGAGCCGGCCCGCCCGCGGGAGCCGGCAGGCGGCTCGCCGCCGCAGGCGGTGGGGAACTCGTCACCCTGCGTCTTGACGTCCTTAGTTAAGTCGCTTTAGATAGGCCCACCGGAGCCGAGGGAGCACCCTCGGCGCGCACCGACCCGGCACCGCCGCCGCCCGTCGCGGGCGGCCATCCCCCTTCAGGAGACGACGATGTCCCTGCGCACCCCTGCGCTCGTCCGGCTCTTGGCCGCCGCCGTCACCGGCGCCGCCGCCCTCACCACCGTGGGCGCCGGGGTGGCCGCCGCCGCGCCCACTCAGGCCGCCGCCGGCACCACCACCACCGCTGCCACCACCGCCGCCAAGGCCGACCGCTCGTTCGTCACGCGCGACGGCGACCGGCTGGAGGTGGGCGGGAAGAACTTCCGCTTCGCCGGCACCAACAACTACTACCTGCACTACAAGTCCGCCGCGATGCGCGACGCCGTGCTCGACAAGGCCGCCGACTCGGGCTTCGACGTCGTGCGGACGTGGGGCTGGTTCGACGTCGGGACGGAGGAGGACCCGACGGCCGGCAGCCAGGAGAACACCTACCTGCAGTACTGGGACGGCAGCGGCCACCCGAAGTACAACGACGGGCCGAACGGGCTGGCGAAGCTGGACGCGGTCATCGCGCGCGCGCAGCAGGACGGCCTGCGCCTCGTCATCCCCTTCACGAACAACTGGGAGGACTTCGGCGGGATGGACAAGTACGTCGAGTGGGCGGGCGGCGACCACCACGACGACTTCTACACCGACCCGACGATCCGCGGCTGGTACAAGGACTACATCAGCCACCTGCTGAACCACACGAACACGATCACGGGCGTGAAGTACAAGGACGACCCGACCATCATGACGTGGGAGCTGGCGAACGAGCCGCGCTGCGTGGGTTCCGGGGACTACCCGGCCTCGTCGACCTGCACGAGCGACACCCTCACCAGCTGGGCCGACGACGTCTCGACGTTCATCAAGTCCATCGACCGCAACCACCTCGTGAGCGTCGGCGACGAGGGGTTCTTCTGCGACCAGCCCTCCAGCACCGACTGGACGCACAACTGCAGCCAGGGCGTGGACACCGTCCGGTTCGCGGCGCTGAAGAACGTCGACGTGATGTCCTACCACCTCTACCCGGACGCCTGGGGCAAGGACGCCGACTGGGGGACGCAGTACATCGTCGACCACGCCACGGCGGCGAAGCAGGTGGGCAAGCCGGTCATGCTGGGCGAGTTCGGCCTGCGGGACAAGGCGATGCGGAACCCCGTCTACAAGATCTGGACCGACACCGCCTACCAGAGCGGGACCACCGGCGCGCTGTACTGGATCCTCTCCGACGCGCAGGACGACGGCACCCTGTACCCGGACTACGACGGGTTCACGGTGTACTGCCCGAGCGCCGTCTGCACCACGCTGAGCAACTCGGCCACCCGGTTCCGCTCCGGCACGAAGAAGTTCGCCCCCGTCGCCGACGACGACACCGCGGCGACCACCCCGGGCACGTCCGTCTCCTCCGACGTCACGGTGAACGACGTCGCCTACGCCCCCGCCCGGCTGCGGACGGCGAGCGTCGACCTCGACCCGGCGGCCGGCGGGACCCAGACGACGCGCAGCGTCGCCGGGGGCACGTTCACGGTCAACCGCTCCGGCACCGTGACGTTCGCGCCCACCACCGGGTTCACCGGCACCGCGAGCACGACCTACACCGTGACCGACTCCAAGGGCCGCGTCTCGAACGCGCCGACCCTGACGGTGACGGTCGCCGCCGCCTGACCACCCCTCACGCCGGGTGTCCCGTCGAGAGGACCTGACGGGACACCCGCCGACCCGGGGCCGGGCGACGGCAGGCGTCTCAACCGCCGACGGTGACCAGCACGAGCGAGGCGACCACGAGGGCCAGCAGCACGCCGGCGAGCGCCACGCCCGCCGGGTGACCGAGGTTGAGCGTCCAGCCGATCCCGTTGCGCTTGGGCACCCACAGGACGGGGTCGTCGCGGTCGACGTAGACCAGGCCGCCGCGCCAGGCGCGGTCGTCGTCGGGGGCCTGCGGCCGGGCCGCGGCACCGGCCCGACCCGCGTCGCCCTCCAGGTCGCGCAGCTCCCGTGCGTAGCCCACCGCGCTGGCGGCGATGACGCCGGCGACGGCCAGCAGGAAGACCACGACGGCCGGTCCGGCGAGGCGCAGCCGCGCGGGCGACGTCCACGCGTCGAGCGCCAGCACGTCGATCAGCAGGGCCGCGAGCAGTGTCGCCGCCGCGAGGACGCGCTGCGCGGCCCGGTCCCCCGCCAGGGAGCGAGCGGACGCGAGGTGGGCGGGGAGACCGGCCCGCAGGCGGACCGGCCCGCGCCGCAGGGCGTGGGCGAGGCCGAAGAACGCGACCGTCAGCAGGGCCGCGGCGGCCACGGGCGCGAACACCGTGGCGATCGACCGGGGCGCGAAGGCATCCGGCAGGCCGCCGCCGCCGAAGTGCGTCGGCACGCGCGCGGGCAGTCCCGGGTAGAGGGCCGCGCCCACTGCGGCCGTGACCGCCGTCAGCGCGAGGCCGAGGGCGTAGGCCCCGGTGGGCACGCCGGCGCGCGGCACCCCCGCGGCGGTGACGGGCGCGACGAGCCGGGTGGGTACGCCCTCGTACCAGCGCCCGGCCGCCTTCGCCGCCGTGATGCTGCGGCGCGACCGCGTGAAGGCCAGGAGCGCCCCGGCCGTCACCAGGTACCCGGGCAGCGCCACCGCCGCCACGTCCCGCAGGGGCGCGAGCGCCGCGGCCACGACCACCCCCAGCAGGGCCAGCACCACGACCCGCCGCCGGTAGCGCTGCACCGCCTCCTGCACGACCCGGTCCCCGACGTGCTCGGCCGGCACCGCGACCCCCAGGGGCAGGGTCCGGTCGGACAGCGCGGGCAGGGCCACGAAGGCCACCCCCACCAGGACGCAGCACGCGGCTGCCACCACCACGTCGTCGAACACCACGATCACCGTTCCCTCTCCGGCTGCCCGGCACCGGCGGCACCCTGCCGCCGCACGAACTCCCCGACCTCGGCGTGGCAGCGCGCCACGACGTCCGCCGGGTCCATCCCCTGCGCCAGGCCCTCGGCCAGCAGGGTCCGCACCCGCGTCGACCAGTCGGCCACCACGGGCGGTGCCGGGTCACCGGACCCGGGCCCGCGGGCGACGACGGATCCGGACTTGCTCGAGGTGCGGATGAAGCCGTCCCGGCGCAGGGCGTCGTAGGCCTTGCTCACGGTGGCCACGTTGATGCCGAACGCCCCGGCCAGCGCCCGCACGGACGACAGGGCCTCACCCGGCCGCAGAGCGCCGGCGGCGATGGCCTCGACCAGCCGGTCGCGGATCTGCTGGTACAGCGGGACCTCGGCCCCGGGGTCCACCTCGATGAGCACGCCACACCTCCTCTGTATGGGTAGTTGTACTACAGATGGGACAGACGCGCCAGGGCGGTCCGAGCGCGGCGGTACGGTGCCGGGGTGCCCGCGAGCCCGGCCCGCAGCGACCTGCGCCACGTCACCACGCCCCGCCTGCGCCTGGACGCCGTGACCGCGGCGGACGTCGACGAGCTGCACGCCGTCCACGCCGATCCGCGCACGTGGGAGCACCTCCCGAGCGGCCGGCACACCCGGCGCAGCGACACCGAGCAGCTCGTCCTGCGGTTCGTGGGCGACTGGAGCGTGCACGGGCTGGGCTACTGGGCGGTGCGGGACCTGGCGGACCCGGCGGGTGCGGCGGCCCCGGTCCTCGGGGTCGGCGGCTGCGCCCGGCGGCGGGCGGACGACGGCCGGGTGCTGGCGTGGAACGTCTACTACCGGCTCGCCCCCCGCGCCTGGGGGTCCGGCTGGGCCGGTGAGCTGACGACGGCCGCTCGCGCCGCGGCCGGCGCCGTCGACCCGGCCCTGCCCGTCGTCGCCTACCTGCTCGAGCACAACCACGCGTCGCGGCGCACGGCCGAGCGCTCGGGGCTGCAGCAGGTCTGGCGCGGGCCCGACGCCGGGAACCCCGACCCCGCCGCGGTCCGCCTCGTCTACGCCGACCGCCCGCTGGCGCCCGCCCTGCTCGAGGAGCTGACCGCGCGCTGAGGCGTGCGACCGCGGCGGCCCACCGGACGGCGGTTCAGGCCGTGGGCGCCACGTCCGGGCCCAGCAGGGCGCACAGGGTGCGGGCGTTGCGGACCGCGTGCCCCCCGATGTCGTTGTTGAAGTAGACGTGCACGTCCTGCCCCGCGTCGTGCCAGGCCGCGAACCGCTGCGCCCAGCCGGCCAGCTCCTCGTCGGTGTACCCGCCCGCGTAGAGCGGCTCCCGCGCGGGGCCGTGCAGCCGGACGTAGCGGAAGGGCGCCGTGTCCCGCTGCAGCGCAGGGACGCCCGCCCCGTCGGCCAGGCACGTCGCCGCCCCGTGACGGGCCAGGACGCGCGCGACGTCGTCGCTGTCCCAGCCCGCGTGGCGGGGTTCCAGCGCCGTCCGCACGTCCGCCGGCAGCAGGTCGAGGACGTGCTCCAGCCGGTCGGGTGCGGCGTCCTGGTCGCCCCGCAGCTGCAGCAGCAGCACGGCGGCGACGTCGCCGAGCTCGCGCCAGCCCGCCACCATGCGCTCGACCCACGGCTCCGGCGAGCCGAGGCGCCGGTAGTGGGTGAGGTAGCGCGACGCCTTGACCGACAGGCGGAACCCCGCGGGCAGCTGCGCGCGCCAGGTCGCGAAGGTCGCGGGCGCCGGCCACCGGTAGAAGCTGGTGTTCAGCTCCACGGTGCGGAACTCGCGCAGGTAGTGCTCCAGCCGGCGCACCGGTGGCGTGCGGGGCGGGTAGAGGACCCCGGCCCAGTGGTCGTAGCTCCACCCCGACGTCCCGACGAACACGCTCACGGCCCGTCCCCGCTCAGGACGTCCGCTGGTAGAGCACGTGGTCCTGCCAGCGACCCGCGATCAGCAGGTACCGCCGGGCGACCCCGATGCGCTCGAAGCCGTTGCGCTGCAGCACCGCCTGCGAGGCCGAGTTCGACAGCAGCGTGCCCGCCTGCAGCCGGTGCAGACCCAGGTCGGTGAAGGCGCGCTCGACGACCTGCGCGACCGCCTCGGTCGCCACGCCCCGGCCGTTGACGGCCTCCGCGACGAAGTAGCCGAGGTTGCCCGACTGGAACGCGCCGCGGACGACGTCGCTGATCGTGATGCGGCCGACGAGCTCGCCGTCGCGCAGGATCGCGCAGGGCACGCACCGTCCCGCGGCGTGCTCGGCGAGCAGGTGGGCGACGAGCCCCGCCTGGTGCTCGGCGGTGAAGTACGACGGTTCGCGCGCGGGTTCGTACGGCGCGAGGAACTCCCAGTTCTCGGTCAGGACGCGCGCCAGGTCGGCAGCGTCGCCCGGAGCGAGCAGGCGGACCTCCGTCGCGGCACCCGCGCGCGCCCGCGCAGCGCTCACCGGAGCACGAACCAGACGGTCTTGCCCGGGTCCGCGGGCTCCACGCCCCAGCGCGCGGAGAGGATGTCGACCAGGGCCACGCCGCGGCCGCCCTCGGCCTCCAGAGCGACGTCGCGGCGCACGGGCGGGCGCGGGTCCCCGTCGCGCACCGAGACCCGCAGGCCCGCGGAGCCGACGCACTCCACGCGCACGGTGACGGGCGGGCCGCCGTGCCGCACGGCGTTGGTGACGAGCTCGGACACCAGCAGCTGCGCCTCGTCCAGCACGCGTCCGTGGTGCAGCGCGCAGTGGGCCGCCGAGAGGAACACCCGCGCCTCGCGTGCGGAGTGCTCGTGGTCGGGGAGGGTGATCTCCGCCGCCGGTGTCGCTTCGCACACGGCGCCATCCTGCCGTCGGGGGCGCGGCCGTGCGCGACGGCCCCCCGCGGGCGTGCGTGCGGCTCAGCTCGTGAGCAGCCGCACCATGTCGGCCGCGGTGCGCTGCACCGGGGCCCGCAGCGCGTCGAGCTCGGCCTCGCGGACGTGCCCGGCCGTCAGGTGCTCGACGGGCCGGGGCGCGCGGGCCGGGTCCAGGATGCGCTCGGAGAGCTCCAGCCCGACCCGGACCGCCACGGCGAGCGGCACGGCCCAGCCGGCGCGGTCGACCTGCGAGAGGGCGTGCGCGAGGTCCTCGGGGAAGCACCACGCGGCGAGCGCCTCGGCCGAGACCCGCGTGTGCGTGACGCCGTAGCGGCGGCCCTCGGCCTCCAGCACCTCCTCGCGCGAGGACGCGGCGGCCAGCAGCGCGGGGTACTCCACGGGGTCGCAGCGCACGAGCAGGGCCTGGCCGAGGCGCGACAGCATGCCGAGGCTGAAGGCGTCGGGCGCCTTGACCCCGAGGCGCGCGGCGACCTCGCCCGCAGCGACGGCGGTCAGGAGGCTGCGCTCCCAGAAGGAGTCCAGGCACGGCGGGGTGTCCTCGAGCCCCGCCATCGCGGCGACCGCGAGGCTGCGCACGGTGGCGAAGCCGACGACCGTGATGGCGAAGGACGGCGCGCCCACGCGCCCCGACAGGCCGAAGTAGGCGGAGTTGGCCAGCCGCAGGACCTTCGCGGTCAGCGCGGGGTCGAACCCCAGCGTGTGCCCCAGCGAGCGCGCGTCGGAGCGGACGTCGTCGGTCTCGGCGATGACGCGCGCGGCGACGGGCCGCTGGGCGGGCAGCTCGTCGAGCGCCGCGGACAGCCGGCCGAGCACGGCCACGGCGCTGTCGTCGACCGACGAGGTCGGCCCGGGCGGGGCGGCGGGCGGCCCGGTCACGGGCGGGGTCGCGCTCACGCCCGCACCTGCCGGGGCGAGGGCACGGTGGCCGGGCGCGCCGGGCCGGCCGCGGGGGGCCCCTCGGGCTCCTCGGCCACGGGCCGCGGCTGCAGCGTCCCGCCGGCGCGCAGGACGTCGTGCAGGCCCTCGGCGGTCAGCGGGCGCGAGTACAGGTAGCCCTGCAGGTAGTCGCAGCCCAGCTCGACGAGCACCTCGTTCTGCTCCAGCGTCTCGACGCCCTCGGCGACGACCCCCAGCCCCAGCGTGCGGGCCAGGGAGACGACGGCCGCGGCGACGGCCCGCGCGGGCCCGCCGCGCGGGCCCTCGCCCGAGCTGCGGAGGTCGCGCACGAAGGAGCGGTCGACCTTGAGGTGGTCGACCGGGAGGTCCTTGAGGTAGGCCAGCGAGGAGAAGCCCGTGCCGAAGTCGTCGACCGCGACGCTCGCGCCGTCGGCGCGCAGGCCCTCCAGCACGGTGCGGCAGGCGAGCAGGTCGGTGGCGAGCGCGGTCTCGGTGACCTCCAGGCACACGTCGGACAGCTGCAGGCCCGCCTCGGCCACGCGGCGGCGCACGCCGTCGGCGAAGCCCGGCGCGGACAGCGTGGTCGCGGAGACGTTCACCGCGACCCAGCGCGGCGCGTGCGGTACCTCCCCGGCGGCGGCCGCGGCCCGCCAGCGGGCGAGCTCGCGGGTCGCGACGGTGAGGACGTGGGCGTCGAGCGCGCCGATGAGGTTGCTGCGCTCGGCCAGGGCCACGAAGGTCTCGGTGTCCACGACGCCGAACTCCGGGTGCTGCCAGCGCGCGAGCGCCTCGACGCCCACGACCTCGGCGGGCCGGCCGGGGTGGACGACGGGCTGGTAGGCGACCTCGACGGCCCCGCGCGCCAGGGCCTCGCGCAGGTCGGCGACCAGGCGCAGCGTCCGGCGGGCGGTGGAGCGCACCGCGTCGTCGAGGACCCTCCAGCGCCCGCCGCCGGCGGCCTTGGCCTCGGCGACGGCGATGGCTGCGTCGCGCAGGAGCTCCTCGCCGGAGCCCGACGACCCGGACAGCAGGACGACGCCGATGCTCGCGGCGAGCCGCAGCCGCAGGCCGTTGACGTCCACGGGGGCCACGAGGGCGTCCAGGACGCGGCGGGCGGTCGCGGCCACGGCGTCGGCGTCGGCGAGGTCGTGGCAGACGAGGACGAACTCGTCGCCGCCCGGCCGGGCGACCAGGTCGGCGCCGCGCACGGTGCGCGACAGCCGCCGCGCGACCTCGACGAGGACCTCGTCACCGGCCTCGGCGCCGAGCCCGTCGTTGACGGTCTTGAAGTCGTCGAGGTCGACGACGAGGACGCCGACGGCGCCGCCGACCGGGTGCCCGCCCGCGACCGGCGGGGAGGCGCCGTGCGGCGCCGCAGCGGCGGGGTGCAGGGCGACCGGGTGGAGGGCGGTGGCGTGCGGGGAACGGACGGGGTGCACCTGCGCGGCGAGCAGGGCCGTGAGGTGCTCCAGCAGCGCGAGCCGGTTGGGCAGCCCCGTCAGCAGGTCGTGCTGAGCCTGGTAGGCGAGGCGGCTCTCGCGGGCCAGCCGCTCGGTGACGTCCTCCACCGTGCCGATGAAGCCCGCGCCGTAGCCGGGCGTGCGCGAGGGGGCCAGGCGCAGCTGCACCCAGCGGAGCTGGCCGTCGGCGCGGCACAGGCGGGTGTCCAGCGAGGTCCGGTCGCCGTCGAGGACGTCCGCGACGGCCTGCACGACGGCGCCGCGCTCCTCCTCGGGCACGTGCGTGAGCCAGCCGGTGCCGTGCAGCGTGTCGGCGGGCACGCCGAGCAGCTCGGCGAAGGCGTCGTTGACGTGCGAGAGGCGCGCCCCGACGTCGGAGACGATGGTCGGGACGGGTGAGGCCTGCGCGAGGGTGGCGAAGCGCTCCTCGGCCGCGCGCAGCGTCGCGGAGGCGCGCTCGTCGGTGGGCAGGGCGACCTGGAGGACCCAGTAGTCCTCGCCGTCCAGCGCGAGCCGGTCCCCGGGCGGGGCGTCGGTGGAGCGCAGGTGGGTGCGCACCGCGGGGGCGCCGAGCGGGACGGGCCACGCCACGACCTCGGTGCTGCGGGCACCGCCGCCGGCCGTGAGGGCCTGGACGGCGAAGCGCGTGCTGCGCTCGTGCAGCAGCGCGGTGGGGGCGCCGGCGCCGCGCAGGACGCGGGACACCGCGAGGTCGACGAGGTGGTCGGCGTCGACGCCGAGCAGGTCGGCGGCGGCCGCGTTGGCCCAGCGCACGCGCGGGACCTCGACCCCGGCGCCGTCGGCGGGCCGGGAGACGACGAGGACGGGCTGGTCGGCGGCACCGACGAGGTGCAGGAGGGCGGCGGAGACCCCCGGGTGCAGGTCGTCCCCCCTGCCGCGCCACGCCTCGAGTTCCACGGTGCCCGTCCATGTGTGGGTCGCCGGCCCCGTCCGTGGGGCCGCGTCAGGACCTCCATCGGCACCCCGGGCCCCGAGTTGACCCGTCCGGGGCGGCGAGGTGACGCGGGACCGCCGCGGTGGGGGCCCGGCTCACCCGTCCGCGCGTCCGCACCGGCGGCGGGCGGGGCAGCGGTGACGCTGCGCCGAACGCCCGACGGCGGCCACCCCCGAGGGGGTGGCCGCCGTCGAGGCGCGGGGCCGGGCCGGACGCGGGTCCGACGCGGGTCGGACGCGGGTCAGACGCGGGTCAGCGACCGCAGCACGTACTGCAGGATCCCGCCGTTGCGGTAGTAGTCCGCCTCACCGGGGGTGTCGATGCGGACGACCGCGTCGAACGCCACGGTCTCGCCGGACGTCCGGGTCGCGGTGACCCGCACGGTGCGCGGCGTGCGGCCCTCGTTGAGCTCGGTGATGCCCGCGACGTCGAACGTCTCGGTGCCGTCGAGCCCCAGCGACGCGGCCGACTCCCCCGCCGGGAACTGCAGCGGGACGACGCCCATCCCGATGAGGTTCGAGCGGTGGATGCGCTCGAAGCTCTCGGTGATGACGGCCTTGACGCCCAGCAGCGCCGTGCCCTTCGCGGCCCAGTCGCGCGAGGACCCCGAGCCGTACTCCTTGCCGCCCAGGATGACCAGCGGGGTGCCCTGCGCCGCGTAGTGCTGCGCCGCCTCGTAGATGCTCGTCTGCTCGCCGCCGGCGGTGAAGTCGCGCGTGAACCCCCCGCTGACGCCGTCGAGGAGGAGGTTCTTCAGCCGGATGTTGGCGAAGGTCCCCCGGATCATCACCTCGTGGTTGCCGCGGCGCGACCCGTAGGAGTTGAAGTCCTTGCGCTCCACGCCGTGCTCGGCGAGGTAGTGGCCGGCCGGGCTGTCGGGCTTGATGTTGCCCGCGGGCGAGATGTGGTCGGTCGTCACCGAGTCGCCCAGCAGCGCCAGGACGCGGGCCCCGGAGATGTCCGTGACGGGCGACGGCTCCGGCTGCATGCCCTCGAAGTACGGGGGCTTGCGGACGTAGGTGGACTCGGCGTCCCACGCGAAGGTGTCGCCCTCGGGCGTGGGCAGCGAGCGCCAGCGCTCGTCCCCCGCGAACACGTCGGCGTAGTCGTCGACGAACATGTCCTTGGTGATCGACTCGGCGATGACCCGCTCGACCTCGGCCGCGTCGGGCCAGATGTCGCGCAGGAACACCTCGGTGCCGGACTCGTCGGTGCCGATCGGGTCGTTCTCGACGTCCCAGTCCATCGTCCCCGCGAGCGCGTAGGCGATGACCAGGGGCGGGGAGGCCAGGTAGTTCATCTTGACGTCGGGGTTGATGCGGCCCTCGAAGTTGCGGTTGCCGGACAGCACCGCGGTGACCGCGAGGTCGTTCTCCTGCACCGCGTTCGAGACGGCCTCGGGCAGCGGGCCCGAGTTGCCGATGCACGTGACGCAGCCGTAGCCGACGAGGTGGAACCCGAGCTTCTCCAGGTACGGCGTCAGGCCGGACTTGTCGTAGTAGTCGGTGACGACCTTCGACCCCGGCGCGAGCGAGGTCTTGACCCACGGCTTGGCGGTCAGGCCGCGCTCGACGGCGTTCTTGGCCAGCAGCGCGGCCGCGACCATGACCGAGGGGTTGGACGTGTTGGTGCACGACGTGATCGAGGCGATGGCGACGGCGCCGTGGTCGATCTCGGTCCGCGTCCCGTCCTCGAGGGTGACGAGGACGCGCTTGGACGGGCGGCCGTCGGCGTGGCCGGGCGCGGCCGGCTCGTCGCGCTCGTCCGTCGTGGAGGACGCGGGCGGGTCGGAGGCGGGGAAGCTCTCCTCGCTCGCCTCGTCCTGCGAGGGCCGGCTGACTGCGTCGATCGTGGGGCTCATCGCCGAGGACGGCGCGTCGCCCGCGGGCGCCGCGTCGGTCACGTAGTCGCCCAGCGCGGCGCGGAACGCCGTCTTCGCCTCGGTCAGCACGATGCGGTCCTGCGGGCGCTTGGGCCCCGCGATGCTCGGCACGACCGTGGACAGGTCGAGCTCGAGGTACTCGGAGTAGACGGCCTCGCGGCTCGGGTCGTGCCAGAGGCCCTGCTCCTTGGCGTAGGTCTCGACGAGCGCGACCTGCTCGTCGGAGCGGCCGGTCAGGCGCAGGTAGTCCAGCGTCACCTCGTCGATGGGGAACATCGCCGCGGTGGAGCCGAACTCGGGGCTCATGTTGCCGATGGTGGCGCGGTTGGCCAGCGGCACGGCGCCGACGCCCTGCCCGTAGAACTCGACGAACTTCCCGACGACCCCGTGCGCGCGCAGCTGCTCGGTGATCGTCAGCACGACGTCGGTCGCGGTGGCGCCGGCGGGGATCGAGCCCGTGAGCTTGAAGCCCACGACGCGCGGGATGAGCATCGAGACGGGCTGGCCGAGCATGGCCGCCTCGGCCTCGATGCCGCCGACGCCCCAGCCGAGCACGCCCAGGCCGTTGACCATCGTGGTGTGGGAGTCGGTGCCGACCAGGGTGTCGGGGTAGGCCTGCAGCTCGTCGCCGACCTGGCGGGGGAACACGACGCGGGCGAGGTGCTCGATGTTGACCTGGTGCACGATGCCCGTGCCCGGCGGGACCACCTTGAAGTCGTCGAAGGCGGTCTGGCCCCAGCGCAGGAACTGGTAGCGCTCCTTGTTGCGGCCGTACTCGATGTCCACGTTGAGCTCGAAGGCGTCGGGGCGCCCGGAGACGTCGGCGATGACGGAGTGGTCGATGACGAGCTCGGCCGGCGCGAGCGGGTTGACCCGGGTCGGGTCGCCTCCGAGGGCCGCGACGGCCTCGCGCATGGTGGCGAGGTCGACGATGCAGGGGACACCGGTGAAGTCCTGCATGATCACGCGCGCGGGCGTGAACTGGATCTCGGTGTCGGGCTCCGCGGCGGGGTCCCAGCCGCCGAGCGCCCGGATGTGGTCGGCCGTGATGTTGGCGCCGTCCTCGGTGCGCAGGAGGTTCTCGAGCAGGACCTTGAGGCTGAAGGGCAGCCGGTCCGCACCGTCCACGGCCGCGAGCCGGAAGATCGTGTACTCGGTCCCTGACACCTTCAGGCGTGCCTTGGCGTCGAAGCTGTTCTGGCTGCTCACCGGAGCTCCTCACTCGTCGTCCGCGACGTTGCGCTGGCGGTCGGACCGATCGTCCCACCGGCACCCGCGGGATGCTCGGCTGCCCCACCGGCGACCGCTCATTTATCTCGACGTCAAGATACCACGGTGGTCCGCCGGGGGCCCGACTGAAGTCCACCCGCTCGGACGCACTCGTCTGCACTACGCGCTGCTTGTGGTCGATCACCGCTCGTCAGCACCATGGACGCCGGAGGGACCGCCCTCCGCGCCGACCGGTCCCCCCGCACCACCCGCCAGGAGAGCCATGCAC
>NZ_JAAALN010000072.1 GCF_009906795.1 Kineococcus siccus
GTCGAGGGCACCGGGTTCGGGGGGCACGGGCTCGGGGGGCACGCTCACTCCGGCGTGACGTAGGCCCCGGCGATGCCGCCGTCGACGAGGAACTGGGAGGCCGTCATGAACGAGGAGTCGTCGCTGGCCAGGAACGCGACCGCGGCGGCGATCTCCTCGGGCTCCGCGAACCGGCCGACGGGCACGTGCACGAGGCGGCGGGCGGCGCGCTCGGGGTCGGCCGCGAACAGCTCCCGCAGCAGCGGGGTGTTCACCGGCCCGGGGCACAGCGCGTTGACGCGCACGCCCTGCCGGGCGAACTGCACGCCGAGCTCCCGGCTGAGGGCCAGCACGCCCCCCTTGGACGCCGTGTAGGAGATCTGCGACGTCGCGGCCCCCATGACGGCCACGAACGACGCGGTGTTGATGATCGAGCCCTTGCCGCGCTCCAGCATGGGCGGGAGCGCGTGCTTGCAGCACAGGTAGACCGACGTGAGGTTGACCTCCTGCACGCGGCGCCAGGCCGCGAGGTCGGTGGTGAGGATCGAGTCGTCGTCGGGCGGGGAGATGCCCGCGTTGTTGAACGCGACGTCGAGGCGGCCGAAGCGCGACACCGTCTCCGCGAACAGCGACCGCACCTGCTCCTCGTCGGTGACGTCGGTGGTGATGGACGCGCCGCCGACCTCGTCGGCCGCGGCGTCCCCCGCCGCCGCGGACACGTCGGCGATCACGACGGTCGCGCCCTCGGCCGCGAACCGCCGCGCCGTGGCCAGTCCGATGCCGCTGCCGCCACCCGTGATGACGGCGACCCGCCCCTCCAGCCGCTGACCCGACACCGCTGCGACCGCCATGACCTACTCCCCGCTCGCGAAGAAGACGTTCTTGACCTCGGTGAACGCGGCGAGCGCGTCCGGGCCGAGTTCCCGGCCCAGGCCGGACTGCTTGAAGCCGCCGAACGGCGTGCCGTAGCGGACGGAGGAGTGCGAGTTCACCGACAGGTTCCCCGCTTCCACCGCGCGACTGACGCGCAGCGCGCGCCCGACGTCCCCCGTCCAGATCGACCCGGACAACCCGTACTCGGAGTCGTTGGCGAGCCGCACGGCGTCCGCCTCGTCGTCGAAGGGGAGCACCACGGCCACCGGCCCGAACACCTCCTCCACGCACACGCGGTCGGTCGCGGAGCCGGGGGCGAGGACGGTCGGCGGGAACCAGAACCCCGGGCCCGACGGGGCGCTGCCGCGGGAGACGACGGGCGCGTCGGCCGGGACGAACGCGGCCACCCGGTCGCGGTGCGCGGCCGAGATCAGCGGCCCCACCTCGGTGTCCTCACGCGTCGGGTCCCCGACGCGGACGGCGCGGACGGCCTCGTCGAGGCGGGCGCAGAACTCGTCGAAGACGGTGCGCTGCACGAGGATGCGCGAACGCGCGCAGCAGTCCTGGCCCGCGTTGTCGAACACGGCGCCCGGCGCGGCCGCCGCGGCGCGCGCGACGTCCGCGTCGGCGAAGACGATGTTCGCGCTCTTGCCGCCGAGCTCCAGCGTCACGCGCTTCACCTGCGCGGCGGCCCCGGCCATGATCTCCTTGCCGACGCGCGTGGAGCCCGTGAAGACCACCTTGCGCACCCGCGGGTCGTCGACGAAGAGCCGGCCGACCACGGGGCCCTCGCCGGGCAGGACCTGGAACACGCCGTCGGGGATCCCCGCGTCGCGGGCCAGCTCCGCGAGCCGCAGCGCGGTGAGGGGGGTGAGCTCGGCCGGCTTGAGGACGACGGTGTTGCCCGCGGCCAGGGCGGGCGCGAACCCCCACGACGCGATGGGCATGGGGAAGTTCCACGGCACGATGAGCCCGACGACGCCCAGCGGCTCGGCGAAGGTGACGTCCAGCCCGCCCGCGACGGGGATCTGCCGCCCGAACAGGCGTTCCGGTGCGGCGGCGTAGTACTCCAGGACGTCGCGCACCGCGGCCGCCTCACCGCGCGCGGAGGTGACGGGGTGGCCCGCGTTGCGCACCTCGAGCTGCGCGAGCTCCTCGCGGTGCGCGTCGACGGCGGCGGCGAAGCGCCGCAGCAGGCGCGCGCGGTCGGCCGGGGCCACCGCGCGCCAGCCGGGGAAGGCGGCCTGCGCACGGCCGACGGCCTCGGCGGCCTGCGCCGCCGACAGCAGCTCGACCGCACCCAGCGGCTCCTCGGTCGCGGGGTTCACCAGGTCCAGGAGGCTCACCGCCGCACCCCCCGCGCCGCCGCGTGCGCCCGGCCGGCCTCGACGACGGCCCGGAACAGGCGGTCGTCCGCGGCGTCCTGCTCGGGGTGGAACTGCACGCCCAGCACGAACGGCTCGCCCGGCCGCTCCACGGCCTGGACGGTCCCGTCCGCGCTGCGCGCCACCACCTCCAGGCCCTCGCCGAGGGTCTCGACCGCCTGGTGGTGGTAGCAGAGGACGTCGGCGCGCTCGCCGAGGATGCCGGCCGCGCGGCTGCCCGCGGCGACCTCGACCGCGACCCGGCCGAACACCCCGCCCCCGGGCTGGTAGGCGTCCGAGCCGACGACGTCCGGCAGGTGCTGCACGAGGGTTCCTCCGAGGGCGACGTTGAGCAGCTGGGCCCCGCGGCAGACCGCCAGGACGGGGAGCCCGGCCGCGAGCGCGAGGGCGAGCAGACCGAGCTCGCTCGCGTCGCGCTCGGGGCGGGACACGGTGCGGGGGTGGGCCTCCCGCCCGTAGTTGGCGGGGTCGACGTCCGCGCCGCCGGACAGGACGAGCGCGTCGAGGCGCTCGAGGACCTCGGGCAGCGCCGGGCCGATGGTGGGCAGCAGCACGGGTGCGCCGCCCGCGCGCAGGACCGCGTCGGCGTACGTCCGCGGCAGCAGCGTCGCCTCGTGGTCCCACACCCCGTAGGCGGCGCGCTCGACGTAGGTGGTGACGCCGACGACGGGGCGGGGCCCGGACGGGGCGAGGTCAGAGGCGCTCGAAGCCACGGACCCGCTCCCAGTCGGTGACGGTGCTCTCGAACGCCGCGAGCTCGACGTGCGCGGCGTTGACGTAGTGGTCGACGACGGCGTCGCCGAAGGCCGCGCGTGCGATCTCGCTGCCCGCCAGCGCGTCGGCGGCCTCCCGCAGCGTCCCGGGGACGCGGTCGGCGTCGCCCGCGTAGGCGTTGCCCGTGGTGACGGGCGGCAGCGGCAGGTCCGCGTCCATGCCGTGCAGGGCGGCCGCGACGAGGGCAGCGACGACGAGGTAGGGGTTGACGTCGCCGCCCGGGACGCGGTTCTCGACCCGCAGCCCGTCCCCGTGCCCGACGACGCGGACGGCGCACGTGCGGTTGTCCAGGCCCCACGCGACGGCGGTCGGGGCGAAGCTGCCCTCCGCGAATCGCTTGTAGGAGTTGATGTTCGGGGCCAGGAAGTACGTCAGGTCGCGCAGCGCGGCCAGCTGGCCCGCGACCAGCTGCCGCATGAGCGGGGAGAACCCGTGCTCGCCGTCACCGGGCAGGACGGCCGAGCCGTCCGTGGAGCGCAGGCTCAGGTGGACGTGGCAGGAGTTCCCCTCCCGCTCGTCGTACTTCGCCATGAAGGTCAGGCTCCGGCCCAGCTGCGCCGCGATCTCCTTCGACCCGGTCTTGTAGACGACGTGGTTGTCGCACGTGGTCAGCGCGTCGGCGTAGCGGAACGCGATCTCCTGCTGGCCGGGGTTGCACTCGCCCTTGGCCGACTCCACGTACAGCCCCGCGCCCGTCATGCCGCGGCTGATGGCCCGCAGGACCGGTTCCACCCGGGCGGTGCCGAGCAGGGAGTAGTCGAGGTTCCAGCGGTTGGCCGACTGCAGCCCCGTGTAGCGCTTGTCCCAGGCCTGCTCGTAGGTGTCGTCGAACAGCAGGAACTCCAGCTCCGTGCCGACGAAGGCCTCGAGCCCGCGCTCGCGCAGCCGGTCCAGCTGCCGGCGCAGGACCTGCCGGGGCGAGACGTCCACGCTGCCGCCCGCGGTGCTCTCGACGTCGCACAGCACGAGCGCGGTGCCCTCGTGCCAGGGCACGCGGCGCAGCGTCGAGAGGTCGGGGCGCAGGACGACGTCGCCGTAGCCCGCCTCCCAGGAGCTGAGCGCGTACCCGCCCACCGTGTTCATCTCGACGTCGACGGCGAGGAGGTAGTCGCAGCCCTCGGTCGCGTTGGACAGGACCTCGTCGAGGAAGAACTCCGCGGAGCAGCGCTTGCCCTGCAGCCGCCCCTGCATGTCCGTCATCGCCACGAGGACGGTGTCGATCTCCCCCGCGGCGACGGCGGCCCGCAGCTGCTCGACCCCCAGGAACCCCTCGCGCTGCGCCACCACGGCCACCGTCCTCGGATTGGGTCGAACCTGATCCATTGGGTGCCGCGAAGCTACCGGCGCCCCGCGCGGAGGCGGGCGGGGTGCGCGCGGCGGTGCTGTGCTGGCCCCCCGACGACACGACACGGAAGGGTTCCCGCACCCCATGACCCGCATCGGCACCTCCGAGCTCGACGTCCGCCCCCTGAGCCTCGGCGGCAACACCTTCGGCTGGACCTCCGACGAGGCCGAGTCCCACCGCGTCCTGGACGCCTTCGTCGACGGCGGGGGCGACTTCGTCGACACGGCCGACGTGTACTCGGCGTGGAGCGACGGCGGCGCCGGGATCTCCGAGACCATCCTCGGCACCTGGTTCGCGAAGTCCGGCAAGCGGGACTCCATCGTCCTGGCGAGCAAGGTCGGCAAGGCCCCCGGGCTGGACGACCTGCGGGCGGACACGATCCGCACGGCCGTCGACGCCTCGCTGCAGCGCCTGCAGACCGACCGCATCGACCTGTACTGGGCCCACGCCGACGACCCGGGCACCCCGCTGGCCGAGACGCTCGGGGCCTTCGACGAGCTGGTCCGGGCCGGCAAGGTCCGCGCGATCGGGGCGTCCAACTACGACGCGGTGCGGCTGGAGGAGGCGCTGGAGACCTCCCGCCGGGAGGGCTTCGCGAGCTACGTGGCGCTGCAGAACGAGTACAACCTCGTGGCGCGCGAGGACTACGAGGGGCGCGTGGCCGACGTCGTCGCCGCCAACGGCCTCGCGTCGGTGCCGTACGCGGCCCTGGCCTCCGGCTTCCTCACGGGCAAGTACCGCCCCGGCCAGAGCGCCGAGAGCGTGCGTGCCGGCAAGGCCGCCGCGTACCTGGACACCCCGCGGGGGCAGGCCGTGCTGCGCGCGCTCGACGAGGTCGCGGCCGCGCACGCGGCGCCGGTCACCTCGGTCGCCCTGGCCTGGCTGACGGCCCAGCCCACCGTCGTCGCGCCCATCGCGAGCGCACGCACCGCCGAGCAGCTGCCCGACCTGCTGGCCGCCCTGACGCTGGAGCTGAGCCGTGACGAGGTGGCCGCCCTGGAGCGCGCCTCGCGCTGACGCCCCCACCCCGCCGGTGCGGTGATCCGCACAGGTTCCGCACCGGCCGGGGAGGCCGGGGAGCGCGGTGGTGCCCCAGGATGGAGGCGTGGTCACCTCCGCTCCCGCCCAGCAGTCCTCGTCGACGCGGTCCGCGCGCGCCCGGGTCTCCGCGGCGTCCGCCGGCGGGGCCCTCGTCCAGAGCGCGGCGCTCGCGGCCGTCTACTGGGCGTGCGTGCGCACGGTGCGCGGCCAGCAGCAGGAGAACGCGCTGCACGAGACCGCCGTCACCACCCCCGACGCCGCGGGCATCGGCTGGCTCCAGCGGGTGTTCGCGGTCGTCGACCGCTTCGAGCCCGTGCACCTGCTCGTCGCCCTCGCGGCCATGCTCCTGCTGGGCGCGCTCAGCGGCCGCGGACGGCTGCGGCGCACGGTGCTCGGCGTCGGCGTGGCCCTCGGCACGCTGGGGGTGACCGAGGTCCTCAAGCTCGTCGTGCTGCAGCGGCCCGACCTCAGCGCGGAGTACGGGACCATCGCCAACAGCCTGCCCAGCGGCCACACGGCGGGCGTGCTCGGGCTGGCCCTGGGGTTCCTCCTCGTCGCGCCGCGCTGGCTGCGCGGGGTCCTCACGGTCGGGGGCGCGGCGGCGGCCGGGGCCATGGGCGCCTTCGTCGTCGACCACGGCTGGCACCGCGTGAGCGACGTCCTCGCCTCCGCGCTGGTCGGCTCGATCGTCCTGTGCCTCGCCCTCGCCCTGCCCACGCGGCAGCGCCCGCGCCTGGGCCGGCTCGCCGCGCTCGCGGTGGGGGTCCCCGTGCTCTCGCTCGCCGCGCTCGTCGTCACCTACGTCCTGCCGACCGGTGGCCTGACGGCGGGCACGTTCGCCGCGGGCGCGGTCGTCGCCGGCACCGTGCTGCTCGCCGCCCGCGTGCTCCCGCGAGAGGTGCGGCGCTGAGCCTCGGGGCAGGATGGGCCCATGGCCGAAGACCCCACTCCGCCCGACGCCGCCCGTGAGACCGCCGACGGCGGCGACCCCCGCGTCGTCGTCGTGACCCCGCAGGGCATGGGCATCGCCCAGCCGCCCGAGGAGGGTGAGCCGGGACCCGCCGACATGGTCTCCCAGCCCGCGAAGGTCATGCGCATCGGCAGCATGGTCAAGCAGCTGCTGGAGGAGGTCCGCTCCGCCCCGCTCGACGAGGCCGGCCGTGCGCGGCTCGCCGTGATCCACGACCGCTCGATCGCCGAGCTCGAGGACGGCCTGGCGCCCGAGCTGGTCGAGGAGCTGCAGCGCATCGCCCTGCCCTTCGCCGAGGGGGCGACCCCGTCGGAGAGCGAGCTGCGCGTCGCGCAGGCCCAGCTCGTCGGCTGGCTCGAGGGGCTGTTCCACGGCATCCAGACCGCGCTCGTGGCCCAGCAGATGGCGGCCCAGGCGCAGCTCGCGGAGATGCGCCGCGCCCTCCCCGGCGGCCTCCCGCAGCAGCCCGTCCCGGGCCGCGCCCCGGGCGGCGACGGCATGCCGCGCGTGCAGGGCCCCGGCACCGGCCAGTACCTCTAGGTGCCGCGCTGGGCGTTCTGGCGACGGCCACCGGACCCGCTGGGCGAGGGGGTCTGGGCCCGCGCGGCGCACTCCGTGGACCGCGCCGTGCGCCGCTTCGAGCAGGTCGTCGACGGGTGCCCCCCGGGGCCGTCGCGCGCGGCGCTGGAGGAGTTCCTGCCGCGCATGGACCGGGTGGCCCGGGCCGCGCGGGCGCGCGCCCTGCAGGCGCAGGCGGACGCGCCGTCCACCCAGCTGCTCGTCCCGGCGGGGCCCGACGGTGAGCACCCCGAGGTGCACCGTCGCCTGACCCGCACAGCGACGGCGTGCGCGCAGGCGGCCGAGGCCGCCGCCATGGTGCGCGTCAACGCGGGCGAGGGGGCCGACGCCGGCGAGGTCCCGAGCGCCGAGCGGATCGCGGCCGTCGAGCGGGCCGTCGTGCGGGCCGAGGAGCTCGCGGGGCTCTGAGCCTGCGCACCCGCCGTTCCTGCGCGGACGGCCCGGCACCCGGGGGTGAGCCGGGGGCCGAGCCGCTGGTGGTGAGGTGGGTCAGTGCGCGTCGGAGGCGCGGATGTCGCCGTTGACGCCCTGCGGGAAGAACCCGCCGCGGTTGGTCTTGCCCGGGTTGAGGAAGACCACGTTGAGGACCTGGCCGAAGGTGCGCGAGTAGGCCACCCCGTTGGCGTCGCCGGGGGCGACGATGAACGAGCGGTTCGGGCCCGTGATGCCCTGGTCGACGTCGGTGGGCCCGTCGAGGGAGTCGCGGGCGTTGGAGATGGCGTCGGCCGCCGACGCCAGCCCGCGCGCCTCGAGCGTCGTGCGGATGGTGGCGGCGTGGTAGGCCTCGAAGGCCAGGATGCCGGCGGCGGCCTCCAGGTACGTCTTGTTCGAGATCAGGGGAGCCGCGCCCTTGTAGGCCGTGACCCCGACGTCCTCGAACAGGAACGCGCCCAGCAGGAAGCTGTTCTCGTCGGCGAACGGGTTGAACGTCTGCCCGGGCTTGATGAGACCCGCCGCCTGGGCGGCGGCGGTGAAGGAGCCGACCAGGTCGATGGTGGGTCGCGAGACCTTGACCGTGCCCAGCACCGCGCGCAGGAGCTTGACGTGGGCGATCTCGTCCCGGGCGATCGCCTCGGCGATCTTGCGCACCGAGGCGGACTTGAACGGGACCTTGGACCCGCCGGTGACCGCACCGATGTTGTAGTTGCCGTCGATGTCGCGGGAGTCCAGTCCGCGGCCGAAGGCGGCGTAGGAGTAGAACTCCGCCTCGAGGTACTCCAGGTTCAGCGCGAAGTTGAGGATCGTGGCGTCGGAGATGAGTTCCCCGTTCGCCGTCTGCCCGTTCGGCTGCGCCGAGCTGGGCGGGTTCGTGTCGGCGGCGGAGGCGGCCGAGGCGCCACCGGTGCCCACGGCTGCCGCACCGGCGACGCCGAGACCGGCCAGGCCGGCGGTGCGCAGGAAGCTGCGGCGGTCGGCGCCGGTCTCAGCGCTGCGGTCGATCATGGACGTGACGAGCTTGTTTCCGAACACGGTTCCTCCGGTGGATCGGGGTGACGTCGTTCGAGCCCGGTCGCGCTGCCTCCGTTGGCAGGCCGCTCGACCGTCGTGCCGACCGGCGACGCGCGCTGGTCGGCACCACTTCGGGGCACTGGGCCGAACGGATTGCTCTGGGACGGAAGAATCCTGGCTCGGTGGGAAACTGGTACCCTCCGCCGTCTGCCGGTGACGCTGCGTCTAACTTCCCGGGTCCCGGCCTCGCGCGGAAGGGTGCCGACCGGTCGCGCCCTCACGGGGAAGCGGGACCGCCGCGCAGCAGGTGCAGGAGCAGGGTGTTCAGGACGACGGCCACGACCAGCCCGGCGGCGAGCCGCGGGTGACCGGTGGCCCGCAGCGCGAGAGCGGCCGCACCGAAGAAGGAGACGACCACCACCGGCGTCAGCACCGGACCGGCGAGGGGTGCCCGGGGAGCGGCGAACAGCCCCCAGACGAGGGCGCCGCCCGACGGCGCGGCGACGGCGAGCACCACGCTGGTCACCGTGTGAGCACCCGCGCGGAAACCCCAGACGGCGAAGGCGACGAGGGCGCACAGCTCGAGCCCGAAGGCCAGCGCCAGGCTCGGCCACAGGTGGAGTGGTCCCAGCGACATGGTTCCCGCCTTCCGTGAACGGTGTTCTCGACGAGGACCACTGTGCACGCACCCGGCGGGCGTCGTCAAGAGCACCGTTCTCGACGCAGAGCAGGGCTCACGCCTGTGACATGCTCTCCCGATGACCGCTCCTGCGACGGCGCGTGCGCGTGCGCGCGCCGAGCTGACCCGCGAGATTCTCGACGCGGCTCGCGCCCAGCTCGCCACCGACGGGGCCGACCGGTTGTCGCTGCGCGCCGTGGCCCGGGAGCTGCAGATGGTGCCGTCCGGGTTGTACCGCTACTACGCCAGCCGCGACGACCTCCTGACGGCGCTGATCGTCGCGGCCTACGACGCCCTGGGGGACGCCGCCGACCGCGCCCTCGCGGCGGCCCCCGCGGGCGACCACCGCCGCCGGTGGCGGGACGTCTGCCGGGCGGTGCGCACCTGGGCCGTGTCCCACCCCCACGAGTTCGCCCTCGTGTACGGCTCGCCCGTCCCCGGGTACCGGGCTCCGGCCGACACCGTCGGCCCCGCCACCCGCGTGTACACGCTCCTGCTCGGCGTCCTCACCGACGCCGCGCGCGCCGGGCAGCTGGCACCGGCGCCCGGTGGCGAGGCCCTGCCGACGGGCCTGCACGAGGACACCACGGCACTGCTGGCCACCCTCGACGTGGCCGCCCTGGGCGCCGCCCGACTGCTGCGGGCGATCACCGCGTGGACGCAGGTGCTCGGCGCCGTCGGCCAGGAGGTGTTCGGCCACCTCGCGGGGGCCTTCCGCGACGACGCGCTGTTCTTCGACCACACCGTCGACCTCATGGCCGACCTCGTGGGGCTCCCGCCCGGCTGAGCGCAGGAGCGGGGACGCTGCACGGGCGCCCCCGACGACACGGTGGCCCACTCCGCCCGACGGACACGCCGCGGGGCCTGGCCCGTGTCGTAGGTGACTGCCAGGGTTCATCTCGTCACAGAACGACGATCGAGGGAGCTCCACCCATGCACATCGACTCCGCCCGCGAGCTCAAGGCCGAACTGCGGGCCCGGGCCTCGGACGAGCTCGTCGCGCTCGCCGCCCCCACCGGCGTCGCCTCGATCGGGATCAGCGTGCTGGGCCGCGGCGCCGACGGTCCGCGCTACGGCGTGGCCGTGCGCTACTCCGGCCCGCGCGGCGACGCCCTGCTGGGCCGGGCGCGCGAGCTCGCGGGGACGAGCGCCGGCTCGGAGGTCGACGTGCGCGACGTCGGCCGGGTCGTGGCCCTGACCGCGCCCACGGAGGACCGGACGTGGTCGGCGGCGTCGCTGCGGCGCCGGGTCCGGCCCCTGCACCCCGGGCTGTCGATCGCGCACCGCGACGTCACGGCCGGCACGCTGGGCGCCTTCGTCACCGTGACCGGCTCCGACGGCGTCTACGTGCTGTCCAACAACCACGTCCTCGCCGACTCCGACCGGGGCGCGCTGGACGACGCCGTGCTGCAGCCCGGCCCGGCCGACGGCGGCCGCGCGGGCGACCGGGTGGGCCGCCTCGCGCGCGCCGTGGCGCTGGAGGCCGGGGGCGGCAACGCGGTGGACGCCGCGATCGCCCTGCTGGAGGGCGTGTCCTCGCCCGACGACGACAGGATCGACCCCACGTACCCCGTCGGCCGGCTCGTCGGGATCGCCGAGCCGGACGACGAGATCACGGTGGAGAAGGTCGGCCGCACGACCGGCTGGACCACCGGGCGCATCACGGCCATCGAGCTGGACGACGTCGCCGTGGAGTACCCCGTCGGCGTCGTCAGCTTCGACGGGCAGATCGAGGTGACCGGCACGACCTCGGCGTTCTCGGCGGGCGGCGACTCGGGCTCGCTCGTCTACCGCCCGGACACCCGCCAGGCCGTGGGCCTGCTCTTCGCGGGCAGCGAGCGGGGCGGGGACGACGGCACCGGGCTGACCTTCTGCAACCCGATCTCTCTTGTGCTCGACGCTCTCGGTGCGACACTGGTGAGGTGAGCCAGGACGCGGGACGGACCGACCCCACGGGGGCCTCAGCAGCGCGCGCCGCCAAGGCGCACGTGCGTCAGCTGGTGGCCGGGGACTCCCGCGTCAACGGGATCGGCCTGTCCCGACAGTCCGGTGGCTGGGCCGTCAAGGTCAACGTGGTGGACGACGCGGACTCCCCCGAGCTGCCGGCGACGGTCGACGGCGTGCCCGTGCGCGTGACGGCCGTGGGCCGGATCAGCGCCCGCGCCAGCTGAGCAACCGCTCCAGCACCTGCGCCACGCCGTCCTCGCCGCACGCCGCCGCCACGTCGTCCGCCGCCTCCCGCGCGTCCGCGTGGCCGTCACCCATCGCGTACGAGCGCCCGGCCCAGCGCAGCATCTCCAGGTCGTTGGGCATGTCGCCGAAGGCCACGACGCCCTCGCGCCCGACGCCCCGGTCCGCGGCGACCTCGGCCAGCGTCGTCGCCTTGCTCACGCCGAGCCGGCCGATCTCGATGAGCGAGTCGACCGCGTTGGAGTGCGTCACGTTGACGAGGTGGCCGACCGCACCGACGGCCACGCGCACCATCTCGTCGCTCGGGGTCCCGGGGCACTTCGCGAGGATCTTCACCACGGGCGGGGAGTCCACCAGCAGGTCGTCGAGCTCCGCGACCCGCGCCTCCAGCCCCGCGTCGAAGCGGGTGGCGTAGGCCGGCTCGCGGCGAAAGCCCGCGAGGGCCTCGAGCGCGAAGCCGATGCCCGGCAGCACCGGGCGCAGCAGGTCGGCGACCTCGCGCACGGTCGCGCGCGGGATCTCGTGCTGGCGCACGACCTCGCCGCGGTCCAGGTCGAAGACGACGGCGCCGTTGGCGCACACCACCTGCCCGCGCAGCCCGGCCTCCTCGGCCAGCGGCGTCACCCAGCGCGGCGGGCGGCCCGTCACCGGGACGATGCTGATGCCGACCTCCGCGCACGCCGCGAAGGCCGCGAGGGTGCGCGCCGACAGCGGCCGGTCGCGGGGGATGACGGTGCCGTCGAGGTCGGTGGCGACGAGCCGCCACCCCGCTGCGAACGCGCGCTCGTCGGCGTCGCGCGTGGCGGCCGACCCCTCGTCGAGGGTGCTGGCGGCGGGTTCGGGCGTCACCGCACCAGTCTGCCTCACCGGCCCGGCCGGGCCCGCGCGCGGAGGATTCCCCGGCCGCCGGGCGGGTAGTGCCCCTGCGTGGCAGACACGGCGATCTTCGACGTCGACGGGACCCTCGTCGACACCAACTACCAGCACACCCTCGCGTGGGCGCGGGCCTTCGCCCGCTGCGGCGTCGTCCGCCCGCTGTGGCGGATCCACCGCGGGATCGGCATGGGCGGCGACACCTTCGTCCCGGCCGTGGCCGGCGACGACGTCGAGCGGGAGCACGGCGAGGAGCTGCGGGCCGCGTGGGTCGAGGAGTTCGACCGGCTGATCGACGAGGTGCAGCCCTTCGACGGCGCGCACGAGCTGCTGCAGGAGGTGGCCGACCGCGGGTTCACGGTGGTCCTCGCGAGCAGCGGCAAGACCCAGCACGTCGAGCGGTTCCTCGACCTCGTCGACGGGCGCTCGATCGCCGCGGCGTGGACGACGTCGGAGGACGCCGAGAGGAGCAAGCCGGAGCCCGACGTCGTCCAGGCCGCGCTCGACCGCGTCGGCGCCTCCAGCGGCGTCATGCTCGGCGACTCCACCTGGGACGTCGTCGCGGCGGGCAAGCTCGACGTCCCGACGATCGCCGTGCGCACGGGCGGGTTCAGCGTCGAGGAGCTCACCGGCGCCGGGGCGGTGACCGTGTTCGACTCGCTGGTCGAGCTGCGCGAGCGGCTGGACGACACGCCCCTGGCGCGGCCGTCCCGCTGACGCGGCGACGGCCGGGCCGTCGGTCACGGCGACGCGGTGCGGCCCCGTCCCCTCGGCGGGGCCGGACCGCGTCAGCTCGGGACGACGGCGTGCTGCGCCAGCCACGGGGCGTCCACGGGCCGCGCCGCGTGGTCCACCACGGCGCCGCGCGCGGAGACGAGGAAGGTCTCGGTGGCGTGCCGGAGCCCCCACGCGGCGGCCCGGCTGCCGTCGCCGTCGGTGATCGACAGCAGGCCGCGGGCCCCGACCGCGGCCAGCGCGCGTCGGCAGTGCTGCTCCGAGCCCGTGGTCGCCAGCCCGACGAGGCGGACGCCGTCGTCGAGCAGCCCGGGGCCGACCGAGGCCAGCAGCTGCAGGTGGTCCCGGCAGGCCGCCGACCCCGGGTCCCACGAGGTCACGAGCACGGGTGCGCCCCGCCAGGCGGTCAGGTCGAACCAGGTGCCGTCCAGGGCCCGGCCCGCGAGCGGCGGCGCGACGGCCCCGACGAGGGAGTCGCGCGTGGCCACCCGGACGCCCGCGTAGGCGGCGGCACCCGCGAGCCCCGCCGCGACGAGGCTGCCCAGCGCCGTGCGGCGGCGGACTGCGGAGAGCCGGTCGGCGTCGCCCACGGCTCAGGACCCCTGACGTCCGGGCAGGTCCTCCTGCCGGCCGCCGAGCTCCGGTTCGCCCCAGACGTGGTCGAGCAGGTTCTTGCTGTGCTCGTCGGTCGGGGTGTCGTGGGCGGCGACCTCGGGGTGGTGCAGGTCGAACGCCGGGCGCTCCGAGCGGATGCGCGGCAGGGACGTGAAGTTGTGCCGCGGCGGGGGGCAGGACGTCGCCCACTCCAGCGAGTTCCCGTAGCCCCAGGGGTCGTCCACGGTGACCCTCTCGCCGTGGCGGGCGGTCTTGTAGACGTTCCACAGGAACGGGACGAACGAGGCGCCGAGGACGAAGGAGCCGACCGAGGAGATCTGGTTGTAGACGGAGAACCCCTCGCCGGGGAGGTAGTCGGCGTACCGGCGCGGCATCCCCTCGGCCCCCAGCCAGTGCTGGATGAGGAACGTCGTGTGGAAGCCGACGAACAGCAGCCAGAAGTGGATCTTGCCGAGGCGCTCGTCGAGCATCTTGCCCGTCAGCTTGGGCCACCAGAAGTGGAACCCGGCGAACATCGCGAACACCACGGTCCCGAAGACGACGTAGTGGAAGTGCGCGACGACGAAGTACGTGTCCGACAGCTGGAAGTCCAGCGGCGGTGCCGAGAGGATGACGCCCGTCAGACCGCCGAAGAGGAACGTGACGAGGAACCCGATCGCCCAGAGCATGGGGGTGTCGAACGTCAGCGACCCGCGCCACATCGTGCCGATCCAGGTGAAGAACTTCAGCCCGGTCGGGACGGCGATGAGCATGGTCATGAAGGCGAAGAACGGCAGGACGACCTTGCCGGTGGGGTACATGTGGTGCGCCCACACGACGGTCGCGAGGCCCGCGATGGAGATGGTCGCGAAGACCAGGCCCTTGTAGCCGAAGACGGGCTTGCGGCTGAACACCGGCAGCACCTCGGTGATGATGCCGAAGAAGGGCAGCGCGATGATGTAGACCTCGGGGTGCCCGAAGAACCAGAACAGGTGCTGCCACAGGATCGGCCCGCCGTTCGCGGCCTCGAACACGTGGGCCCCCATGACGCGGTCGGCCGCCAGCGCGAGCAGGGCCGCCGCCAGCACGGGGAACGCCATGAGGACGAGCACGCTCGTGATGAGCGTGTTCCACGTGAAGATCGGCATCCGGAACATCGTCATGCCGGGGGCGCGCATGCAGATGATCGTGGTGATGAAGTTGACGGCGCCGAGGATGGTGCCGAACCCCGACAGCGCGAGGCCCATCACCCAGAGGTTGCCGCCGAGGCCGGGCGAGTGCACGACGTCGGACAGCGGCGTGTAGGCGAACCAGCCGAACGACGCGGCCCCACCCGGCGTGGCGAACCCCGCGGCCACGAGCAGCCCGCCGAAGAGGAAGAGCCAGAACGACAGCATGTTCAGCCGCGGGAAGGCGACGTCCGGCGCCCCGATCTGCAGCGGCATGATCGCGTTGGCGAAGGCCGAGAACAGCGGCGTCGCGAACAGCAGCAGCATGATCGTGCCGTGCATCGTGAACGCCTGGTTGTACTCGTTCTTGGTGTTGAAGACCTGCATGCCGGGCTCGAACAGCTCCGCGCGGATCAGCAGCGCCATGACCCCGGCGAGCAGGAACCACGTGAACGCCGCGACGAAGTACAGGTTGCCGATCACCTTGTGGTCGGTGCTGGAGAGCCAGCCGGCCATCTTCGCGCCGCGCCGCACGGGGACGGGCACGCCGAGGGGCTGGCGCGACGCCGGGGCGCCGTGGGCCGTGGTCGGCGCGCCGCGGCGGGTGGTCGGGGAGGTGGTCACACGCGTTCCTCTGCGGGAGCGACCGGGCCACGGCGCGGTCTCGCGGACGCTGGGGAGGCCGTCCGGGACCGGGTGCGGGCACCGGCCGAGAGGGGGACCCGCTCTGTTGCAGACGTCCTGCGGGAAGGGTGGCGCAGGCGGCCGCGCCGCGCAAGCGGCGGGCCCGCGCGCGGGCTCAGGCGAGCAGCGAGTCCAGCACGTCGGCGAGGCCGTCGGCGCTCACGGGGCCCGTCACCTCGTCGGCCGCCTCCTGCACCTGGGCGGGCGCGTTGCCCATGGCGACCCCGCGCGCGGCCCAGCGCAGCATCTCGATGTCGTTGCGGCCGTCGCCCACGGCGACGGTGTCGGCCGCGTCCACGTCCAGGCGCAGCCGCACCTCCTCCAGCGCCGACGCCTTCGTGATGCCGTCGGGCGCCAGGTCCAGCCACGCGGTCCAGCCCACGGAGTAGGCCACGCCGTGCAGCCCGACCGCGTCGACGAGGTCCATGAACTCGCTCGACGTGTGGTCGGGGCTGCGCACCACGACACGCATGACGGGCTCGGTGAACAGCTCGTCGAAGCCCACGACGTCCAGCTCCCCCGTGAGCTCCCCGTCGGGGAACGGCGCGGTCACCTTGAACCCCCGGCCGAGGACCTCGACGGCGAACAGCCCCGTCGGCAGGTGCTCGCGCAGGGCGCCCGCGACGGCGGAGGGGTCGAACGTGTGGACCGACACGACCTGGTAGCCCGCGTCGAGGCTGGAGTCGAGGCGGACGGTCGCGGCCCCGTTGCTGCAGACGACGTAGCCCTCCTCCAGGCCCAGGCGCTGCACGACCGGCAGGGTCCCGTGCAGCGAGCGCCCGGTGGCGACGACGACGTGCGCACCGCTCTTGGCGAGCCGCCGCACGCTCTCGCGCACGCGGTCGCTCAGCCGCTCGTCGTGGTCGACGATCGTCCCGTCGACGTCCAGGCCGACCAGCAGGGTGCTCACGCCTCCGACAGTAGTCAGGCCGGCGGCGTCAGGACGTCGAGGCCCAGGAACGGCCGCAGCGCCGCGGGCACGCGCACGGACCCGTCGGCCTGCTGGTGGTTCTCCAAGACGGCGACGAGCCAGCGCGTCGTGGCGAGCGTGCCGTTCAGCGTCGCGACCGGCCGCGTCGACGTGGGCGCCGAGCCGTCGGCCGCCGGGACGCGCTCGCGGATGCCGAGGCGGCGGGCCTGGAAGGTCGTGCAGTTCGACGTCGACGTGAGCTCGCGGTAGCGCCCCTGCGACGGCACCCAGGCCTCGCAGTCGAACTTGCGGGCCGCCGAGGAGCCGAGGTCGCCGGCCGCGGTGTCGATGACGCGGTAGGGCACCTCGACGGCGGCCAGCATGTCCTCCTCGAACGCGAGCAGGCGCTCGTGCTCGGCCGCGGCGTCCTCCGCGCGGCAGTAGGAGAACATCTCGACCTTGTGGAACTGGTGCACCCGGATGATGCCGCGGGTGTCCTTGCCGTAGGAGCCCGCCTCGCGGCGGTAGCAGGCCGACCAGCCCGCGTAGCGCTTCGGGCCCGCGGACAGGTCGAGGATCTCGTCGGCGTGGTAGCCCGCGAGCGCCACCTCCGAGGTGCCCGTGAGGTAGAGGTCGTCCTCGGCGAGGTGGTAGACCTCCGCGGCGTGGGCGCCGAGGAACCCGGTGCCCGCCATGACCTCCGGCTTGACCAGCGTCGGGGTGATCATGGGAGTGAAGCCCGCCGCGGTGGCGCGGGCGACGGCCATGTTCAGCAGCGCCAGCTCGAGCAGCGCGCCGACGCCCGTAAGGAAGTAGAACCGCGAGCCCGACACCTTGGTGCCGCGCTCGACGTCGATGGCGCCGAGCCGCTCGCCGAGCTCGAGGTGGTCGCGCCAGGCGTCGAGGCCCGCCGGCAGCGCGGGGGCCTGCCCGACCTCGCGGACGACGACGTAGTCGTCCTCGCCGCCGGGCGGGACGCCGTCCAGGACGACGTTGGGGATGCGCCGCAGCTCCTGGTCGAACTCCGCGCCGCGCGCGTCGGACTCCGCCTGCGCGGCCTTCACCTGCTCGGAGAGCTCCTTCACCGCGGCCAGCAGGGCCTGCTTCTCCGCACCCTGCGCGGCGGCCACGGCCTTGCCGCGGGACTTCTGCTCCGCGCGCAGCCGCTCGAACTCGGCGATCGCGGTGCGGCGCGCGACGTCGGCCGCGAGGACGCGGTCGACGGCCGCCTCGTCCTCGCCGCGGGCGCGCTGGCTGGCGCGCACCGCCTCCGGGTCGTCCCTCAGCTGTCGCAGGTCGATCACCCGACCGACCCTAACGCGTGGCCCCCGCCGCCCCCGCGTCGATTCCCGGCGCGAAGGCACCGAACTCCAGCGAGCACGCGACG
>NZ_JAAALN010000073.1 GCF_009906795.1 Kineococcus siccus
GCCCTGCGGCTCGCGCGCCTACTCCACCAACACCCTCGAGTCGGGCCGGACGTCAGGCGGTCGCGGGGGCCGCCGCGGTGCGCCAGCCGCCGTGGTAGGTCTCGCGCGCCACGGCGGAGTAGGGGGCCGGGCTCACGACGGCCCGGACCGCGACCTGCTCGTGCGGTTCGACGGTCGTCTTGCGCGAACCGCCGTCGGGCTCGCCCCACAGCACGCGGACCTCGGCCCCGATCGGGACGTCGGGGGCCACGGTGGCCAGCGACAGGCCGCGCCGCTCGTTGGCGCTGTAGCCGGTGAACAGGGACAGCCCGACGACGGTGCCGTCCGCGTCCACGACCGCGTCGTAGTTCGACGAGCCGAAGTTCGCGTTCGGCAGGTCGAAGAACTGCGCGCCGGGACCGTCACCCAGCGGCGAGGCCAGCACCCGGCCGAGGTCCTCCTCGTTCCAGGCGAGGGTCACCTTGCGGCGCTGCTGGTCCGGCACGAGCGCCTGCAGCGCGTCGCGCCCGATGAAGTCGTGGTCGAACTTCACGAAGGAGCCGTAGCCGAGCTCCCACGGGTTCAGGTAGTAGTCGCTGATGTCCTCGGACACGAAGCTGCCCGCCAGCGCGTTGGTCGCCTCGTAGCTGTCGGCGCCGAGCCACTCGCGGTAGGGCCGCAGCTGCTCGGAGCTGTAGACCGCCGGCAGGGGCGAGGGGATCCAGCCCGACTCGAGGGTGTTGGTGGAGTAGGCGCGCGAGCCGCAGGGCTCCAGGCCGAACTCGCGCCCCGCCTCCAGGATCGTGTCGCGCACCTCGTCGTAGGAGCCGTAGTCGCCCCAGATCTCCAGGCCCGGAGCCCCGGCCATGCCGTGGCGCAGCGTGCGCACCTCCTGGCCACCGATCGTCATGCGGCCCATCGTGAAGAACCGGACCTTCTCGACGGTGCCGCCGTTGAGCTTCTCGATCAGCGGCCAAGCCTTGGGGCCCTGGATCTGGAAGCGCCAGACCTCGCGCGTCACCTGCTTGCCGTAGGGCCGCGACGGGGAGCGGTCGTCGCGGCGGACGTCCACGTCGTACCCGCTGCTGCCCTGGAACGTCAGCCAGTTGGCCACGGGGGCCCGGCCGACGAAGACGAACTCCTCCTCGGCGAGCCGGAACAGGATGCCGTCGCCGATCACGCCACCCTCGGGCGAGACGGGGACGAACTGCTTGGCGGTGTCCACCGGGAACCTGGCGGTGCTGTTGATGCCCGTGTCGGTGAGCAGCTTCAGCGCGTCCGGCCCCGACACGAAGAGGTTGACCATGTGGTGGGACTGGTCGAACAGGACCGCGTCGTCGCGCCAGGCGCGCTGCTCGCGGCGCCAGTTGGTGAACTCCGCGGGGACGACCGGGTAGATGTACGCACCGATCTGGGAGTCGCGCAGCATCGCGACCGTGCTGTCGCCGGCGTCCAGCAGCTCCTGCAGGTTCTTCGCGCTCATGACCGTCCGTTTCGCGTCGGGTGGGCGGCCGTCCTCCGGTCGGCCTCGACGACGAGGCCTCCTCGCGGACCGCCGCGCCCGACGGTACGGGCGCCGCCCGCGGGCCGACAGAGCGTTGCGGCGGGCCCGCGGCGGCGGTCCCGGCCGCCGCGACCGCGACGGATGTCGCGGTCGGCGGGCGCGCCGGGCCGCTCAGAAGACGACGGTCGAGCCGCCGTTGCGGGCGACCCGGTCCTCCAGGTGCCAGCGCACCGCGCGCGACAGGACGGCCCGCTCGACGTCGGCGCCCAGCCGCGCGAGGTCCGGCGTGCTGTGCCGGTGGTCCACCCGCACCACGTCCTGCTCGATGATCGGCCCCTCGTCGAGGTCCTCGGTCACGTAGTGGGCCGTCGCGCCCACGAGCTTCACCCCGCGCTCCTTGGCCTTCTGGTACGGCGCCGCCCCGATGAACGCGGGCAGGAACGAGTGGTGGATGTTGATGAGCGGGCACCCCACCCCGGCCAGGAACGTCGGCGTGATGATCTGCATGTACCGGGCCAGCACGACGAGGTCCACGTTGCCGCGCAGCAGGTCCAGCTGGCGCTGCTCGGCCTCGGCGCGGTTGTCGCGCGTGGCGGGGACGTGGACGTAGGGCACGCCGAACGGGCGGATCTCGTCGGCCAGGTCCGGGTGGTTGGAGACGACCATCACGACGTTCATGTCCAGCTGGCCGCGGCGGTTGCGCCACAGCAGGTCCAGCACGCAGTGGTCGGTCTTCGACACGAGGATCGCGACCCGCTTGGGCTTCGCCGCCTCCGTGACGACGAACTCCATGCCGAACGGCGCGGCGACCTCGGCGGCGAAGGTGCGCTCCAGCTCCTCGCGCGCCGCGGACAGCCCGGGCAGCCGGAACTCGGTGCGCTGGAAGAAGCGGCCGCCCTCGGGCGCCGTGGAGTGCTGGGCCAGGTCGACGATGTTGGCGCCGGCGCGGCTGAGGAAGCCGCTGACGGCCGAGACGATGCCCGGGCCGTCCTGGCACTGGATGAGCAGGCGGCCGAGGTCGGCGTCGGTCCGCGGGGCCGGCCGGGGGGCCGGCAGCGAGCTGGTGGTCGGGCTGGTCATGGTGGCACCTCCCCCGCCGACGCTAACGGTCCCGGTGACCCGCGACCACGGCGGGACGGCGGGCCCGCCACGCCGGGCCGGGCAGGTGGACCGCGTCGCCGGTCGCGGGGCGGGTGCGACGGCCGACGCGGTCCCGCACCGCCCGGTGGGGTGCGGCGCCCGCCGGACGGGTGGCGCCGGGCGGTGCGGGTGCAGGGCCGCGCCGGCGGGTGCGACCATCGGGGCGCGCGCCGACGCGGTCGTCGGCACGGGACGGAGGTGACGCGGTGGACCTCGAGGACGAGGACCGGGAGGTTCGGGCGGCCCGGCCCGCCGGTGGGCGGGACTGGACGGCGGAGGCGGTGCGGCACTCCCCCGACGCCCTCGCCGTCATCGACGCCGACGGCCGGTTCGTGCGCGCCAACCCCGCGGCCGCGCTGCTGTGCGGCCTGCCGCCCGGTGCCGTCCCCGGCTGCCCGTCCCCCTTCCCGGTGCCGCCCGCCGGGCCCGCGAGCGCCGCCCCGGCGGGGCCCTCGGTGGTCGAGTTCGAGGCGTCCGCCGGCGTGCGCCGAGCCCTGTCGTACAACGTGCGCCGCGTCGAGGGCCAGGACCGCTTCGTCGTCTCCTTCCGCGACGTGACCGCGGGCCGGCTGCGCGAGCGGCGGCTCGCGGCCGTGGCGAAGGCCGCGGCCAGCGTGGCCGCGCGCCGGTCGCTCAAGAGCACCCTGGAGGCCCTGGCGCACGAGGTGGAGCGCGCCGACTCCCTCGCGGGCGTGCAGATCCTCACGGCGAACTCCGGCGGCGACCGCCTGCACGTCATCGGCCTCGCGGGCTTCGGGCGCGCCCCGGACTTCTTCGACCGGCTCATGCGCTGCCGCGACCTCGGCGCGCACCTGACGATGCTCGACGTCCTGCGCCGCGGCGTCCCGCAGGTCGTGCCGCACCGCTACGCGACGACCATGACCGACCCCGCCTGGGAACCGCTGCGCGAGCAGCTGCGGAACCCGCTGTGGGACGCCTTCGCGAGCGTCCCCCTGCTCGTCGGCCGCGAGACCGTCGGGGTGCTCAACGCGTTCTTCGCCCCCGGCCGCGTGGTGGGCGGGGAGGAGATGGAGTTCCTGCTGGCCATGGCCGAGCAGGCCGCGGTCGCGGTCGACCACGCCCGGCTGCTCGAGCGCGAGCGCGACGTCGCCCGGCGCGAGGAGCGGCAGAAGCTCGCCCGCGACCTGCACGACTCCGTGGTCCAGCAGGTGTTCTCGATCATGATGCAGTCGGGCTCCCTGGGCGTCCTGGCCCGGCGGGGCCTGACCCCGCCGCCCGAGCGCCTGGCGGTGGTCGCCGACGAGCTCAGCAGCGCCGCCGAGGACGTCCTCGCGGACCTGCGCAGCATGGTGCACGAGCTCCGCCCGGCGGTCTCCCCCGGCCGGGGCCTGGTGGTCGCGGTCCGCTCGCTGCTGGAGACGACGGCGGCGCGGACCGGCCTGCGCGTCGACCTCGACGTCGACGACCCCACGGCCGAGCTGGCCGCGCTCGACGCGGTCCTCGCCGAGGACGTGTACCGGGTCGTGGCCGAGGCCGTGCACAACAGCGTCAAGCACGCCACGGCGACGTCGCTGACCGTGCGGCTGGTCGTGGGCGCCCCCGGCAGCCCGCGCCGGCTCGCCGCCGAGGTCGCCGACGACGGGTGCGGCCTGGACGAGCAGGACCCGGGGGTGCGCCCCTCGACGGGGTTCGGCATGACGGCCATGCGCGAGCGCGCGGAGCGGTGGGAGGGCGAGCTGCACGTGCGCTCGCAGCGGCCGGGGGGCGTGACCGTGCGGCTCGAGCTGCCGCTCGTGACCACGGTGGCCGTCGCCACGGACGAGTCCGCGACGAGCGGGACGCTGCCGTGAGCCTGCGGGTCCTGGTCGTCGACGACCACGCCGTGGTCCGCCGCGGGGTCGTCGCCTACCTGGAGGCGCTGGCGGACGTGGAGGTGGCGGGCGAGGCGGAGCACGGGCGCGCGGCCCTGGACCACCTGGCCCGGGCGGAGGTGCTCGGGCAGCTGCCGGACGTGGTGCTCATGGACCTGCAGATGCCCGTGCTGGACGGGGTCGCGGCGACCGAGGAGGTCGTGCGCCGCTTCCCCGGCGTGAAGGTCGTCATCCTCACGAGCTTCGGGGAGACCGAGCGCGTGCACGTGGCCCTCGAGCGCGGCGCGGCGGGCTACCTGCTCAAGGACGCGGGGCCCGCCGAGGTGGAGACCGCCCTGCGCGCGGCGGTGCGCGGCGAGGTGTTCCTCGACGCGGCCGTGACCCGGCGCCTGACGCAGGAGCTGCGCGCGCCGCGGGTGGGTCTCGGTGCGCTCACGGCGCGCGAGCGGGAGGTGCTCGTGCTCGTCGCGGAGGGCCGCTCCAACCGGGACATCGCCGCGCACCTGGCCATCAGCGAGCGGACGGCCCGCACGCACCTCAGCCACATGCTCGCCAAGGTGGGACTCAGCTCGCGCACCCAGGCCGCGCTGCTGGCCGTCCGCGAGGGGCTGGTCCCGCCGCGCTGACGCGCGTGCGCGACGGATGACGTAGGCCGGTCGCGTCGCACCGCTCGGCCCCGGCGCGACGCGGGGGCCTCGCCGGAGACGGTGGCCGTTCCTAGCGTGGCGGGGTGACCGGAGCCGCTCCGGCACGGGCCGCCTCGAGGAGGAGACGTGGGTGCTGCAC
Organism: Kineococcus siccus; assembly: GCF_009906795.1. Classification (GTDB taxonomy): domain Bacteria; phylum Actinomycetota; class Actinomycetes; order Actinomycetales; family Kineococcaceae; genus Kineococcus; species Kineococcus siccus. The sequence goes on from NZ_JAAALN010000073.1 coordinate 5,242, forward strand.
GTCCGCGGACCGCCCCGGCGGCGTGCCCGCGGCACCGGACGGGCGCATCGTCGACGAGATCGTTGACGATCCGTCGGGCCCGCCCGTACCGTCGTCCCGCGGCGCCGCACCGGCGTCCCGGGGCTCGAGGAGCGCGCTCATGAGGACCGTCGTCGTCACCGATCCCCCCCGTGCCGACCCCGCCGACGCGCAGACGCTCGCGAGCTACGGCGTCGCCACGGTGCACGAGGCGCTGGGCCGCACCGGGTACCTGGGCCCGGAGTTCCGGCCCGCCTGGCCCGGCGCGCGCGCGGGCGGCACGGCCGTCACGGCGCTGTGCTGGCCCGGCGACAACCTGATGGTCCACGTGGCCGTGGAGCAGTGCCGCCCGGGTGACCTGCTCGTCGTGGCCACCGCCTCGCCGTCCACCGACGGCCTCTTCGGCGAGCTGTTCGCCACCGCCCTCGCCCAGCGCGGCGTCCGCGGCGTGGTGCTGGGCAGCGGGGTCCGCGACGTGGCGGACCTGCGCGCGACGGGCTTCCCGGCCTGGGCGCGCGCGGTCAGCGCCCAGGGCAGCGTCAAGGCCACCGCGGGCGCGGTCAACGTGCCCGTCGTGCTGGGCGGGCAGCGGATCTGCCCGGGCGACGTCGTCCTGGGCGACGACGACGGGGTCACGGTCGTTCCGCGCGCCGACGTCCCGCGGGCCCTGGCCGCGGGCCAGGCCCGCCTCGACCGGGAGGCGACGAACCGCGCCGCGTTCCAGCGCGGCGAGCTCGGGCTCGACGTCTACGGCATGCGCGAGCGTCTTCCGGAGCTCGGCATCGAGTACGTCAGCCACCGCGAGTGGTCGCGGGAGCAGGGGTGAGCGTCGGGCCGGTCCCCGCCGCGCCCCCGACCGCGGACGACCTCGCGGTCCGCGGCGTGCGGTGCACGATGCTGCGGGGAGGCACCTCGCGCGGCCTCTACCTCGAGGCCGCGGACCTGCCCGGCGACCCCGCGGTGCGCGACGACCTGCTGCTCCGCCTGCTGGGCAGCCCCGACCCGCGCCAGGTCGACGGCCTGGGCGGCGCCACGAGCCTGACCAGCAAGGTGGCCGTGGTCGGCCCGTCGGCCGTCCCGGGCGTCGACGTCGACTACCTGTTCCTGCAGGTCGGCGTCGCGGAGGCCACCGTGAGCGCGGCGCAGAACTGCGGGAACCTGCTCGCGGGGGTCGGGGCGTTCGCGGTCGAGCGGGGTCTCGTCCCCGCGGGGCACGCGGAGACGAGCGTCCGGATCCGCATGGTGAACTCCGGCGAGGTCGCCACCGCGAGGTTCCCGACGCCGGGGGGCCGCGTCGACTACCGCGGGGGCGCCGTCGACGCCGGCGTGCCCGGCTCGGCCGCCCCGGTCGTGCTGTCCTTCGAACCCGCCGCGGGCGGCCCGGCGGTGCTGCTGCCCACGGGGCGGCGGGTCGACACCGTGCTGGGCGTCGAGGTCACGCTGGTGGACAACGGCATGCCCGTGGTCCTCGCGCGGGCCGGCGACGTCGGGCTGACGGGGCGCGAGAGCCGCGAGGAGCTCGCGGCCGACGCGGCCCTGCTGGCGCGCGTGGACGCCCTGCGCTGCGCGGCAGGCGAACTGCTGGGCCTGGGCGACGTGCGCACGACCACGGTGCCCAAGACGGTCCTCGTCGCCCCGCCGCGCGACGGCGGCCACGTGCTCACCCGCTCCTTCATCCCCGTGCAGCCGCACGCCGCGATCGGCGTGTTCGCCGCGGTGTCCGCCGTGTCGGGGCTGCTGCTGCCCGGCGCGGTGGGGCACGAGCTCGCGCAGGCCTGGCCCGCGGGGACCTCGACCGTCGACGTCGAGCACCCGTCGGGCCACCTGCTCGTCGACGTGGTCGTCGACGCGGCCGCCACCCCGCCGCGCGCGGTGCGGGCGGGCGTCGTCCGCACCGCCCGGAAGCTGTTCGACGGCACGGCGTTCCCGCGGCCGCCACGTCGGGGATCGGCCGGACCCACCTGCGCGCGGGCGGACCCGAGGCCCTGCAGCGCATCGTGGCGCGCGTCGAGGCCACCGGCCGCGGGATCGGCTGGCAGGACGGCGATCCCGGCTACGGACCCACGTACGTGTTCACCGAGCCGGACGGCCACGAGTTCGGCGTCTACTGGGAGTCGGAGTGGTACACCCCGCCGCCCGGCCTGGAACCCTCGCTGAAGAACCAGGCCCAGGCCCGGACGCCGCACGGCGTCCCCGTGCGCCGGCTGGACCACGTGAACTACCTCGGCGCCGACGTCGTCGCGAACCGCGACTACGTGCGGGACACGCTGGGCGCCATGGTGACCGAGCAGATCGTCCTGGACGACGGCACGGTCAGCGGCACCTGGACCACGTTCACGAACAAGGGCTACGACGCGGTGTGGACGCGCGACTGGACGGGGTCGAGGGGACGCCTGCACCACCTGGCGTTCGCGACCGACACGCGCGAGGACGTCCTGCGGGCGGCCGACCTCGCGCTCGACCACGGCGTCTTCATCGAGACGGGCCCGCACAAGCACGCCATCCAGCAGACGTTCTTCCTCTACGTCTACGAACCGGGCGGCAACCGCGTGGAGCTGTGCAACGCGGGCGCCCGGCTCGTCCTCGCGCCGGACTGGCAGCCCGTGGACTGGACCGAGGCCGAGCGCGCGAAGGGCCAGGCGTGGGGGCTGAAGACGATCCCCTCCTTCCACACCCACGGCACGCCGCCCGTCCCCGCCGGGCCCGAGGACCCGGTGGACGCCTCGTGAGCGTCCGCATCGCCCTGCTGGGCCTCGGGGAGGCGGGGTCCGCGATCGCGAGGGACCTGCTCGCCGCGGGCGCGGACGTGCGCGGGCACGACCCGGCGCTCGCCCCGCCCGCCGGCGTGGCCGCCCGCCGCGACGAGGCGGACGCCGTGCGCGACGCGGACCTGGTGCTGTCCGCCAACAGCTCCGCCGCGGCGCGGGGTGCGCTGCTCACGGCGCTGCCGGCCCTGCGGCCGGGCACCCTGTTCGCCGACCTCAACACGGCGTCCCCCGCGCTGAAGGCCTCCCTCGCCGACGCGGCCGGGGACCGCGCGGACGTCGTGGACGTCGCGCTCATGGCCCCCGTTCCCGGCCTGGGCCTGCGCACGCCCATGCTGGCCTCCGGGCCCGCCGCGCCGCGCTTCGCCGACCTGCTGCGCCCCCTGGGGGCCGCCGTGGACGTCCACCCCGGGCCGGTGGGCGCGGCCACGTCGCGCAAGCTCCTGCGCAGCGTGTTCTACAAGGGCCTCGCGGCGGCCGTCCTCGAGGCGCTCGCGGGGGCCCGCGCCGCGGGCTGCGAGGACTGGCTGCGCGCCGACGTCGCGGCCGAGCTGGCCCGGTTCGACGCGGCGACCCTCGACCGGCTCGTCGACGGCAGCCACCGGCACGCGCGCCGGCGCGCCGACGAGATGGCCGCCGCCGCGCAGCAGCTCGACGAGCTGGGCGTCCCCTCCCGCGTGGCCCGGGCCGCGCGCGACGCCCTCGTGGAGCTGCGCGACGCCGCGGCGGTGCCCGGGTGATCGTCGACTGCCACGGCCACTTCACGACGGCCCCGCCCGCCCACACCGCGTGGCGCGAGCGGCAGCTCGCGGCGTCCGCGGCCGGTGAGCCCGTCCCCGCGCACCCCGGCGTCGGCGACGACGAGCTGCGCGAGGCGGTCGCGGGCACCCAGCTGCGCCTCATGGACGAGCGCGGGATCGACCTCACGGTGTTCTCGCCGCGCGCCTCCGCGATGGGGCACCACCTGGGCGGGGCCGAGGACAGCCGCCGCTGGAGCGAGGCGTGCAACGACCTCGTCGCGCGCGTCGTGGCGCTGCTCCCCGGGCGCTTCGCGGGCGTCGGTCAGCTCCCGCAGTCGCCCGGCGTGCCGATCGAGCGCTCGGTGCCGGAACTGCGCCGCTGCGTGGAGGAACTGGGGTTCGTCGGCCTGAACCTGAACCCCGATCCCGAGGGCGGCACCTGGAGCGCACCACCGCTCACCGACCGCAGCTGGTACCCGCTGTACGAGGTCATGGTCGAGCTCGACGTGCCGGCCATGGTGCACGTGTCCGCCGTGACGAACCCCGCGCTGCACGCCACGGGTTCGCACTACCTCAACGCCGACACCACGGTCTTCATGCAGTTCCTGCAGTCGGACCTGTTCCGCGACCTGCCGGGGCTGCGGTTCGTCGTGCCGCACGGCGGCGGCGCCGTCCCCTACCACTGGGGCCGGTTCCGCGGCCTGGCCGACATGCTCGGCCGGCCGCCCGTGGAGTCGTTGCTGGACAACGTCTTCTTCGACACGTGCGTCTACCACCAGCCCGGCGTGGACCTGCTGCTCGACGTGGTCCCCACGGCCAACGTGCTGTTCGGCTCCGAGGCCGTCGGGGCTGTGCGGGGCGTCGACCCGCGCACCGGGCACCACTTCGACGACACCCGCCGCTACGTCGAGGCCTCGCGCCTGGACGAGGCGGCCAGGGCCCTGGTGTACGAGGGCAACGCCCGCCGGGTGTACCCCCGCCTGGTGCCGCTGCTCGACGCGGCGCGCAGGTGAGGCGGCGCAGGCGGCGCAGGCGTCACGGGTGCGCGCCGGGCCCGCAGAACGCCGACGCCCACCGTCCGGAACCCGTAGGGTGACCGCGGAAACCCCCGACCTCGCCCGCGAGGTCCACGACGCGCGATGGAGCGAGATGACCGAGGACGCGAGGCCGGTGGCGGGAGTCCCCGCCCTGCGGGTCGACGACGTCACCCTGCGCTTCGGCGGGATCCGCGTGCTGGACGGGGTGTCGTTCGACGTCGCGCCCCGCACCGTGTTCGGGCTGGTCGGGCCGAACGGCGCGGGCAAGACGTCGCTGTTCAACTGCATCAGCGGCCACTACCGCCCGAACTCCGGGTCGATCCTGCTCGAGGGCGTCGAGACGCTGCGGGCGCCCGCGTGGCGCATGGCCCGGCTGGGGCTCGCGCGGACGTTCCAGCACCCCGCCCTGCAGCTCGGGGAGACGGTCCTCGAGAACGTCCTGCTGGGCGCGCACTCGCGGCTGCCGGGCGGGCCGCTCGCCTGGTCGCTGCGGCTGCCCTCGACCTCGAAGGCCGAGCGCGCGAGCCGCGCCGAGGCCCTCGAGCTGCTGGAGCGCACCGGACTGCGGTGGGCCGCGCACGCGCGGGCCGGCGAGCTCTCCCACGGCCTGCACAAGGCCGTGGAGCTGTGCCGCGCGCTGATGTCGCACCCGCGCCTGCTGCTGCTCGACGAACCCGCCGCGGGTCTCTCGCACGGCGAGGTCGACCGGTTCGTCGAGACGGTGGCCACGGTCCGCGCCGACCTGGGGCTGACCATCGTCGTCGTCGAGCACCACATGGGCCTGATCTCCGCGATCACCGACCGGGTCATGGTGCTCGACCACGGCGCGAAGCTCATGGAGGGCACGGCGGCGCAGGCGCAGGTCGACCCCCGCGTCGTCGAGGCCTACCTGGGCAGGGAGGCGGTCGAGGATGAGCCTGCTTGAGCTGCAGGACGTCACGGCGTCCTACGGGCAGGGCCGCGTCCTGCACGGGATCTCGCTGTCGCTCGCCGAGCACGGGGCGACGGGCATCCTCGGCGCGAACGGCGCCGGCAAGACCACGACGCTGCGCGCCATCAGCGGGACCGTGCGCACGACCGGCCGGATCCTCTTCGACGGCCGCGACATCTCCGGCCTCGGGCCCGACCGCACGGCCCGGCTGGGCATCGCGCACGTGCCCGAGGGGCGCGGCACCATGGCGCAGCTGACGGTCCGCGACAACCTGCTGGTCGGCGCCTACCAGCGCCGCGACCGCCGTCAGATCGCGACCGACGTCGACTACTGCCTCGACCTGTTCCCGCAGCTGCAGGCCCGGACGGGCTCGCCGGCCGCGGCGCTGTCCGGGGGCGAGCAGCAGATGCTCGCCGTCGCCCGGGCGTTCATGGCCAAGCCGCGGCTCATGCTGCTCGACGAGGCGTCGCTGGGCCTCGCGCCCAGCACGGCGCGCACCGTCTACGACGCGATCCGCCGGCTGCGGAGCGAGACCGGGTTGTCGATGCTCGTGGTCGAGCAGAACGCGGTGCTGGCGTTCTCGCTGGTGGACGACGTCACGGTGCTCGAGACGGGCCGGGTCACGGTCGAGGGCACCGCGAGCGAGCTGATGGGCATGGATTCCGTGCGCCGCGCGTACTTGGGAGGGTGAGTGTCGTACTTCGTCCAGCTCGTCGTCGACGGGCTCGCCACCGGGTCGGTCTACGGCGCCCTCGCGCTGGCCATCGTCCTGGTCAACCGCTCGACCGGGATGATCAACTTCTCGCAGGGCGCGCTCGCGGTGCTGTCGACGTTCGTCGCCTACGCCGTCGTGCAGGCCGGGGCCCCGCTGCTGCTCGGGCTGCTGGTGGCCGTGGCGTTCGCCGTCGTCCTCGGGGCCTTCGTGGAACGCGTGGTCGTGCGCCGCTTCGAGGGCGGGGACGCGAACACGGCCGTCGTGGCCACGATCGGGCTGCTCGTGCTGGTCTCCGGCATCGCCGGGGCCATCTGGAGCTACGACCCGCGGCCCTTCCCCTCCCTGTTCCCCAACGCGACGCTCGGCCTCGGCGGGGTCTTCGTCAGCGTGCGCTCGATCGGCACGACGGTCGTCATCGTGGCGGTCATGGTGCTGCTGCAGCTGCTGTTCCGCTTCACCAAGCTCGGCCTCGCCATGCGGGCCGTCGCCGACAACCCGTCGTCGGCGGCCCTGTCCGGGCTGCCCGTCAGCCGGCTGCTGATGATCGGCTGGGGGATCGCCGCGGGCCTCGGCGCGGTCGCCGGCGTGCTCGTCGCGCCGCAGCTGTTCATCAGCCCGACGATGCTGGACTTCACCCTCGTCTACGCCCTCGCGGCCGCGATCCTCGGCGGGCTCGACAGCCCGCTGGGCGCCGTCGTGGCCGGGTGGTTCATCGGGGTCGTCGAGAACCTGGCCGGGGCCTACGTCGACGTCATCGGCAACGACCTGAAGATCGCCGTGCCCTTCGCCGCCATGATCGTCATCCTCGCCCTGCGACCCCAGGGCCTGTTCGGCCGCCGCACCGTGGTGCGCGTCTGATGCCCGCCTTCCTCACCGCCGGGCGCCTGCGCGCCGCGGCCGTCGCGGTCGTCGCGGTCGTCCTCGTGCTGCTGCCCCTGGTCTCCTCCCCGTACGTCAACTACCAGGTGACGACCATGGCGGTGTTCGCGGTGGCGCTGCTGGGGCTCAACGTCGTCATGGGCTACGCCGGCCAGGTGTCGCTGGGGCAGAGCGCGTTCGTGGGCATCGGGGCGTACGTCGCCGGGTACGGCACCCTGAACGGCTGGCCTGTCCTGCTGTCGTTCGTGGTGGCCTGCCTGCTGCCCGCCGTGGTCGGGATGCTCGTGGCGCTGGCCGCGGCGCGGCTGCGCGGTCTGGCGCTCGCGATGGTGACGATCGCCCTGCCGATCGTCGGGACACCGGTCGCCAAGCGGCTGTCCGACGTCACCGGGGGCTCGCAGGGCCTGACGGTCAGCTGGCTCGAGCCGCCGTCGTGGGTCGCGCTCGCGGACGACCAGTGGCGCTACTACGTCGTCGTGCTCATCGCGCTGGGCGTGTTCCTCCTGACCCGCAACCTCGTGCGCGGTCGCGTCGGCCGCAGCTTCGCCATCGTGCGGGACAACGAGGCGGTCGCGCTGTCGATGGGCATCTCGCCCTACCGCACCAAGGTGCTCGCCTTCACCCTCGCCTCGACCATCGGCGGCGCCTCGGGGTTCCTCTACCTGGCCGTCGTGCAGTACACCTCGCCGGAGACGCTGAGCTTCGGGACGTCGATCAACCTCGTGGTCGCGATGGTCATCGGCGGGACGGGCAGCCTCGTGGGCGCCGTCCTCGGCGCCGTCTACTACGTCCTCGTGCCCGTGCTCGCGGGGCAGCTGGACGCCTCGCGCACGGCGCTGCTGTCCGGGGCCGTCCTGCTGCTGGTCCTGTTCGTCCTGCCCGGTGGTCTCGTCTCGCTCCCGAGGCGGGTCCACCAGCTCCTGACGGCGCGCCGCCGGCGTTCCGCCACCACCCCACCCGGGGCGCCCGACGGGCAGGCCGGGACCCCCGCCCTGACCTCCGACGGCGTCGCGCCGTGATCCGCCCACCCCACCCCAGGAAGAGGCAGGCCTCGATGAAGAGCCTCCAGCACCCCCGCCGGCTCAGCAGCGCCGTCGCCCTGTTCGGCGTCTGCGCCCTGCTCGTCACCGGCTGCACCCGCGACACCGGGACGACCGGCGGCGGCACGGAGGGCGGCGCGGCCGCGGCCAGCCCGGGCATCACCGACACCACCGTGAGCCTCGGCATCTCGAGCCCGCTCAGCGGCGCCACGGCCGGCCCGGGCACCTGCTCGGTCGCGGGCCTGAACAGCTACCTCGAGGCGAAGAACGCCGCGGGCGGGTTCGCGTTCGGCGACGGCAAGACGCGCCAGGTCACGCTCACCTACCTCGACGACGCGTACGACCCGGCCAAGGCCGTGGCCAACTTCCGGCAGCTGGTCAACCAGGGCATGTTCGCCTACGTCGGCGCCCTGGGGACGCCCACCAACGCGGCCGTCATGCCGATCGCGAACCAGCAGGAGGTCCCGCAGGTCCTCCTCATGGCCGGGGCGGGCGAGTTCTCCGCCGACCAGGCCGCGAACCCGTGGACCAGCGGGTTCGTGCCGACGTACAGCACCGAGGGCGCGGCCTTCGGCAAGCTGCTCGTCGACGCGAACCAGCCGATCACGGTGGCGACGCTCGCGCAGAACGACGACTACGGCAGCGGCTACCTCGACGGGTTCACCGCGGCCATCGAGGGCAGCCAGGTGCGGGTGGTCGACTCCGCCACCTACGAGCCGACGGACACCTCCGTCGACGGGCAGGTCACCCAGCTCGCCGCCAGCGGCGCCGACGTCCTGCTGTCCGCCGTCTCCGTGACGCCGCTGCAGGTGGGCGTGCTCACCAAGGCGCAGTCGCTCGGCTGGAAGCCCCGCGTCTTCCTGCCCTCCAACACCTCGACGCCGGCCACCGTGCTGCAGCCCGGCGGCGCGGCCGCCTACCCGGACGTCTACACGCCGGCGTTCGCGAAGACGCCCGCCTCCCCCGCGTTCGCGAACGACCCCGACGTCCAGGAGTACACGAAGGCCTTCGAGCAGTACGGCACGTCGATCACCAAGACGTACACGCCGCACTGCGCGTGGAGCTACGCCGAGGGCGCGGTGCTGGGCGAGGCGTTCGCGACCATGGAGGAGCCGACGCGGGAGAGCTTCATGACCGCGCTGCGGGGGATCTCCGGGTTCACCGCACCGCTGCTGCTGCCCGGCATCACGATCGACACGACGAAGGAGGACCAGGCCGCGGTGTCCTCCGTGAACCTGGTCCGCTACAACGGCACCGGGTACGAGCCCGTCCAGGGGTACTGAGCGGGCGCGGGGGCGCGAGCCGGCGCTCGCGTCCCCCGCGGCCGGGTGGGCGGGGAACGACAGGAGGGTGGACGTGGCCGAGCACTCCAGGGCCGGGGCGGCCGGGCCGCCCGACGCGCTGACCGCGGCGATCCGCACCGCGATCGTCGAGGGCGAGTTCGCCCCGAACCAGCGCCTCGTGGAACCCGACCTCTGCGCGGCCCACCACGCCAGCCGCGCCGCGGTCCGCGCTGCGCTGCAGGAGCTGACGTTCGAGGGTCTCGTCGAGCGCACACCGCACCGCGGTGCGCGGGTGCGCTCCCTGACGCTGCACGAGGCCGTGGAGATCCTCGAGGCCCGCACGGCCCTCGACGCGCTGTGCGCCGCCAAGGCGGCCGAGCGCATCTCCGACCCCGAGCGGGCGGAACTGCTCGCGCTGCGGGCCGACCTGCTGGCGGCGGCCGCGGACGGTCGCCTCGAGCAGTACTCCGCGCTCAACCAGCGGCTGGACCGGCGCGTGCGCGAGATCAGCGGGCACGCCACCGCCGGCGCTCTGCTCGCCCGGCTGCAGGCGCGCGTCGTGCGCCAGCAGTTCCGGCTGGCGTTCCAGCCCGGCCGGGCGCAGCGCTCGGCCCCGCAGCACGCCGCGATCATCGACGCCGTCGTGGCGCGCGACCCGAAGGCCGCCGAGGCCAGGACGCGGGAGCACCTGGCCGGGGTGATCGACGCCCTCACGGGGCCGCCGGACTGACCCGGCTCGGAGACCCGGCCCGGAGTCCCGGCCCGCGTCAGACCCGCCGGGTCCGCAGGAGCAGCAGCTGCTGCGGCTGCAGCGCCGGCCCCCGCAGGCCCGCGCTCGCGAGCACCCGCCCCGGCAGCCGCACCCCGTCGGTGAACCACGGGGGGTTCGCGCTGGAGCGCCGCGCCGGCGCGTCCCCCGGCGCCTGCAGCGTCACCTCGTACACCGCGTCGGGCAGCAGGCCGGGGAGGCGGACGGCCCCGGGCACCGCGGTGACCGGCGTCGTCAGCTGCACGACCGCGAACAGCCCGTCGTCCCCGTCGGCGGCGACGACGCCGTGCACCGCGAAGGACTCGTCGTGCTGGTCCGCGCGCACCGTCGTCCCGGTGTGCAGCAGCGGCCGCACCTCCTTGTACAGGGCGACCCAGCGGGCCAGCTCCGCCCGGTCCTCGGGGGTCGCCCGCGTCACGTCCCACTCGACGCCGAACGAGGCGAACAGCGCCGTGCCCGCGCGGAAGGACAGGTCGTTGGTGCGGTGCGTCGTGTGCGACGTGGCCGCCCCCACGTGGGAGCCCACGAGCTCCGGCGGCAGCAGCTGGCTCGTCCAGCGCTGGATGAGCTGCCGCTCGACGGGGTCGATGCAGTCGCTGGCCCACACCCGGTCGGTGCGTTCCAGGATCCCGAGGTCGATGCGCAGCCCGCCCGAGGAGCAGGACTCGATCTCGACGCGGGGGTGGCGCCGGCGCAGCTCGTCGAGCAGGCGGTAGACCGCGAGGGTCTGCGCGTGCACCCCGGGTTCCCCGCCGGGGCCGGACCCGGCCTCGAGCAGGTCGCGGTTGTGGTCCCACTTGAGGTAGGCGATGTCGTTCTCGCGCAGCAGCGCGTCGAGGCGCTCGAGGACGTGGGCGAAGGCGTCGGGGTTGCCGAGGTCGAGGACCTGCTGGCGGCGCGACAGCTTCGGCTGGCGGCCCCCGGTGGCGAGCACCCAGTCGGGGTGCGCGCGGACCAGGTCGGAGTCGGGGTTCACCATCTCCGGCTCCACCCACAGGCCGAACTCCATCCCGAGCCCGCGGACGGCGTCGACCAGCGGCGTCAGGCCCTGCGGCCAGACGTCCTCGTCGACGTACCAGTCCCCCAGGCCCGCGTCGTCCGCGCGGCGGTGGCGGAACCACCCGTCGTCGAGCACGTAGCGCTCGACGCCGACCTCAGCGCCGGCGCGGGCCAGCTCGACGAGGCGGTCCAGGTCGTGGTCGAAGTACACCGCCTCCCAGGTGTTCATGATGACGGGGCGCGGTGACGTGGGGTGGACCTGCCGGGCCCGCAGGTGGGCGTGGAACCGGGCGGCGACGCCGTCGAGCCCGTCGGCCGCGTACGCCGCGTAGACCCACGGCGTCGCGTAGGACTCCCCGGGACCGAGCCGGACCTCGCCGGGCAGCAGGAGCTCGCCGCCGCGCAGCACGGCCGCGCCCGCCGCCACGCGCTCCGCGACGCTGCGGTGGTTGCCGCTGAACGCGACGTGCTGGCTCCACACCTCCCCGGCGCGGAACCCGAACCCGGCCGTCCCGACGGCCAGCACGAGGGGCGCGTCCGGTCCGGTGCGGCCGCGGCGGTTCTCCCGGACGTGGGCGCCGACGACGAGGGGCAGCCGCTGCGGGGACCGCTCGCGCGCCCAGCGCCCGGCCAGGTCGAACACCTCGGTCGCCTCGGGCGGGACGGGCAGCGACAGGGCGAGGTCGGCGACCTCGTAGTCCGCGTCCGCGGTGTTCGTCAGCGTCGTGCGGTGGCGCACGAGGCCGGTGGGCAGCAGCTCCAGCTCCAGCCGGAGCGCGAGACCCGCCTCGTCGTCGGCCGCCTCGACCTCGACGCGGCCGCCCGCGGCGGCCTCCTCGACGGCCCAGGCGGTCGGGACGAACCGCGTCGACCACGCGCGGCCGGCGCGGTGGCCGCTCAGCCCCGGCAGGCCGGTCCAGCCGCGCGACTGCTCGGGCAGCACCGCGAGCGGTTCCGGCTCGTCGACGTCGTTGTTCACGCCCGAGGTCAGCCCGGCGCGCCGGAGGTCCGCGAGCGCCCCCGCGTCGAGCTCGCCGAGGTCGGCACCCCAGTGCACGACGCTCGGCAGGGCGTCGGCCGGGGTGCCGAGCACGAGGCTCACCCCCGCGGCGCGCAGGTGCAGCACCGGGG
>NZ_JAAALN010000074.1 GCF_009906795.1 Kineococcus siccus
GCTCCAGGTGGGTGGGGGTGGGTCCGTCGTGGTCGTCTCGTGCGACGGTGTGGTGCCGGTGGCACCCGATGCGGGGCCTCACTTCACGGCCCCGGCGGACAGGCCGCCGACGAGCCACTTCTGGGCCACGACGGCCAGGACGTACATGGGGACGATGCCGACCAGCGAGGCCGCGGCCTGCTGGCCGAACTGCACCGTGCGGTCGCCCTGGAACAGCGACAGGCCGACCGTGAGGGTCTGGCTCGAGGTGCTCTGAGAGAACGACACCGCGAACAGGAACTCGTTGTAGCTGAGGAACAGGCAGATGAGCAGCGCCGCCACGAGACCGGGCGCCAGCAGCGGCAGCACGAGGCGGAACAACCCGCCCGTGGTGGTCAGCCCGTCCACCCAGCCGGCCTCCTCCACCTCCAGCGGCACGCGCCGGACGAAGCCGTCCAGCAGCCACACCGCGACGGGCACGTTGGCCAGGCCGTTGACGAGCACCAGGCCGAGGAGGGAGTTGGTCAGGTCCGTCTGCTTGAGCAGGTAGTACAGCGGGAGCACCGCGACGATCGGCGGGGCGCAGTAGGACGCCAGCAGCAGTGTCTGCAGCCGCTCGCCGCGAACCCCCGCGCGGGCCGTGACGTAGGCCGCGGGCACCGCCACGACCGACGTGAGCACGGTCGCCCCGATCGCGACCACCCACGAGTTCGCCAGCATCGTGGCGAGCGGCACGGTCTCGAACGCCGCGGTGAGGTTGTCCCAGACCAGCCGCGTGGGCAGCCAGCCGCCGTTGGAGATGTCGTCGACGCTGCGCAGCGACAGCGAGACGAGGAACAGCACGGGCACCAGGGCGACGAAGGCGACCAGCGCCAGGACCAGCCGGACTCCGCTGCGCCGCAGCGTGGTCGCGGTCACCCCTCGGCCCGCACGGCGCGCGCCCGCAGCAGGGTCACCGCGGTGGTGAGCAGGCCGACCAGCAGGCCGAAGACGAGCGTCTCGGCCGCCGCCGTGCCGATCTCGTAGCTGCCCCGCATGCCGGTGCGGAAGATCTCGAAGCTCGTGACGATGGTCGAGACGCCCGGACCGCCCTGGGTGACGACCGTGACGAGGTCGAACACCTTCAGCCCGATCACGAGTTCCAGCAGCAGGACGCTGAGGACGTTGGGCAGCACGACGGGCCACACGACGGACGTGAACGTCCGCACGGGTCCGGCGCCGTCCAGGGCCGCCGCCTCGCGCAGCTCGTGCTCGACGCCCAGCAGGGCCGCGAACACCAGCAGGGTCACCAGCGGCGTCCACTGCCACACGTGCATGACGACGAGCGCGGAGAACGCGCCGACACCGTCGCCGAGCGGGTTCGCGCCCGGGAACCCGAGGGCGTCGAACACGCCCGTGAACGCGCCGCCCACGGGCGCGAGCATGAGCTTCCACGCGACGCCGACCATGACGGGCGGGGTCACCAGCGGCAGCAGCAGGACGGTGCCGACGAGGCCGAACCGCGTGCCGCGCGCGTGCAGCAGCAGGGCGAGCGCGAGGCCGAGGGCCGTGGCCAGCAGCGCCGCGACCACGGCGAACACCACCGAGCGGACGAGCGAACCCGCGAAGGCCAGCGACTCCCACGCGTCGACGAGGTTGTCCGTACCGGTCCAGCGCTGCAGCGGGCGGGCCAGCGACGACTTCGTCACGGCCAGGAGGACCACGAAGACGGTCGGGTAGACGAGCATCAGGGCGAGGCCGGCGAGGCTCGGGGCGGCGAGCCAGCTCGACACGTGCCCCGGGCGTCGCCGGCCCGGCACGGCCCGGCGCCCGGCACCCCGGCCCCGCGTGCCCTGCGGCGGGACGCCCGGCGGGGCCGGGGACGGCGCGGCGGTGGCCGCGGTGGCGGGGGAGGTCATCCGATCTCCTCCTCCCACGTCTCCTGCGCCTTGGCGAGGGCGGTCGGCGCGTCCTGCTCGCCCTGCAGCGCCAGGGCCAGCTGGTCCACGAGGTCCTGCATGAGCTTCACGGCGCCGACGGTCTTGGGCCAGGCCAGGGGCGATCCCTCGAGCCCCTCGCGGATCGCGTCGGTCGCGATGCCGGCGGCGGCCGCGTACTCGGGCGACGACAGCACGCTCGAGCGGGCGGGGTCGATGCCCGAGCCCGCGGTCGAGGCGAGCGTGAAGTTCTGCCTCTCGGCCGTCGCCCACTTCACGAAGGCGGCCGCGACCTCCTTCTGCTGCGAGCCGCCCGACACCCCGAGACCGAAGCCCGCCTCGAGCGCGGTCCGGTGCTCGGTGTTCGACCCGCCGACCGGGAGCGGGACCACGCCCCACTTGTCGACGATCTTCGAGCTCGCCGGGTCCTGGGCCTTGAGGCCGAGGTCGGTCCAGGTGTCGAGCATGGCGCCCTGGCCGGAGAGGAAGGCGCCGTTGGCCTGGTCGAAGCCGGTCTGCAGCGGCGTGGGGAGCGCGGCGGGCGACACGTCGACGAGGTGCTGCAGGGCCGCGACGGCCGCGTCGCTCGTGAGGGTGGGGCGCCCGTCGCCGTCGAGGAGGGAGCCGCCGTAGCCGGCCAGGCGGTTGACGAACGAGCAGCCCAGGATGACGGGCACCTGCTGGCCCTCCACGATGGCGCCGTACACGCTGCCGCCGGAGTCCTGCGTGATCTTCGCAGCGGCCGCGTCGTACTCGTCCCACGTGGTCGGCGGCTCGACCCCGTACCGCTCGAAGACCTCGGCGTTGTAGTAGAGGACGTGGGTGTCGCCGTCGAAGGGCAGCCCGTACCGCTTGCCGTCGAGCAGCGTGTAGTGGTCGTAGATCGAGGGCAGGAAGTCGCCGGTCCCGATGCCCGGGTCACCCGCGATCCAGTCGGTGAGGTCGACCAGCGCCTCGGCGTCGACCAGGTCGCCCAGGCCGAAGTAGAAGTAGTCGAAGACGTCGAACTCTCCGGCGCCGCCCTGGACGTCCAGGATCTGCTTGCTGGTCAGCTGGTCGTAGGGGATCGCCGTGACCTCGAGCTTCCCCCCGAACTCCTGCGCGAAGGCCGGCCCCAGCAGGTCGGTGAACGCCAGCCGGTGCGGCTGGTTGACCATCAGCTTGATCGTGGCGCCCTTCAGGTCGCCCGCGGAGCCCGACGGCAGGGCGGACGCGTCGGCGCCGCCACCGCACGCGGCGAGGGAGCCCGTCGCGGCGAGGGTGCCGGCGCCGAGCGCCGTGCTGAGGAGCCGGCGACGTGAGAGCAGGGCGCGGGAGGTGGACGGGCGCGAGGGCAGGGGCGTGGGCACGGGAGCTCCAGGGGTGCGCGGACGCGACGGTCCGACGGAGGGGGGCCGCCGGCCGGTGCCGGCGGGGAGGTGCGTCGCGGAGCGACGCCGAGCGGTGCGCGCAGGTGGTGAGGGGAGCCGGGCGCCGTCAGGCGAGGAGGCGCGCCGGCCCGGGCATCGACGGGAGCCCCGGGCGGGACGTGCCGGACAGCAGGACCGGCCGACACAGCGCGCCGCAGGTGCGCGCGAGGTCGACGAAGTAGCGCCGGACGAGCAGGGTGGCGGTGATCACTCGAGCCTCCATCGTTCCTGGCGGGAGCACCTGCCGAGCGGTCGGGACCGCGCGGTGGTTGCTGTGGCGTCGTCGAGCCAGGACTCTCGGCCACTCTGGATGGTGTTGCGGCGAGCGTAGCGGATCTCCGGCGCGCGCGACGTCCCGGCGCGGAAGGGCTGTGAGAGACTGCGAGAGGTCGAGCGTTCCCTTCACACCGGGCGCCCGGCCCGTCGATGCGATCGCCGCCCTCGTGCGAGGCGTCCGGGCAGCGCCGCGGTCCCCTGAGGACCCCGCTGGCGCCCCGGGGCCGAGCTCGGGGCAGCGCCCGCCCCGGGTCCCCGGGACGTGCGTGCGGAGCCTCGGCGGCACCGTCCTGGACGACGCGCAGACAGTGCGCGAGCCGGGCGGTGCGACGAGGACTTCCGTCGGGCACGGGTCGACCGCCCCGACGACCGGTACGAGTTCGCCCGAGCGGCAGTGGGTCCCGGTGTGGCTGGCGCTGCGGGCGACGGGAGACCCCGTGACGAGCACGCCAGAAGAGAACACCGCACCGGCGAAGGCGCCGCGCCGCCGCCGCGCCGCCAGCAGGCCCGCCGGGCCGCCCGCGCCGGTCCAGACGCCCTCGGACACCGGCTCCGGGGCGCCCGGGTCCACCGCGACGCCCGCGCCGGCACCGGAGCCCGCCCCCCTCGTCGAGCCGCCCGTGGCCGAGACGACGCTCGGTCGCCTCGACGTGACCGGCGCCGCCGACGCCCCCGCTGCGCCGGTCGTCGAGGACGCCGCTCCGGCGCCCAAGCGCCGCACGCGTCGCTCGACGCGCAAGGCGGCCGAGCCGGCACCCGCCGCCGTGGCTGAGGACGCCGCAGCCCCGGACACGCCGGCCCAGGACGCCGTCGTCGAGGACGCCGTCGTCGAGGACGCCGCGGCTCCCGTCGTGGACCCGGCCCCGCTGGTCGAGGACGCTCCCGTCGAGCCGGTCGCCGAGGCGGGTCCCGCGGCCGAGGAGACGGTCGAGCCCGAGGCGGCCCCGCGTCGGCCCGCCCGCCGCCGCCGGGCCACCCGTGGCACGGCGGCCCCCGGACCCGCCGCCGAGCAGCCCGCCACCGAGCAGCCCGTCACCGAGCAGCCCGTCACCGAGCAGCCCGCCACCCCGGCGCGTCACCCGCCGGGGTGGCCGCGGCCGCCGCAGCCGCCCGAACCGGGAGTCCGAGGACGCCGACGCGGCGGCCGAGGACGACGAGGACGTCCCCGCCACCGGCCAGGACGCCGCCGACGAGGAGGAGACCGACGCCGCCGGCGACGAGGACGACGCGCAGGACGGCGACGAGGAGACCTCCGGGTCCTCGCGGCGCCGTCGCCGCCGTCGTCGTCGCGGGAGCAGCGCCGAGGCCGGGGACGAGCCGTCGCCCGACGACCCGCCGAACACGGTGGTGCGGGTCCGCGAGCCGCGCCGCGCCGCGGCGCGCGAGACGCGCGGCACGGGTGAGGACGAGATCACCGCGCTCAAGGGCTCCACGCGCCTGGAGGCCAAGAAGCAGCGTCGCCGCGAGGGGCGCGAGCAGGGCCGCAAGCGCACGATCCTCACCGAGGCCGAGTTCCTCGCCCGCCGGGAGAGCGTCGAGCGGGTCATGGTGATCCGGGAGGCGGAGGGCCGCACGCAGATCGGCGTGCTCGAGGACTCGATCCTCACGGAGCACTACGGCGCGCTGCAGGCGCAGACGACGATGGTCGGCAACGTCTACCTCGGCCGGGTGCAGAACGTGCTGCCGAGCATGGAGGCGGCCTTCGTCGACGTCGGCAAGGGGCGCAACGCCGTCCTGTACGCGGGTGAGGTCAACTGGGACGCGGCGGGCCTGGAGGGTCAGCCGCGCCGCATCGAGGCCGCGCTGAAGTCGGGCGACTCCGTGCTCGTGCAGGTCACCAAGGACCCCGTCGGCCACAAGGGTGCCCGGCTCACCAGCCAGGTCTCCCTGCCGGGCCGCTACCTGGTCTACGTGCCCCGCGGCTCGATGACCGGCATCTCGCGCAAGCTGCCCGACGTCGAGCGCGCCCGGCTCAAGAAGGTCCTCAAGAAGGTCGTGCCCGAGGGCGCGGGCGTCAT
The DNA here is from genome assembly GCF_009906795.1 of Kineococcus siccus. Taxonomy (GTDB): domain Bacteria; phylum Actinomycetota; class Actinomycetes; order Actinomycetales; family Kineococcaceae; genus Kineococcus; species Kineococcus siccus. The sequence continues at coordinate 5,599 of NZ_JAAALN010000074.1, forward strand.
CGTGCGCACCGCGGCCGAGGGCGTCGCCGAGGAGGAGCTCGCGGCCGACGTGCAGCGGCTGCAGGCGACGTGGGAGGCCATCGAGGCGAAGGCGTCGTCGAAGGGCTCGCCCGTGCTGCTGCACGGCGAGCCGGACCTCACCGTCCGCGTCGTGCGCGACGTCTTCAACGAGGACTTCACGCGGCTCGTCGTCTCCGGCGACAGCGCGTGGGAGACCGTCTCGGAGTACGTCGCCGACGTGGCTCCCGACCTCGCCCAGCGCCTCGAGCGGTGGGAGTCCGACGAGGACGTGTTCGCGGCCCACCGCATCGACGAGCAGCTGCAGAAGGCGCTGGGCCGCAAGGTGTGGCTGCCCTCGGGGGGTTCGCTCGTCATCGACCCGACCGAGGCGATGCACGTCATCGACGTCAACACGGGCAAGTTCACGGGCTCGGGCGGGACGCTCGAGGAGACGGTCACGCGCAACAACCTCGAGGCCGCCGAGGAGATCGTCCGTCAGCTCCGGCTGCGCGACATCGGCGGGATCATCGTCATCGACTTCATCGACATGGTGCTGGAGTCCAACCGCGACCTCGTGCTGCGCCGCCTCGTCGAGTGCCTGGGCCGGGACCGGACCAAGCACCAGGTCGCCGAGGTGACCTCGCTGGGGCTCGTCCAGATGACCCGCAAGCGCACGGGGCAGGGCCTCGCGGCCGTCCTGGAGGAGCTCGACGCGGCCGCTCCGGCCGAGCCGGCCCCCTCGGCCGCCTCGTCGTCCGGCGGCGGCTCCGCGGGCTCGTCCGGGTCCGGCGGGTCGTCCGGGTCGGGCTCCGCAGGGTCGGGCTCCTCCGGGTCCGGCTCCTCGGGGTCGGGCTCCTCGGGCGGTCGCGGCCGGTCGGGCAACCGCCGCAGCCGGGGCGGCGGCGGGGCCCCGGCCTCGAGCACCGTCTCCTCCGACGGGGCGCCCGTGACCCTGCCGCGCGTCGCCATGCCGATCCCGATGCCGCCGCCCCCGGGGCTCGGGAAGCCGGCTCCGACGGCGGCCCCGGGTCCGGTCGACTGACCCGACCACCACGCGGCACCCGTCCGCGCCGGTGAGCCGTTTTGACCGGCCCGGACGGGTTCCGTACGCTCGACCCCTGGTGCGCATCCGTGCGCGCGCCGCGGGCAGTCCCATCGCCGCCCAGCGGCGCTCCAGTTCGTCCTTCTGAGAGAAACGGGTTCGTTGTGGTCTACGCGATCGTCCGCGCCGGTGGCCGGCAGGAGAAGGTCTCGGTCGGCGACGTCCTGACCATCGACCGGGTCGGCGGGGCCCAGGGCTCCACGCTCCAGCTCCAGCCGCTCCTGCTCGTCGACGGCTCCACGGTCACGTCGGCGGCGTCGGCGCTGTCCGGCGTCAAGGTCACGGCCGAGGTGGTCGAGGAGACCAAGGGTCCCAAGATCACCATCCTGAAGTACAAGAACAAGACGGGGTACCGCAAGCGTCAGGGTCACCGTCAGAAGTACACCCGCGTCAAGATCACCAGCATCGGGGAGTGACTGCAGCTCATGGCACACAAGAAGGGCGCGAGCTCCTCGCGCAACGGTCGTGACTCCAACGCGCAGCGCCTCGGCGTGAAGCGCTTCGGTGGTCAGCTCGTCAGCGCGGGCGAGATCATCGTGCGTCAGCGCGGCACCCACTTCCACCCCGGCGCCGGGGTGGGCCGCGGTGGGGACGACACCCTGTTCGCCCTCATCCCGGGCAACGTGGAGTTCGGCACCCGCCGCGGTCGCAAGGTCATCAACATCGTCGGTCTCGTCCCCGCGGGCGAGTGACGACACACAGCACCGTGTGACGGAGGGGCGGGCCGGGAGACCGGTCCGCCCCTCCGTCCGTTCCACCGCTCCTCCGCACCACCGGGTCTGCGCCGCAGGCCCCCGCACGTCCCGCAGAGCGAACGACGCACCTGCGTCGCAGACCGGAGTACCTGATGACGACCTTCGTCGACCGCGCCGTCCTGCACGTCGCAGGCGGTGACGGCGGGCACGGCTGCGCGTCCGTCCACCGCGAGAAGTTCAAGCCGCTCGGCGGTCCTGACGGCGGCAACGGCGGCCGCGGGGGCAGCGTCGTCCTCGAGGTGGACCCGCAGGTGACGACCCTGCTGGAGCACCACCGCCGCCCGCACCGGCACGCCGAGAACGGCAAGCCCGGGCAGGGCTCGCACCGCACGGGCGCCGAGGGCGCCGACCTCGTCATCGGCGTCCCCGACGGCACGATCGTGCGCGACGCGCGCGGCGACCTCCTCGCCGACATGGTCGGCAACGGCACCCGCTTCGTGGCGGCGCCGGGCGGTCGCGGCGGCCTCGGCAACGCCGCGCTGGCCTCTACCAAGCGCAAGGCCCCCGGCTTCGCCCTGCTCGGCGAGCCCGGTGAGTCGGGCGACGTCACGCTCGAGCTGAAGACCCTCGCCGACGTCGCCCTCGTGGGCTTCCCGAGCGCCGGCAAGTCCAGCCTCGTCGCGGCCCTGTCGGCCGCCCGCCCGAAGATCGCCGACTACCCGTTCACGACGCTCGTCCCGAACCTCGGCGTCGTCGAGGCCGGCTCGGTGCGCTACACGATCGCCGACGTCCCCGGCCTGATCCCGGGCGCGAGCGAGGGCCGCGGCCTCGGCCTGGACTTCCTGCGCCACGTCGAGCGCTGCGTCGCCCTCGTCCACGTCCTGGACGGCGCGACGCTGGAGACCGACCGCGACCCGGTCAGCGACCTCGAGGCGATCGAGCGCGAGCTCGCGGCCTACACCGTCGACGACGGCACCGTGCCGCTGCAGGACCGCCCCCGCATCGTCGTCATCAACAAGGCCGACGTGCCGGACGCGCGCGACATCGCCGACATCGTCCGCGCCGACCTCGAGTCGCGCGGCGCCCCGGTCTACGTGGTGTCCGCCGTCTCGCACGCGGGGCTGCGCGAGTTCTCCTTCGCGATGGCCGAGCTCGTGGCGGCCGCGCGGGCCGCGGCGCCGCAGTCCGCGCCGACACGGACCGTCATCACGCCGAGGGCCATCGACGACGCGGGCTTCACCGTGACGCGCGAGGAGTACGGCGACGAGGTCACGGGCGGCGTCCGCTTCCGGGTCAAGGGCGAGAAGCCCAAGCGCTGGGTCCGCCAGACCGACTTCAGCAACGACGAGGCCGTCGGCTACCTCGCCGACCGCCTCGCCCGCCTCGGCGTCGAGGACGAGCTCTTCAAGGCCGGCGCGGTCGCGGGGGCCGAGGTCGTCATCGGCGACGAGGCCAACGCGGTCGTCTTCGACTGGGAGCCCACGATGGTCTCGGGCGCGGAGGTCCTGGGCCAGCGCGGTCAGGACCTGCGCCTGGAGGACCACTCGCGCCCGACCCGCGCCACCAAGCGCGAGGACGAGCGGATGCGCCGCGCCGCCAAGGCCGAGGCCCGCGGCGAGCTGGAGTCCGAGCGCAAGGCCGGGCACTGGACCGCCGACGACCTCGCCGCCGACGGGCTGCAGTCCGTCGGCGCGGCCGCCGACGAGGACGACGACCTGCGGTGAGCTCGCCGGCGACGGGGCGCGGGGGCGTGGCGCACGAGGCGCTGCGCGACGCCCGGCGCCTCGTCGTCAAGGTCGGCTCGTCGTCGCTGACCAGCGCCGCGGGCGGCCTGGACGCGGTGCGCCTGGACGCGCTCGTCGACGTCCTGTCCCGCCGCCGCCACGCCGGCAGCGAGGTGGTGCTCGTGTCCTCGGGCGCGATCGCGGCGGGGCTCGCGCCGCTGGGGCTGCCGAAGCGGCCGCGGGACCTCGCCAGCCAGCAGGCCGCCGCGAGCGTGGGTCAGGGGCTGCTGCTCGCGGAGTACGCCCGGGCCTTCGCGCACGCGGGGCTGACCGTCGGGCAGGTGCTGCTGACGGCCGAGGACGTCGTGCGCCGCAGCCACTACGGCAACGCGCAGCGCACCCTGGAACGGCTGCTCTCGCTCGGTGTCGTGCCCGTCGTCAACGAGAACGACACGGTCGCGACCCACGAGATCCGCTTCGGCGACAACGACCGCCTCGCGGCGCTGGTCGCGCACCTCGTCCGCGCGGACGCGCTCGTCCTGCTCTCCGACGTCGACGCGCTGTACGACGCGCCGCCGTCGCAGCCGGGCGCGCGGCGCCTGAAGGTCGTGCGGGGCACGGCCGACCTCGCGGAGGTCACCGTCGGTGCGGCGGGCGCCGCGGGGGTCGGGACGGGCGGCATGGCGACCAAGGTCGAGGCGGCCGGCATCGCGGTCGCCGCGGGCGTCCCGGCCCTGGTCACGTCGGCCGCCCTGGCCGGTCCCGCCCTCGCGGGTGAGGACGTGGGGACCTGGTTCACGGTCCCCGCGGGCCGGGGCGGGACCCGGCGCAGCACCCGCCAGCTGTGGCTCGCGCACGCGGCCACGCCGGTGGGCCGCCTCGAGCTGGACGACGGGGCCGTGCGGGCCGTGCGCGAGCGCCGCTCGTCGCTCCTGCCGGCCGGGGTGACCGCGGTCGCCGGCCGCTTCGGGGCGGGGGACCCGGTCGACCTCGTCGACCGATTCGGCCACGCGCTGGCCCGCGGGCTGGTGAACTACTCCTCGGCAGAACTGCCGGACATGCTCGGCCGGACGACCAGCGAACTGGCCCAGCAGTGGGGGCCGGCGTACGAGCGCGAAGTGGTCCACCGCGACCACCTGGTGCTCCTCGGCCGCCCGTGGGCGCGGGCGGGCACGTCCACCGCCGGCGTGAGGTCCTGACGAGCACGAGGAGCCCTGTGGTCGACGACGGTGCCGGAGCGCAGGACGGCGTGACCGGGACGTCCGGGCCCCCGCCCCTGCCGCTGTGGTCGGTGACGCTGACCCTCGCGGGCGAGCACGCCGACGTCGCCGAGGTGCGGGCCGGCCTGGACCGCCTGCTGGCCGAGAGCCCGTTCCTGTCCAGCGTGCGCTACTCCGGCCACCGCGCGGAGCTGCGCTACTGGGACGAGGCCGAGGGGGCCGACGACGCGGCCGCGATGGCGCTGCGGCTGTGGCCCGAGCACCGCGACAGCGCGGGCCTGCCGGACTGGTGCGTGGTGGGCGTCGAGGTCGTCGACCGCGGGACCGTCGAGCACCGCGCCGCACAGCGGGCGCGCGGGTCCTGGCGCCCGGCGCGACGCGCCCGCGGCGGGCAGGCGCTCGACCTCCTCGGCGACATCGCGCCCTTCTGAGCCCGGCCCGTCCGCCGGGCCCGCCGGACCGGGCGCGCCCGCGCCGTAGGCTGGCGCCATGACCCTCGTCGCCGACGCCGCCGCGGGCGGCTCGACCGCCGCCGCCCCGACCGCGGACATCACGACCGCGGACGTCACGACCGCCGTGCTCGCCACCTGCCGTCGCGCCAAGGACGCCTCCCGGCCGCTGCGGATGGCCACGCGCGGCGTCAAGGACGCCGCGCTGCGCGCCGTGGCCGACGCCGTCGAGGCCGCGACCGAGCGCATCGTCGCGGCCAACGCGGAGGACCTGGCCCGCGGCGAGGCGGGCGGCACGTCACCGCACCTGCTGGACCGGCTGCGCGTCGACGCGGGCCGGGTGGCCGCCCTGGCCGCCGCGGTCCGCGAGGTCGCCGCGCTGCCCGACCCGGTCGGGGAGGTCGTGCGCGGTTCGACGCTGCCGAACGGGCTGCGGCTGCGGCAGGTCCGGGTGCCGATGGGCGTGCTCGGCGTCGTCTACGAGGCCCGGCCGAACGTCACCGTCGACGTCGCGGTGCTGGCGCTGAAGAGCGGCAACGCCGTCGTCCTGCGCGGCGGGTCCGCGGCCCGCTCGACCAACACCGTCCTCGTCGACGTGATCCGCACGGCCGTGGCCTCCGCCGGGCTGCCCGCGGACGTCGTGACGAGCATCGACGAGTTCGGCCGCGACGGCGTCGGCGCGCTGCTCACGGCCCGCGGGCTGGTCGACCTGCTCGTCCCCCGGGGCGGCGCCGACCTCATCCAGCGCGTGGTGCGCGAGGCGACCGTGCCCGTCATCGAGACGGGCGTCGGCAACTGCCACGTCTACGTCGACGCCTCGGCCGACCTGGGGCAGGCCGTCGAGGTCGTGCTCAACGCCAAGACCTCGCGCCCGAGCGTGTGCAACGCGGCCGAGACGGTCCTCGTGCACCGCGCGCTCGCGGACGGCTTCCTGCCGACCCTGCTGGCCGCGCTCAGCGGCGCGGGCGTCCTCGTCCACGCCGACGACGCCGCGCTGGCCGCCGCGCGCGCGGCCGGCGTCGAGGCCCTCGCCGCCACCGAGGCGGACTGGGCCGCGGAGTACCACGGGCTCGAGATCGCGGTGGGCGTCGTCGACTCCGTCGAGCAGGCCGTGGACCACATCACGCGCTGGTCCTCCCAGCACACCGAGGCCGTGCTGGCCACGGACGTGCGGGTGACGGACTACTTCACGGCGGCCGTGGACTCCGCGGTCGTCGCGGTCAACGCCTCGACGCGCTTCACCGACGGCGGGGAGTTCGGGCTCGGCGCCGAGGTCGGCATCTCGACGCAGAAGCTGCACGCGCGCGGCCCGATGGGCCTGGGTGAGCTGACGACCACGACGTGGCACGTCCTGGGCGACGGGCACGTCCGCCCCTGACCGCCGCGGCGGGGGTCACGGCGGGTCGTCGGCGCTGTCGCTGGCCACCAGGTAGGCCGGCCGGCCCTGCGCCTGCACGTACAGCCGCCCGACGTACTCGCCGAGGACGCCCAGGCACAGCAGCTGCAGGGTGCCCACGCCGGCGACGACGGCGACGGTGGACGTCCAGCCGGGCACGGTGGACCCGAACAGGAACGACACCAGCGCGTACAGCAGCAGCAGGAAGGTCACGGCGGCCCCGCCGAGGCCGAACAGCGTCGCCAGCCGCAGCGGCGCCGTCGAGGAGCCCGTGATGGCGTCCAGGGACAGCGCGAGCATCCGGTGCACGGGGTACTTGGTGCGTCCCGCTCCGCGGGCGGCCCGCACGTAGGCGACCGTGGCCGCCTCGAACCCCAGGGCGGGCACGACGAGGCGCAGCACGCGGTGCTGCTCGGGCAGCTGCAGGACGACGTCGAGCGCCGCGCGGCTGAGCCAGCGGAAGTCCCCGGCCTGCGCCGGAGCGCCCAGCCCCAGGCGCCGCACGAGCCGGTAGAAGGCGCTGGCCGTGCCGCGCTTGAGCGCGGTGTCGACCGAGCGGTCGCCGCGGACCGCGTAGACGACCTCGGCGGTCGCGGCGGCGGCCAGCACGTCGGGCAGGACCTCGGGCGGGTCCTGCAGGTCGGCGTCCATCGTCAGCACGCCCTCGCGGCCGCGCGCCCGCCGCAGCCCGGCCGACAGCGCCGCCTGGTGCCCCGAGTTCGTGCGCAGCCGCACGACCCGCAGCTGCGGCCACTGCCGTCGCAGCCGGGCCAGGACGAGGGGGGTGTCGTCGCGGCTGCCGTCGTCGACGACGAGCACCTCGTAGCCGTCCAGGCGTCCGCCGGCGGCCAGGCCGTCGAGCACGGGCCGCAGCCGCGCGGCGAACGCGGGGAGCACGGCCGCCTCGTCGTAGGCCGGCACGACCACGGACAGCGCGGGGGCGTCGGACACGCCCTGATCCTCGCGCACGCCCGGCAGGGGGTCACGACCCGCGGGCGCCACCCGCGGGCGGACCCCCGGGAGCGCGTGCGAGACTCGGGGCAGAGGTGCGCATCCGGCACCTCGCCGACGCCGGAAGGACCGCCATGCTGCACGCACTCGTCGCCGAGGCCACCCAGTCGGGTCAGGAAGCCTCCACGCTGATGCCGGCCATCACCTTCGGCATCATCGCGTTCTGCGCCCTCATGGCGATGCTCATGGTGACCTGGGCGTTCAAGAGCGTCGGAACCCGGCACTGACGACGGACGCCGCCCCCCGCCGCCCCCGGCTGGGGGTGATGGGCGGGACGTTCGACCCGATCCACCACGGCCACCTGGTCGCGGCCAGCGAGGTCGCGACGCGCTTCGACCTCGACGAGGTCGTGTTCGTGCCGACCGGCCGGCCGTGGCAGAAGTCGCGCGAGGACATCGCGCCGGCCGAGCACCGCTACCTCATGACCGTCATCGCGACGGCGTCGAACCCGCGGTTCACGGTGTCGCGCGTGGACGTCGACCGCGGCGGCTTCACGTACACGATCGACACGCTGCGCGAGCTCGCCGAGCAGCGGCCCGAGGCGGACCTGCACTTCATCACGGGCGCGGACGCCCTGGCGCAGATCCTGCAGTGGAAGGACGTCGCGGAGCTCTGGACGCTCGCGCACTTCGTCGGGGTGACGCGGCCCGGGCACGTCCTGACGACGGCGGGGCTGCCGCCGGAGCACGTGAGCCTGCTCGAGGTGCCGGCGCTGTCGATCTCCTCGACCGACTGCCGCCGGCGCGTGGCCGAGGGGCTCCCGGTCTGGTACCTCGTCCCCGACGGCGTCGTGCAGCACATCAGCAAGCACGGGCTCTACCTCACCCGCTGACGAGGCGGCGCGGCGGCTCCCGCCGGGCCTCGCGCGGGCCGGGCGGGGCGCGGGCCGTGGGACACTGGAGGGAACTGCCTGGGGCCCGACCGGGTCACCGGGCCCACCAGCAAGGGAGTCCCGTGCCCGCATCCGAGCGTGCTCTCGAGCTCGTGACCACCGCCGCCACGGCGGCCGTGGACAAGCTCGCCACCGACGTCATCGCCCTCGACGTCTCCGACCAGCTCTTCATCACCGACGCGTTCCTGCTCGCCTCCGCGCCCAACGAGCGCCAGGTGCGGGCGATCGCGGAGGCCGTGGAGGAGAAGCTCCTGGCGTCGGGGTCCAAGCCCGTGCGCCGCGAGGGCGAGCGCGAGGGCCGCTGGGTCCTGCTCGACTTCGTCGACATCGTCGTGCACGTCCAGCACGCCGAGGAGCGCGAGTACTACTCGCTCGAGCGCCTGTGGAAGGACTGCCCCGCGATCGAGCTGCCGGCCCCCGCCGACGCGGCCCACGGGGCCTGAGGGGTGCCGGCGGCGACCGTCGTCCTCTGGCGCCACGGCCGGACCCCCTACAACCAGCAGCGGCGCTTCCAGGGCCAGCTCGACGTCCCCCTCGACTCCCTCGGTGAGCGGCAGGTCCGCGCCGCGGCGGTCGAGCTGGCGCTGCTGGACCCCGCCGCGCTGGTCGCCTCCGACCTCAGCCGCGCGGTCGCGACGGCCGCCGCGCTGACGGCCCGCACGGGAGTCGTGGCCACGCTCGACCCGGCGCTGCGCGAGGTCCACGCGGGGGAGTGGCAGGGCCTCGCCCACGACGAGATCACCGCGCGCTGGCCCGAGGACTACGCGGCCTGGCGCCGCGGTGACGACGTCCGCATCGGGGGCGGTGAGAAGCGCAGCGAGATGGCCGACCGCGCCGCCGGGGCCGTCGAGCGGCACGCCGCGGCCGTCGCCGACGGCGCCACCCTCGTCGTCGCCGCGCACGGGGCCGCGCTGAAGGGCGCGCTGCTGCGGCTGCTGGGGCTCGAGCTCACGTCCTGGACGGCCGTGGCGGGCTTCCGCAACGCCCACTGGGCGGTCCTCGGCCGGCGCGCCCGCGGCTGGGCGCTCGAGGAGTACAACGTCGGGCCGCCCGGTGCGGGCGAGGGTGTCGAGGGCTGAAGCTGTCCGGCGCACCGCCTTCCCGGCTGGTGCGGAGCAGCACTCAGCGTGGTCTATGCTGGACGACGTTGCCAGGGACTCCCCGGGGTCCGGGCAGCGGAAGGGGCTGTGGCGCAGCTGGTAGCGCACCTCCATGGCATGGAGGGGGTCAGGGGTTCGAATCCCCTCAGCTCCACCCGCGGAAGGGCCGGTCGCACGAGCGACCGGCCCTTCGTCGTCCCCGCCCCGTGTCAGGCGCGGGGGAGGGCGCCGGCCCGCGGCCGCCAGCCGAGCGCGGGCGCGATGTGCTCGACGACCGTGCTCAGCAGGTGGACGTTGTAGTCCACGCCCAGCTGGTTCGGCACGGTCAGCAGCAGCGTGTCGGCCGCCTGCACGGCCGCGTCCTGCGCCAGGTCCTCCGCGATCTGTGCCGGATCGCCCACGTAGCTCCTGCCGAAGCGCGCCGTCGTGACGCCGTCGAGGCTGCCGACCTGGTCGCTGGAGTCCCGCGCCGCGCGCGGGCCGAACCAGCGCCGGTCCTCGTCGTCCACGACGGGCAGGACGCTGCGGCTGACGGAGACGCGCGGCTCGCGCGTCCAGCCGGCGGCCGCCCACGCCTCGCGGTAGGCCGCGATCTGCTCGGCCTGCAGGTCGCCGAAGGGGATGCCCCGGCCCTCCTCCAGCAGCGTCGAGCTCATGAGGTTCATGCCCTGCTCGGCGGTCCAGCGGGCGGTCGCCAGGCTGCCGGAACCCCACCAGATGCGGTCGCCCAGGCCGGGCGACTGCGGCAGCACCGGCAGCAGCGCGCTGCTGCCCGTCATCCGCGGGTTGCCCGGGGCCAGACCGGCGCCGGCGAGCGCCGTGCGGAAGAGGGCGGTGTGCTCGCGCGCCATGTCGGCGTCAGTGCGCCCCTCGCCCGGCACGTAGCCGAAGGCGCGGGAGCCGTCGAGCGCCGTCTCGGGCGAGCCCCGGCTGACACCGAGCTGGAGCCGGCCGCCGCTGATGAGGTCGGTGGCCGCGGCCTCCTCGGCCATGTAGAGGGGGTTCTCGTAGCGCATGTCCACGACGCCCGTGCCGACCTCGATGCGCGACGTGCGGGCGGCCATCGCGGCGAGGACGGGGAACGGAGCGGCCTGCTGGCGCGCGAAGTGGTGGACCCGGACGTACGCGCCGTCGAGGCCGAGCTCCTCGGCCGCGACGGCCAGCTCGATGGTCTGCAGGAGTGCGTCACCGGCCGTGCGCGTCGCCGAGCCGGGGACGGGCTGGTGGTGTCCGAAGGACAGGAACCCGAGGCGCTTCACGGGTCGTTCAACTCTCAACATCCTGACCGTGTTCCCGGCCCCCCGGCCCCGGTAGCTTGCGGGCGTGCACCCAGGCCTCAGCAAGGACACCCGGCTCTGCCTGTCGCTGTCGGGGCGGCCCAGCGACTTCGGCACCCGCTTCCACAACCACCTGTACGGGGAGCTGGGCCTCGACTACGTCTACAAGGCGTTCACGACGACCGACCTCGCGGGCGCGATCACGGGGATCCGCGCCCTCGGCATCCGCGGCGCGGGCATCTCCATGCCGTTCAAGGAGGACGTCATCCCCCTCGTGGACGCCCTCGAGCCGTCCGCCGAGGCGATCCGGTCGGTGAACACGATCGTGAACACCGACGGCCACCTCGTGGCGCACAACACCGACTACCTGGCCGTCCGGCAGCTCCTGGCCGCCCACGCGGTGCCGCCCGCGCACAGCGCCGTCGTCCTGGGCAGCGGCGGGATGGCCAAGGCGGTCGTGGCCGCCCTGCGCGACAGCGGGTCCACCGACCTCACCGTCGTGGCGCGCAACCCCGTCGCGGGCCCCGCCCTCGCCCGCCGCTACGGCGCCGCCTGGCGCGCGGAGGTGGGGGAGCAGCGCCCGCAGCTCCTGGTCAACGCGACGCCCGTCGGCATGAGCGGCGGGCCGGACGCCGACCGGCTCCCCGTCGCGCGGGAGGTGGTCGAGGCCGCCGCGACGGTCTTCGAGGTCGTCGCCGTGCCGCAGGAGACCCCCCTGGTGCGGCTCGCGCGCGAGCTGGGGCGCGAGGTGGTCACGGGCACGGAGGTCGTGGCGCTGCAGGCCGCCGAGCAGTTCGTCCTCTACACGGGTGTGCGGCCGAGCGACGAGCAGGTCGCCCGGGCCACCGCGGCGGCGCGCGCCTGACGGCGCGTCACCCGACCGCCGCCTCCAGTCGCGGCCCGCGGGTGTCGAAGTCCAGGTCGTGAGTGCTGCGACCGGACCCGATCCGCTGCCCCGCCCCCTCGTGC
>NZ_JAAALN010000075.1 GCF_009906795.1 Kineococcus siccus
ACCCCCGCCCTCCCTCCGCGCTCAGGCGGGGACCCCTGCGTCGTCGCGGAGGGGCTGGGGCAGGCCGGCGCGCCAGCGGGCCCACAGCGGGCCCAGCGGGCTGGTGTGCGCGTCGCCGAGCAGGGCGCGCGCCTGGCTGCCGGGTCCCTCGAGCTGGAAGACGTCCCCGCCCTCGCCGCGCGCGCCCAGCAGCGTGACGGTGTCCAGGCAGCGGGCGGCGCCCAGGAGGGCGGGGGAGCGCCGCACCCCGGGTTCGCGCAGGTCCAGGTCCTCCGCGAGCAGTGCCCGCCCCGCGAGCCGGGCGCGCGTGGTGGCGAGCAGGGCCCCGCCCTCCTCGCCGCTGCGCCCCAGGACGAGGACGTCGCGCAGCAGGGCGCGGGCGCCCGCGGCCAGGTCCACCTCGACGCGGCGCACGACGTCCGCGCCCGACGCGACGACGAACGGCTCGCCGTGCCACAGCAGCCGTGCGCCGTCGCCGACCCGCGCGCGGACCGTCCACGCCGAGGGCGGGCCGCCCCGGCCGTCGTAGGCGACGGTGCCCGCCACCTCCACGACGTCGAGCGCGCAGCCGTCGCCGACGACCACGTCCAGGTGCACCTCGTCGCCCGCCAGCAGCAGCGCCCGCGCCCCCACCAGGGCGACCCGGGCCCCGTGGGCCGTCGTGGACAGCACGCGCGGCAGCAGCGCGGTGGTCGCGAGGTCCACCGCGATCCCCGTGCCGTCGGCGCGGACGTGCACGCCGACCCGCGTCACGAGGTCGGGTGGGACGGCACGAGCGGGTCGTGCGGCTCGTGCGCGGCGTGGCGGTGCGTCGTGCCGCCGGCGTGGGAGTGCGCGTGGGGGTCGTCGTGGGAGTGCGCGTGCGAGTGCGGGGCCATCGGGCCCGGGTCCTGCGCCTCGTGGCGCCCGGCGCGGAACTCCGCCAGCGTCGCGAGCAGCCAGCCGGTCAGCTGCTCCACCGACGCCCGGTCGGTGCGGGAGAGCGCGACGACGGGCCGGCCGCCCCGGGCCTCGCCCGCGTCGGCGATCATCCGCGCCACGTCGACGCCGACGTGCGGCGCGAGGTCGGTCTTGTTCAGCACCAGCAGGTCCGCGCGCGCGATGCCCGGACCGCCCTTGCGGGCGACGTCCCCGCCCCCCGCGACGTCCAGGACGAAGACCTGGGCGTCGACCAGCGCGGGCGAGAAGGTCGCCGTGAGGTTGTCGCCCCCGGACTCGACGAGGACGACGTCGAGGGGCGCGAAGTCGGCCTCGAGGTCCTCCACGGCCAGCAGGTTCGCCGTGATGTCGTCGCGGATCGCGGTGTGCGGGCACGCGCCGGTCTCGACCGCGCGGATGCGCTCGGGGTCCAGGACGCCCGCGGAGCGCAGGAAGCGCGCGTCCTCGTCGGTGTAGATGTCGTTGGTCACCACGCCGAGGCGCAGGGTCCCCGACAGCTCGCGGCAGACCATGGCGATGAGCGAGCTCTTGCCGGTGCCGACCGGGCCGGCGACCCCGAGGCGCAGGGAGCGGGACGCGACGGGTTCAGGCATGGAACAACCTCCGGGGGGTGCGGGCGTGCTGCAGGGACTGGAGCTCCACGCGGGGGGCCCCCGTGGCGGGGATCTCCTCGGGTGCGGTGAGGCCGGCGGTGCGGGCGACGAGCGCCTCGATCGCGGGGTGAGCCGCGAGCGTCCACGCGACGGTGTCGGCGGGGTCGCACGGGGCGAGCTTGAGGACGGCGGCCCCGACGCCGGCGACGTCCTCGTGCCCGCACAGCCGCACGAGCCGGGCCGCGTCGAGGCCCGCGAGCGCGGCGACGACGCCCAGCACGACGGGCCGGGCGGGCGTGCGCGGGAGCGCGGCCAGCGCCGGCGCGAGCGGCCACAACCGCTGGGCCAGGCGGAGGTAGCCGCGGCCCAGCGTGCGGGAGGAGTTCCGCAGGGCCTGGCTCGGGGTGCGCGCGGCCCACGCCTCCTCGACCTCGGCGAGGTCCCCGCCCGCGAGGCTGCGGTGCCGGGCCACGACCGCCGTGCCCGCCTCGACCGCCACGACGGTCGCGAGCCGCCCGCGCAGGAACGCCGGGACGTCCGCGGCCGTCAGGCCGCCGTGCACGACGGCCGGTTCCAGCCCGGCGGACTGCGTGTGCGCGCCGACGGGCAGGCGCGCGTCGGCCAGCAGCGCCAGCACCAGGTCGGGGGAGGGAGTCGCGGGGGGCACCAGGCGCCTCAGAACAGCGAGTAGAGCTGGGCGAGCGGCAGGACGTCGACCGGCGCGGGTTCGACGAGGTCGCCGTCGATCCGGATGGCGAAGGTCTCGGGGTCGACCTCGATGCGCGGCAGGGCGTCGTTGTGGACCATCTGCGCCTTGCCGACCGCGCGCGTGTCCCGCACCGCCTCCAGCCTGCGCCGCAGCCCGAGTCGGCCCGCGAGACCGTCGTCGAGGGCGGCGGGGCTGACGAAGGTGACGCTGTGGTCGGCGCCGGCCGCGGCGATGAGCGCGGGCCGCAGCAGCACGGGCTGGGGCGTGGGGATCGAGGCGTTCGGGTCGCCCAGGGCCCCGACGACGAGGGCACCGCCCTTGAGCACCACCGACGGGCGCACCCCGAAGAGCGCGGGGTCCCACAGCACGAGGTCGGCCATCTTGCCGACCTCGACGGAACCGACGAGGTGGTCGATGCCGTGCGCCACCGCCGGGTTGATCGTGTACTTGGCGACGTAGCGGCGGGCCCGCTCGTTGTCGGCGGGGGACGTCGCGCCCAGCGGGCCGCGGCGCGCCTTCATCACGTGCGCGACCTGCCACGTGCGGGTGATCACCTCGCCGATGCGGCCCATCGCCTGCGCGTCGGAGCTCGTGATCGACAGCGCCCCCAGGTCGTGCAGCACGTCCTCGGCGGCGATGGTCGTGGCGCGGATGCGGGACTCGGCGAACGCCAGGTCCTCCGGCACCGTGGGGTTCAGGTGGTGGCAGACCATCAGCATGTCGAGGTGCTCGGGCACCGTGTTCACGGTGTGCGGCAGGGTCGGGTTCGTCGAGCCGGGGACGACGTGGGGCAGTCCGGCGATCGTGATGATGTCCGGCGCGTGCCCGCCGCCCGCGCCCTCGGTGTGGAAGGCGTGGATCGAGCGGCCGGCGATCGCGGCGATGGTCGAGTCGACGTAGCCGGACTCGTTGAGGCTGTCGGAGTGCAGGGCCACCTGCAGGCCGAACTCGTCGGCGGCCCGCAGCGCCGCGTCGATCGCGGCGGGCGTGGACCCCCAGTCCTCGTGCACCTTGTAGCCACCCGCGCCGGCCAGCGCCTGCTCCGCGAGGCCCGCGGCGCTGACGGTGTTCCCCTTACCGAGGAGCAGGAGGTTCACGGGCAGGTCGTCCAGCGCGCGGTGCACGGCGCGCAGGTGCCACGCCCCCGGCGTGACGGTGGTGGCCTTCGTGCCCTCGCTGGGCCCCGTCCCGCCGCCGACGAGCGTGGTCAGGCCCGCGGCCAGCGCCTCGTGCACCTGCGACGGCGAGATGAGGTGGACGTGGCTGTCGATCCCGCCCGCCGTGAGGATGCGGCCCTCGCCCGAGATCACGTCCGTGCCGGGGCCGATGCGCAGCCGCGGGTCGACGCCGTCCGCGATGTCGGGGTTGCCCGCGCGGCCGATGCCGCAGACCAGCCCGTCCCGGATCCCGACGTCGGCGCGGTAGATCCCCGTGTGGTCCAGCACGACCGCGTTGGTGACGACGGTGTCCGGGGCCCCCTCGGCCCGGGTCGTCGTGCCCTGCGCCATCGACTCCCGGATCGACTTGCCGCCGCCGAAGACGGCCTCCTCCCCGCCCGCCGTGAGGTCGGCCTCGACCTCGATCCACAGGTCGGTGTCACCGAGGCGCACCTGGTCGCCGACGGTCGGGCCGTACAGCGCGGCGTAGGCCGCGCGGTCGATCTCAACCACCGAGGTGGCCCCCCTCCGGGTCGAGCTGCAGGCCGGGGACGCGGCGGGCCCCGCGCAGCGCCACGGCGTGCACCGTGCGCGAGACCCCGGGCTCGAAGCGCACCGAGGTCCCGGACGCGACGTCGAGGCGGAACCCGCGCGCCGCGGCCCGGTCGAACGCCAGGGCGGCGTTGGCGTCCGGCAGGTGCAGGTGCGAGCCGATCTGCACGGGGCGGTCGCCCGTGTTCTCCACCACGAGCGTGAGCCGCTCGGCGTCGGTGCGGTCGGCGTTCAGGACGATCGTGCCGGGCCGCACGCGGATCGCGCCGGGACCTTCGCCGGGGACGCCGCTCACGAGATCGGCTCGTGCAGCGTGACGAGCTTGCGGCCGTCGGGGAACGTGGCCTCGACCTGCACGTCGCGCACCATCTCGGCCACGCCCGGCATGACCTGGTCGCGCGTGAGGACCCGGCGCCCGCTCTCCACGAGGTCCACGACCCGGTGACCGTCGCGGGCCCGCTCGATGACCCACGTGCTCAGCAGGGCCACGGCCTCGGGGTGGTTCAGCCGCACCCCGCGGGCGAGGCGGTCGCGGGCCACCATGCCCGCGACCGCCAGGAGCAGCTTCTCGGTGTCGGCCGGACTGAGGTGCACGTCCGGGCCCCCTCTCGTGGCGCGGTCGTCGCCGGGCGGCCCGGCGACGTCGAGACCGCAGTTGTACCGCCTCCCGCTCAGCGCCGGGCGGGCGGCACCGGCTGGGCGGGCAGGACGTGGTCGGCCACCCGGTCGGTGCTCAGGCACAGCGAGCACACGACGTCGTCGTGGGTCAGGCAGGCCGCGACGTCGGGCCGCTCGTAGTCCTGCCGGCACACGTGGCACGTGAGGACCTCGCCCGAGGGGTTGCCGAACTCGTCGAACATCGGGTGCGGCAGGCCGTCGTCGGCGCGGCGCAGGTAGTACCGGCCCCGGGTGAGGACGGCCATCGCCGGGGTCAGCACGACCGCGAGGACGACGGCGACGATGGGGGAGTAGGGCTGCACGCCCTCGCCGAAGACGCCGAAGAACACGAGGATCGAGGCGACGGCCGACACGAGCATCGACGTGAAGCCGACGGGGTTCACGGCGTAGAGCATGCCGCGGCGGAACTCCGGGACCAGCGGGGACAGCTTCAGCAGGTGCTTGTTGACGATGATGTCGGTCGCGACCGTGACGATCCACGCCATGGCGCAGTTGGCGTAGAAGCCCAGGATCGTGTTGAGGAAGTCGAACATGTTCGCCTCCATCAGCGTCAGCGCGATGACGAGGTTCACGATGACGAACAGCATCCGGCCGGGGTAGTGCTTGGTGACGCGGGTGAAGGAGTTCGTCCAGGCCAGCGAGCCGGAGTAGGCGTTCGTGACGTTGATCTTGATCTGGCTGATGACGACGAGGACGACCGCCAGCGCCATGGCCAGCCAGCCCGGCATCATCTCCTCGTAGACGCCGAGGAACTGGTGGACGGGCTCGTTGGCCGTCGCCGACGCCGCGGGGTCCAGCGAGGCGATGAGGTACACGGCGATGAACAGGCCGATCGCCTGCTTGAGCGCGCCGAACACCACCCAGCCCGGGCCGGCCAGCACCATGGCCGACCACCAGCGGCGCGAGTTCTCGGGGGTCCGCGGCGGCATGAACCGCAGGTAGTCGATCTGCTCGGCGATCTGCGCGATGAGCGAGAGGCACACGCCCGCGGCGAGGAACACGGCCGCGGCGCTCACGGTGCCGCCCTGCCCGTCCGCCCCGGCGTAGGACGTGAACTGCCCGATGGAGGAGGGGTTGGCGATGACGAGGTAGGCGAACGGGATCACCATGAGCACCAGCCACAGCGGCGTCGTCCACACCTGCAGCGTCGAGAGGGCCTTCATGCCGTAGACGACGAGGGGGATGACCAGCAGCGTCGACACGGCGTAGCCGAGCCAGCGGGGGATGCCCAGGCCGAGCTCCAGGCCCTGCGCCATGATGGAACCCTCGAGGGCGAAGAAGATGAAGGTGAACGTCGCGAAGATGACGTTGGTGACGACGGACCCGTAGTAGCCGAACCCCGAACCCCGCGTGATGAGGTCGAGGTCGACGTTGTAGCGCGCCGCGTAGTAGGCCAGCGGGAACCCCGTGACGAAGATGACGACGGCCGCGACCGCGATGCCCAGCAGCGCGTTGACCGTGCCGTGGGCGATGCCGATGTTCGCTCCGATCGAGAAGTCGGCGAGGTAGGCGATCCCGCCGAGCGCGGACGTGGCCACGACGCCGGGCGTCCAGCGGCGGTAGCTGCGGGGCGCGAAGCGGAGGGTGTAGTCCTCGAGCGTCTCCGAGGTCGCGGTGCTGACGCCGCGCGGCGGGGCCGCGACGGCGGCCGGTGCCGGTTCGGCGCCGGGTCCGGGACCTCTGCTGGGCTGGGTCATCGGGAGGCTCCTCTGCGGTGGCGACCTGCTGGTCCTCGCCGCCGGCGGGACGGGAGGTCCCCGGAGGCGGGTACGTCCGACGCTAGGCCGTCCGGGTGAGGAGGTCAGCGCTGCGCAGCAGAAGTTGACGCAGTGGAAACACCGGCGAAACGCGGCGCGCACGGGCCCGGGCCGAGCGGCCGACCCGGGCGGGAGGTGGGCTCAGCCGAGCAGGTCGCCGGGCACCCGGACCATGCCCTCCTGGGCGACGGTGGCGACCAGGCGGCCCTGCCGGTCGAACATCCGCGCGGTGGCCAGCGCCCGCGCCCCCGACGCCGACGGCGTGTCGCCGACGAAGAGGACCCACTCGTCGGCCCGCGCCTCGCGGTGCCACCACATCGCGTGGTCGAGGCTCGCGACGCTCGCGCCCGGGGTCGACCACGGCAGGCCGTGCCGGCGCAGCACGGGCTCGAGCACCGTGAAGTCGGAGGCGTAGGCGAGGGCCGCCCGGTGCAGCAGCGGGTCCGCGGGCAGCGGCCCGGGCACCCGCAGCCACACGGCCTGCGTGGCCGCGCGCGACGGGTCGGCGACGAGGTAGACGGGCGGGTCGACGTGGCGGATCTCGATCGGGCGGGACGACGCGATGCGGCGGGCGCCCGGGTGGTCCACCTCCGCGAGCACGTCCGCGTCGCTGCGCAGCTCCTCGGGACCCGGCACGTCGGGCGCGGAGCCGGCGTGGTCCAGGCCGTCGGCCGGGACCTGGAAGGAGGCGATGCCCGAGAGGATGGGCACGCCGTTCTGCAGGGCCTGCACGCGCCGGGAGGAGAAGGAGCGCCCGTCGCGCAGCCGCTCCACGGCGAACTCGACGGTCACGGCGGGGTCGCCCGGGCGCAGGAAGTAGGCGTGCAGCGAGTGCAGCGCCCGCTCCGGCTCCACGGTGCGACCGGCCGCCACCGCCACCTGGCCCAGCACCTGGCCGCCGAACAGCCGGGGACGCCACTGCGGGAGGTTCGGGCCCGTGAAGACGTCGGACGGGCCCTCCGAGCGTCGCACGTCGAGGACGTCCAGCAGGGTCACGGGCGCGGTCACGCCCGCGAGGCTACCGAGCGCGGGCGCACCGGCCCCCGCGGCGGGTAGCGTCCCCGGCGTGCTCGCCGCCCGCGCCGTCCGTGCCGCCCCCGACGACCCGCTGTCCGCGCTCGAGGTCGCGGACGCCCCCGCGGCCGCGCCCCCCGGCGGCTGGGTGCGCGTCCGGGTCCGCGCCGCCGCGCTGAACCGCCACGACCTGTGGAGCCTCGCGGGCGTCGGCCTGCCGGCCGAGCGGCTGCCGATGGTGCTGGGGTGCGACGCCGCCGGGGTCACCGACGACGGCACCGAGGTCGTCGTGCACGCCGTCGTGGGCGACGACGACTTCCGCGGCGACGAGACGCTCGACCCGCGGCGCACCCTGCTGTCCGAGCTGCACCCCGGCACCCTCGCCGAGGAGGTCTGGGTGCCGCGGCGCAACGTGCTCCCCGTCCCCGCGGGGTGGTCCGGCGAGCGGGCCGCCGCGCTCGGCACGGCCTGGCTGACCGCCTACCGGATGCTCTTCACGCAGGCCCGCGCGGTGCCCGGCCAGACGGTCCTGGTGCAGGGCGCCGCCGGGGGCGTCTCGAACGCCCTCGTGGCGCTCGGGGCGGCGGCCGGGCTGCGCGTCTGGGTGACCGGGCGCGACCCCGAGCGCGTCGCCCGGGCGCTCGCGTGGGGGGCCGCTGCGGGCTTCGCGCCCGGCGAGCGGCTGCCCGAGCGCGTCGACGCCGTCTTCGAGACCGTCGGCAAGGCGACCTGGAAGCACTCGGTGCAGTCCCTCGCCCCGGGCGGCACCGTCGTCGTCGCGGGCGCGACGACGGGCGGTGACGCCCCGGCCATGCTGGAGAACGTGTTCTTCCGCCAGTTGCGCGTGCTCGGCTCGACCATGGGCACGCGCGAGGAGTTCCAGCGGCTCCTCCGCTTCTGCGAGCTCGCCGACCTCCGGCCCGAGGTGGACTCCGTGCACGCCCTCGCGGACGCGCGCGACGCCTTCGCGCGCCTGCACTCCGGCCGGGCGGTCGGCAAGGTGCTCGTCACGGTCTGAGCGGGGCGGGGCGGGGCGCTCAGACGCCCGCGAGGCGGTAGCGCAGCAGGTCCAGGTGGCCCGTGAGCTCGTGGGGCAGCCGCGGGCCGAACGTGGCGAAGTACTCCTCCAGCAGGTCGGCCTCGCCCAGCCACGCGTCCACGTCGACGCGGAACAGCTCGCCGAGGTCCTCGGCGGAGACGTCGAGCCCGGCCACGTCGAGGGCCCCGGCGGCCGGTACGTGGCCCAGCGGTGTGAACCGCGCGGCGGCCGTGCCCTCGAGGCGGCCGCAGATCCACTCCAGGACGCGGGCGTTCTCGCCGAACCCGGGCCACAGGAACCGGCCGTCGTCGCCGCGGCGGAACCAGTTCACGCTGAACACCGCGGGCAGACCCGCTGCGGGCAGCCGCTTCCCGAGGTCCAGCCAGTGCTGGAAGTAGTCCGCCATGTGGTAGCCCGTGAAGGGCAGCATGGCGAACGGGTCGTGGCGCAGCTCGCCCACCGTCCCCTCCGCGGCCGCGGTCTGCTCGGAGGAGATGCCGGCTCCCGTGAACACCCCGTGGGTCCAGTCCAGCGCCTGGGCGACGAGGGGCACGTTGCTGCCCCGGCGGCCGCCGAACAGGATCGCGTCGACCACCACGCCCTCGGGGTCGTCGAACTCCGCCGCGATCGAGGGGCAGCGCGCGGCGGAGACCGTGAAGCGCGCGTTGGGGTGCGCCGCAGGACGTCCCGACGCAGGCGTCCACGGTTCGCCGCGCCAGTCGGTGAGCCCGGCCGGGGGTTCGGGGGTCAGGCCCTCCCACCACACGTCGCCGTCGGCCGTCAGCGCGCAGTTGGTGAAGATGACGTCCTCGCGCAGCATCTCGACGGCGACGGGGTTCGTCTCCGGGCCGGTCCCGGGCGCCACCCCGAAGAACCCCGTCTCGGGGTTGATGGCCCGCAACCGGCCGTCGGCGCCCGGCCGCATCCACGCGATGTCGTCGCCGATCGTCTCGACGCGCCAGCCCGGCAGGCTCGGCTGCAGCATGGCCAGGTTGGTCTTGCCGCAGGCGGAGGGGAACGCGGCGGCCACGTGGTGCACGCGACCCTGCGGGGTCGTCACCTTCAGGACGAGCATGTGCTCGGCGAGCCAGCCCTCCTCGCGGGCCATCACCGAGGCGATGCGCAGCGCGAAGCACTTCTTGCCCAGCAGGGCGTTGCCGCCGTAGCCCGAGCCGAACGACCAGATCTCCCGCGTCTCGGGGAAGTGGGCGACGTACTTCAGGGGGTTGCACGGCCAGGGGACGTCGGGGCGCGTGCTGCCGTCCGCCGCGACGAGCGGCCGCCCGACGCTGTGCACCGCGGGCACGAAGGGGGTCCCCGGGCTGATCGCCGCGAGCGCGTCGCTGCCCATCCGGGTCATGACGCCCATGCTGACCACGACGTAGGGGGAGTCGGTGAGCTGGACCCCGAGCTGCGAGATCGGGCCGCCCACGGGTCCCATCGAGAACGGGACGACGTACATCGTGCGACCGCGCATGCAGCCCGCGAACGCACCGTCGAGCTCGGCGCGCAGGGCCGCGGGCTCGCGCCAGTGGTTGGTCGGGCCCGCGTCCGCCTCGTGCTCGGAGGCGATGAAGGTGCGGTGCTCCACGCGCGCCACGTCGTCGGGGTCGGAGCGGGCCAGGAAGCTGCCGGGGCGCTTGACGGGGTCGAGGGCGATGAGGGTGCCGTCGGCCACCATCTGCGCGGTCAGGCGGTCGTGCTCGGCGCGGGAGCCGTCGCACCAGACGACCGCGTCGGGCGTGGTCAGCCGCGCCGTGCGCCGGACCCACTCGAGCAGGTCGGGGTTGTCGGTGGGGGCGCCCAGCACCTCCACCGGGACGGCGTCGGCCGTCGTCGATCCGTCGCCGTCGGGGGTCGTCTCCAGGGCCGTCATGCTCGTGGTGCCTCCTCGTGTGCGTGCTCGGGACTGCGTCGCGTTCCACTGTCCGTGCTGCCAGCGGGGACGACAACGGTCCAGGCAGGAGAAGAAGGGCGGTTCTTCGCGTATCGTGAAGTCGTGCCCCGACTGCGCGTCGCCGCTCTCGAACCGCTCACCGACCACGCCGAGGGGCCGGGCCCCGCGACCGGCCCGGCCGTCGACGCCCTGACGGTCGGGCGCCGCATCCGCCACCACCGGCGGGCGCGCGGCCTGACGCTGGCGGAGCTGGGCGCCCGGGTCGGCGCGGCCCAGAGCCAGCTGTCCCAGGTCGAGAACGGCCGGCGCGAGCCGCGGCTGTCCCTGCTGTCCGCGGTGGCCGCCGCCCTGGAGGTGGAGCTCGCGGACCTGCTGGACCCGGCGCCGCCCCCGTCGCGGCGCGCCGCCCTGGAGATCGAGCTGGACCGCGCGCAGCGCAGCCCGCTCGCGCGCGAGCTGGGGCTGCCGACCGCGCGCGCGGGGCGGACGCTGCCGATGGACGCCCTCGAGTCGCTCGTCGCCCTGCACTCCGAGATCGCGCGGCGCCACGACGCGGCCAACGCCACGCCCGAGGAGGCCCGCCGGGCGAACACCCAGATCCGGTTCCTCATGCGAGCCGTGGACAACCACCTGCCGGAGGTCGAGGAGCTCGCCGAGGACGTGGTGCGCGCGGCCGGCTACCGCGTCGGGGCGCTGACCCACCGCACGGTCACGCGCATCGCCGACGACCTGGGGTTCTCGCTGCTGCACGTCGAGGACCTGCCGCACTCCACGCGCACGGTCACCGACCTCGCCAACGGCCGCATCTACCTGCCGCCCGCGAGCATCCCCGGCGGTCACGGGCTGCGGTCCCTGGCCCTGCAGGCCATCGCGCACCGCGTGCTCGGGCACGAGCGCCCGCAGAGCTACGCCGACTTCCTGCGGCAGCGCCTGGAGATCAACTACTTCGCCGCGGCCTGCCTCATGCCGCGCACCGCCTCGGTGGAGTTCCTCTCGGCGGCCAAGGCCGACAAGGACCTGGCCGTGGAGGACTTCCGCGACGCCTTCGGCGTGACCCACGAGGCCGCCGCGCACCGGCTGACGAACCTCCTGACCGCCGAGCTCGGCATCCCCGTGCACTTCCTGCGGGTCGGCGACGACGGTGCGCTGCACCGCGGCTACGAGAACGACGGCGTCCCGTTCGTGCAGGACGCGACGGGGGCGATCGAGGGTCAGCCCGTGTGCCGGCGCTGGACGGCGCGCACGGTGTTCGACGTCACCAACCGCACGACCGAGAACTACCAGTACACCGACACCCCGGCCGGGACGTTCTGGTGCTCGAGCCAGACCGGGTCCACGCCCGAGGGGGGTTTCTCCATCACGGTCGGCGTGCCCTACGCGCACGCCAAGTGGTTCCGCGGCCGCGACACGCGCGTGCGCACGCGCAGCTCGTGCCCGGACCCCGCGTGCTGCCGCCGGCCGCCGGCGGACCTCGCCGCGCTCTGGGCGGGCCGCTCCTGGCCGAGCGCCCGCCTGCACGCGCAGGTCCTGGCCCCGCTGCCCGCCGGCACGTTCCCCGGCGTCGACGACCACGAGGTCTACGCGTTCCTCGCGGCCCACGCGCCCGCCGGCCCGGCGCCGGGGACCGCGCCGGCGAGCTGAGCGGCCGGCCGGAGGGCGCTACGCGTCGACGGTGTTCAGCATGCTGTGGGCGGCCCGCTCGAGGTAGTCCCACAGGACGGCCTCCTGCGCCGGGGGCAGGCCGAGCGTGTCGACGGCCGCGCGCATGTGCCGCACCCAGCGGTCGCGCGCGTCGCCGTCGACGCGGAAGCCCGCGTGGCGCCGGCGCAGCCGGGGGTGGCCGCGCTGCTCCGAGTAGGTCGTGGGCCCACCCCAGTACTGCTCGAGGAACATCAGCATCCGCTGGTTGGCGGGGCCCAGGTCCTCGGGGTACATCGGGCGCAGCACCTCGTCGCCCGCCACGCCCGCGTAGAAGGCGTCGACGAGGCGCACGAAGGTCGGGTGGCCCCCGACCTCCTCGTAGAACGTGGGGGCGTCACTTGGGGCGCGGGCCGGACCGGGGGTGCGGCCCAGCAGGTCGCGGCGCGGCCCGGAGGGGAGGTCGGGAGTCACCGGGTCAGTGTGACCTCGTCGCGCACGTCGACCGTCGCGGGGGCGCTCTCGCGCGCGAGCCGCTCCGCGGCCAGCTTCACGTTGCGCTGCATGCCCCCGAACACGACGCCGTGGAACGGGCTGATCGCGGCCCAGTACGCCTGGCCCGCGAGTCCGCGGGGGTGGAACAGCGCCCGCTGGCGGAACAGCGTGCGCCCGACCGGGTCCTCCTCCACGCGCAGGTCGAGCCACGCCAGCCCGGGCAGCCGCATCTCGGCGCGCAGCCGCAGCAGCTCGTCGGTGCGCAGCTCCTCCACGCGCCACCAGTCCACGGCGTCGCCGACGAGCAGGTGCTCGGGGTCGCGACGGCCGCGGCGCAGGCCGGGTCCGCCCGAGAAGCCGTCCATGACGCCGCGGATCGTCCACGCCATCGGCCAGGAGTACCAACCCTTCTCCCCGCCGATGCCCTCGAGGACCTTCCAGACCAGGTGCCGGGGCGCGTCCACGACGGTGGTGCGCTCGTCGACGTAGAGGTTCCCGCCGGCCCAGTCCGGGTCGGTCGGCAGCGGGTCGCTCGGGGCGCCCGGGACCGACGCGGAGCTCCAGCGCGTGGTGACGTCGGCGTCCTGGATGCGCTGCAGGGCCAGGCTCACGGCCCGCGCGAAGGGCAGCAGCCCCTGCGGCGGGTCGGGCACGAACTCCGCGATGTCGTGCTCCTTGCAGATGACCTCGTGCACCAGGCTCTCCACGAGCGGGCGCGCGATGGTCTTCGGCACGGGCGTGACGAGCCCGACCCAGTGGCTGGACAGGCTGGGGGACATGACCTTCACGGGCAGCACGTAGCGCCGCGGCAGGTTCGCCACCCGCGCGTAGCCGTGCATCATCTCGAGGTACGTCATGATCTCGGGGCCCCCGATGTCGAAGGCGCGGTTGACCTCCCGCGGCATCGACGCCGAGCCCACGAGGTAGCGCAGCACGTCGCGCACGGCGATCGGCTGGATCCGGTTGGACACCCAGCGCGGGCAGATCATCGCGGGCAGCCGCTCGGTGAGGTGGCGCATCATCTCGAAGCTCGCCGACCCCGAGCCCAGGATCACCGCGGCCTGCAGCACCGTCGTGGGGGTGCCGCTGTCCAGGAGGATCTCCCCGACCTCGCGCCGCGACTCCAGGTGCTTGGACAGCTCCTCGTCCTCGGGGTGCAGGCCGCCCAGGTAGATGATCCGGTCGACGCCCGCCTCGCTCGCCGCGCGCGCGAACGTTCGGGCCGTGCGCCGGTCTCGGGAGGCGAACTGCGGGCCGCCGTTCATGGCGTGGATCAGGTAGTAGGCGACGTCGACACCCGCCATGACGCCGGCCACCTGCGCCGGGTCGGACGCGTCGGCCTGCACGACCTCCACGGCGTCGAACCACGAACGCCCGCGCAGCGCCTCGGGGTGGCGGGCCATCGCCCGCACGCGGAAGCCGGCGGTCAGCAGCTCCGGCACCAGCCGCCCACCGATGTAGCCCGTGACGCCGGTGACGAGCGCCAGGCGCCCGTCCCCGCGCGGGACGTCCAGCGTGGCGGGGGTGACGGGCTCGGCGGGGGTCATGGGCCCAGTGTCCGTCCTCGTGCTCCCGTTGGCGAGCAGTGCGCCTCGCGTCGCTCGGGGACTCGCCCTCCGCGCGCGGTCAGGGGCGCCGGGGGGTCGCGGCGACGTCGGCGGCCACGTCCGCCTCGCTGCGCGCCGGGGGCTGCGAGCCGCCGGCGTCGGCCGCGTCCCCGTCGCGGGCGCCGGGGCTCAGCAGGCGCGACGGGTCGCCGTCGCGGATCCACAGCGTGCGCTGCGCGAAGGGGAAGCTGATGCCCTCCGCGTCGAAGGCCGCCTTGATGCGGCGCAGCAGCTCGCGCTGCACGGCCCACTGCTGCAGCGGCGCCGTCTTGACCACCAGCCGCAGCACGATCGCGTCCTGCGTCATCTTCTCCACGCCCCAGACCTCGGGCGGCTCCAGCACCAGCGGCGCCCACTCCTCCTCCTCGGCCAGGTGGTCGCCGATGCGCTGCAGCAGCGCCTGCACGCGCGGCAGGTCCTCGCCGTAGGCGACGGAGACGTCGAGGACGGCGCGCGCCCAGCCCTGGCTCTGGTTGCCCACGCGCAGGATCTCGCCGTTGCGGACGTACCAGACCGTGCCCTTGACGTCGCGCACGCGCGTGACGCGCAGGCCCACGGCCTCGACCGAGCCGTTCGCGTCGCCCAGGTCCACGACGTCGCCCACCCCGTACTGGTCCTCGGCGAGCATGAAGATCCCCGACAGGAAGTCCTTGACGAGGCTCTGGGCGCCGAAGCCCAGCGCGACGCCGGCGATGCCCGCGGAGGCGAGGAAGGGCGCGATGTCGATGCTCAGCTCGCTCAGCACCATGAGGACCGCGAGGACGCCGAGGACCAGGGTCGCCGTGCTCTTCAGGACGGACGCGAGCGTCTCGGCGCGCTGCTGGCGCCGCTCCGACAGCAGGGGGCTGGACTCCAGCAGCCCGTTGCGGCGCTGACCCCGCCGCGCGGCGCGGCCGGCGCCCGTCGCGATGCCCGCCGCGGTGCGGTCGATGACCCGGACCAGGAGGTAGCGGGCCACGAAGCACACCAGCAGGATGATCACGATGCGCAGCGGCCAGCTGACGAGGACGTCGGCCACGCGGCCCGCGACGCTGGAGCCCGTCCAGTCGTAGACGGTGCCGCAGACGCCCGCGTCGGTGCGCGCGCAGGACGCGCCGGCCAGGTCGGCGGTGGGGACGGCCAGGTGCACGGGTGGGGCGCTCCTCGGGTCGGTCGGGTCGGTCGGGTCGGTCGGGTCGACGGGTGGGGTCGGGTCGCTCAGTCGCCCGCGAGCACGAGGCCGGTCGCCGCGGCGGTGAAGGACAGCGTGTCGCACACCAGGCGCGCGGTGCGCGAGACGGATCGCGCGCCGTGGCCGACGTCGCGCTCGCGGCGCAGCAGCACGGGCCGGCCGGAGGAGGTCGCGTGCTGCAGCTGGGCGCACAGCTTCCGCGCGTGCAGCGGGTCGACGCGGCTGTCCCCGTCGAAGACCGTGAAGAGCACGGCCGGGTAGGGCGTGCCCTCGCGCACGTGGTGGTAGGGCGAGTACGAGAGCAGCCAGCGGAACTCCTCGGGGTCCGCGGCCGTGCCGTACTCGTCGTTCCAGGTCGCGCCGAGGCCGTGCTGCTCGTAGCGGACCATGTCCAGCAGCGGCGCGGAGCACACGACCGCGGCGTACAGCCCCGGTTCCTGCGTGAGGGCGGCCCCGACGAGCAGGCCCCCGTTGGAGCCGCCGTGGACCGCCAGCTGCTCGTGGCGCGTCCAGCCGTCGGCCACGAGGTGCCGGGCCGCGGCGTGGACGTCGTCGAAGACGTTCTGCTTGTGCTCGCGCATGCCCGCGCGGTGCCAGTCCTCGCCCTCCTCGCCGCCGCCGCGGAGGTTGGCGACCGCGTACACGCCCCCGGCCTCGACCCACGCCAGGGCCTCGGGGGAGTAGTGCGGGGACAGGCTGATGCCGAAGCCGCCGTAGCCGTACAGGATGGCCGGCGCAGTGGCCAGCGGCCGGCCCTGCCCGTCGAGGGCGTCGGTGCGGGCCACCACGAGCATCCGGACGGTGGTGCCGTCGGCGCTCGCGTACTCCACGAGCCGGCTCGTCACGCCGGCCACCTCGACCGCACCCGGCGGGCGGGCGTCCACGACGAGGGAGCCGTCGCGCGCGTCGAAGCGCCACACCACGGCCGGGGTGGTCGTGTCGGTGTAGCCGAACCACAGCTCGGCACCACCCTCGGGACGCCCCACGAGGCCCCCGATCGACCCCGCGCCGGGGAGGTCCAGGACGCCGCGCGCCCCCGGCAGCAGCTCACCCGTCGCCAGGTCGTGCACGGTCACGGAGGACACGGTGTGCCGCGTCCAGGCGAGGACCAGCAGCGGCTCGGCCAGCTCCGCGCCGTCGAGGACGGCCACGTCCTCCAGCACCGCGTCGCCCGACTGCGGGACGAGGTCGCGCCAGTGCTCGACCCCCGGGCGGCGCGGGTCGGCCACCGCGAGGCGGGCGCGGGGCGCGTCGAGGTCGGTGACGACGTAGAGGCGGCCGTCGCGGCCCACCCACGCGCCGGTCTGGGCGTCGCGGCCCGTGACGACCTCGGTGAAGGCGGGCGCGGCCGGGTCGCCCGCGCCGATCTCCGCGATCCACACGTCGTTGCGGGGGGCCGTGCCGTCGGAGGCGCTCACGATCAGCCAGCGGCCGTCGCGGGACGTCCACACGCCGTAGTAGTTGGTCATCGACATGCCGTCGCCGAACACCTCGACGTCGGTGGCCGGGTCGGCCCCGACGCGGTGCAGGTACACGCGGCGGTGGTACTTCCGCTCGGCCTCGGGCAGCTGCTCGGGGGGCAGGCGGCGCACGTAGTAGAACGACGACGAGCCGTCGGCCGCCCGCGGCAGCCACGCCACGGGGGAGTAGCGCGCCCGGTCCAGCGGCCCGTCGACCACCTCGCCGGTCGCGACGTCCAGCACGCGCAGGCTGCTCTCCTCGCTGCCGCCCTCGGACAGCTGGTAGGCGAGCAGGCCGCCCTCGACGTCGGGCCGCCACGCGTCGAGCGTCGTCGTGCCGGCCGGGTCCAGCGCCACCGGGTCCACGAGCACGCGCGGCGGCGCCCCCGGGTCCTCGACCCGCAGGACGGCGTGCTCCGCGGTCGGCTCGCGCCGCGTGCGGAAGACGCGCTCGCCGCGGTGCACGGGCGCCCCCGTGGACCCCGTCGCCATCAGCTCCGCGACGCGCGCCGCGAGCGCCTGCCGCCCGGGCAGCCGCTCGGCGTGGGCGCGGTAGGCCTCGTCCTGCCACGCCGACCAGGCGACGGTCCGCGGGTCGTCGGCGTCCTCGAGCCAGCGGTACGGGTCCGCGACCGGGGTGCCGTGCAGCTCCTCGACGAGGTCGAGGCGGGGGGCCAGGTCGGCGGGGGGAC
>NZ_JAAALN010000076.1 GCF_009906795.1 Kineococcus siccus
CGCCGGGACCGACCCGCCCCGGCCACCGCGCCGGCGAAACCCTGGAGCCGCCCTGATGCCCGCCCTGACCCGGACCCTCGTCCACGCCGCGGCCGGGCTGCTGGCGCTCTCCGCGCTGTCGGCCTGCACGACCTCCCAGGAGGACATGGCCGGTCCGGACGAGCGCAGCACGCCCCTGGGCACCTCCCCGACGGCCGAGCCGACGGTGACGCCCTCGGCGCCGGACGAGTACCCGGACGAGTCGGGGTACCCGTCGTCGACGCCGGTGCCCACCCCCGGGGCGCAGCAGGTCACCGCCCTCGCGGGGCAGCTGGCCGGCATCGACCCCGCGCTGGCGGCCGACCCGGCCCGCCTCGCCACGCAGGCGCAGCAGACCTGCCAGGACCTGGCCGACGGCAAGAGCGAGACGCAGGTGGTGGGCAACGTGAGCTCGCAGTTCACGGTGCCCGGCGGGCCCGAGGTGACGCCGGAGCAGGCCCAGCGGATCCTCGACGCGGTGCGCAGCACCGTGTGCGGCTGAGCGGACCGGTGACGGGGAGGGCCCCGGCGGGCCCGCCGCCGTCCACCGCCCGGCGCTCCACCCTGGCCGGTGTCCTGATGGGCGTCGGCCTCGCGGCGTTCCTCGACGAGACGGTGTTCCACCAGCTGCTGCACTGGCACCACTTCTACGACGGCGCCGGCGCCGACGCGGGCCTGGTGTCCGACGGGTTCTTCCACGCCGCGGGCTGGATCGCGGTCGTCGCGGGGCTCTTCCTGTTCGCGGACCTGCAGCGGCGCGGGGGAGCGCTCCGCCGGCGCCTCGTCGGCGGGGTCCTCGCGGGGTGGGGCGCGTTCCAGCTCTACGACGGCCTAGTCCAGCACAAGCTGCTCGGGCTGCACCAGATCCGCTACGGCGTCGACCTCGCCGCCTACGACGTCGTCTGGAACACCGCGGGCGGTGCCGGCCTGGTCGTCGGGCTGCTGCTGCTCGCGCGGCGGGCGCCGGAGCCGGTGCGGTGAGCCAGCACCCGGGCCACGACGACGTGGTGGCCGGGACGGCCCCGCTCGTGTCGTCGTTCCCCGCGGCGCTGACGGCGTTCCTCCTCGCCGCCGCCGTGACCGCCGCCTACCTCGCCGCCGTCGCCGGGCTGCGACGGCGGGGCGACCGCTGGCCCGCGGCCCGGTCGCTGCTGTGGGGCGCCGCGGCGGCCTGCGTCCCCCTCGCTGCGGCGCTCCCGGAGGCGCTGGGCCTGGCGGGTCTGCGGGCGCACGTGCTGCAGCACGTCCTGCTGGCCATGGTGCTGCCCGTGGCCGCCGCCCTGGCCGCTCCTGCGACCCTCGCGCTGCGCACGCTGCGCGGCCGGCGCCGGCGGGCCCTGCTCGCCCTCCTGCACAGCCGCTGGGCGCGCGTGGTGACGAGCGCTCCCGTCGTGGTGGTCCTCGAGGTGTCGGGCTTCGCGGTGTTCTTCCTGACGCCACTGCACCACGCCCTCGCCGGGCGCCCGGTGCTCACGCTGCTCGTCCACCTGCACGCCGTGCTGGCCGGGTACCTCTTCGCCGCGCTGCTGCTCGGCCGCGACCCGGTGCGCGTGCGCCGCAGCGTGACCACCCGACTCGTGGTGCTCCTGCTCGTCGCGGGTTCCCACGACACGATCGCCAAGCTGCTGCACGCCTCCCCGCCGGCCGGGAGCGCCCCGGGTGACGCCCAGGCCGCGGCCCGGCTGCTGTTCGGGGCCGGGACGGTGCTCGACGTGGTGCTCGCGGTCCTCGTGCTCTCCGGCTGGTACGCAGCCGGCAGCCGGCAGCTCGCGCGGGAGCGGCGCCGGTCGGCTCAGGCGCCGAGGTCGCCGAAGACGGCCGTCTCGCCGCGGGCCACGTAGCGGACCAGCGACCCGGTGCCGCGCCGCGCGAGCTCGGCCTGGAAGTCGGACAGCGGCGAGCGGAACACGCCGTAGTCGTCGACGTGGACGGGGACGGCGGCCGCGGGACGGACCAGGTCGAGGAGGTCGGCGCCCTGGACCCCGTCCATGGTCACCACGAGGCCGCCCGGCAGCGTGGTGCCCCCGAGGTGCACGACGGCCAGGTCGACGTGCGGGTAGCGGGCGGGCACCTGGGCCAGCTCGGGCACGTTGAGGGTGTCCCCCGTGACGTACACGGTGACCTCCGGGTCGCCTCCGGCCGGACCGAACTCCAGGACGCTGCCCATGACCGGGGGCAGGAGCGCCTGCCAGCGACCCGTGGCGTGCCGCCCGGGGGCGGCCGTGATGCGCACCTGGCTCCCGGCGCCCCGCAGGGTGCGGTGCTCCCAGGTCGCGAGCCCGGTGACGTCGGTGAACCCGGACCGGACGGCGAGCCGCCGGCGGGCGTGGCGGGTCGTCACCAGCGGGACGTCCTTGGCCAGCCCCCGGCGCGCGACCCGGTCGAAGTGGTCCCCGTGCAGGTGCGACAGCACGATGCCGTCGAGCGGTGGGAGTTCCGACGGTGCGAGGGCGGGGTCGGTCAGGCGCTTGCTGACCAGGCCGTGCCCGAGCCACGCGTACTGCCCGCGGTGCAGGAAGTTCGGGTCGGTCAGCAGCGTCAGGCCGCCGTAGCGCAGCAGCACCGTCGCGGTGCCGATGAAGGTCAGGGACAGCGGGGAGTGCGCCACGACGGGCCTGTACCCCCGGACCGCCGGCTCACTCCCCGCGCCGTCAGGGGCGGAAGACCGCCCGCAGGCACCCGTCCTGCTTCTCCTTGAACATCTCGTAGCCGCGCACGGCGTCCTCGAGCGGGAGCTCGTGGGTCATGAGCGCCGCCGTGTCGAGCCGGCCCGCGGCGACGTGCTCCAGGAGGCGGGGCACGTAGCGCTGGCCGTGCTGCTGCGCCGAGCGCAGCGTCAGGCCCTTGTTGACGATGACGCCCATCGGGAACGAGTCGGTGAGGCCGTACACGCCCAGGACGGAGACCACGCCGCCCTTGCGGCACGCGAGGATCGCCTCGCGCAGCGGGGTGGCGCGGTCGGTCTCCAGCCGCAGGGCCTGCTTGGCGCGGTCGAGCTTCTGCTGGACCCCGGTGCCGTGGCCCTCCATGCCGACGGCCTCGATGACGGCGTCGGGTCCGCGGCCCCCGGTCGTCTCGCGCAGGACCTCCTGCACGCTGTCGACCGCGGTGTAGTCCAGGGTCTCCGCGCCCGCCACGGTGCGCGCCTTCTCCAGCCGCTCGGGCAGCCGGTCCACGACGATGACGCGCCCGGCGCCGAGCAGGCGGGCGGACGCGGCCGCCATCAGGCCGACGGCCCCGGCTCCGAAGACCGCGACCGTGTCGCCGGGGGTGATCTCGCAGAAGTCCGCCCCCATGAAACCCGTCGGCGCCGCGTCGGAGACGAACAGGGCCGCGACGTCGCTCACGCCGTCGGGGACGCTGAAGCAGTTCACGTCGCCGAAGGGCACGCGCACGAACCCCGCGTGCGAGCCCGCGTACCCGCCGAAGGGGTGCGTGTAGCCGTAGATGCCCCCGCTGGGGTAGCCGAGCAGGGGCTGCTGCGCCGCGGCGTTCGGGTTCGTCGTGTCGCACAGCGAGTACTGCTCGTGCCGGCAGTGCCAGCACGACCCGCAGGCGATGAAGGAGGGGACGACGACGCGGTCGCCCACCCGCACGCGGCGCACCTCCGGGCCGACCTCGACGACCTCGCCCATGAACTCGTGGCCGAAGACGTCGCCGGGCAGCATGCCCGGGAGGTAGCCGTCGATGAAGTGCAGGTCGGACCCGCACGTGGTGGTCGCGAGGACGCGCAGCACCACGTCGCGCGGGTTCACCAGGCGTGCGTCCGGGACGGTCTCCACCGCCAGGTCGTCGACGCCGTTCCAGACGAGTGCGCGCACGGAGTTCTCCTGACGGGTGGGGAGTCGGTCGGTCAGCGCTGCGCGGGACGCGCGGAGGGCTGCGGGGTGATCGTCGGGACCTCACCGGTCTGCAGGAGCGCCCGCAGCCGGTAGAGCACCGTGAACGTCGCGGCGCCGGCCGCGAGGTCGGGGACCGGCAGGTCCAGGCTCAGCTCCACCTCGGTGCCGCGGTCCTGCGGGGCGGGCAGCACCCGCAGCTCGACCAGCGGGGGGGCGTCCCCGGACCGGTCGAACAGCACCGCGTCGGCGCTCTCGCGCAGCTCCGTGTCGACGCCCTCGGCGTCGGCGGGGGAGGCCGGGGTGAACCGGTAGCGGCCGGGCGCCACGAGCTCCGCCCGGCCGAGGTCGCCGAGCACCTGCGACCAGACCGCGGCGTCGCGCACGGCCGCGAGGACGTCTGCGGGGGAGCAGGTGAAGGTCAGCGTCTGCTGCGGCGGCGGAGCACCCCCGGCCCGGCCGGGACGGACGC
Source organism: Kineococcus siccus (assembly GCF_009906795.1). Taxonomy (GTDB): domain Bacteria; phylum Actinomycetota; class Actinomycetes; order Actinomycetales; family Kineococcaceae; genus Kineococcus; species Kineococcus siccus. Next base: position 4,330 of record NZ_JAAALN010000076.1, read on the forward strand.
GGCCCGCCGCGGCGGCGACCGATCCGGCGAGCGTGCGAGCGGTCCGGGTCACGTCCACAGGAGGCCTCCCTCGGGTCCGACCGCCGCGTCCGCGTCCAGCGGTACGGCGGCGGTCTCGGTGAGAAGCACCGTACGGCAAGCACTCCCGCGCGGCACGCCCACGTCGGCAGCGCCCTGCAGCGGCCGCCGCGGCGCGTCCGGTCCTCGTCCGTGCCACCGTGGGCCGCGTGACGCGAGAACTCCGGCTGGCCGTCCTGGGCGACTCCCTCGCGGCCGGGACGGGCGCCCCGCGTCCCGGGGACGGCCTGGGCCCGCGCCTCGCGGACGGGCTCGCGGCCGGGGGCGCTCCGACCGCGCTCCGGGTCCTCGCGGTGCCGGGAGCCGTCACGCGCGACCTCGGTCCGCAGGTCGCCGCGGCCTGCGCCTGGCCGGCGGACGTCGCGCTCCTCGTCGTCGGGGGCAACGACCTCGTCCACGGTGCGCCGGTGGAGGAGTCGGTCGCCCACCTCGAGCGCGCGGTCGCCGACCTGCGCGCCGCGGGCGCCGACGTCCTGGTCGTCCCCGTGCCCGACCTGAGCGTCGTGGTCCACGTCCCGCCCCCGCTGCGCCCGGTCGTCCGCGCGGCCGCCGCGGCTCTGCGGGCGGCGCAGGCGGCGGCCGTGCTGCGTTCCGGCGGACGCACGGTGGAGCCGTCGGCCGCGACCACGGCCCGCTTCGCCGCGGAGCCGGACCTGTTCTCCGCCGACCGGTTCCACCCCTCGGGGGCCGGCTACGGCGTGCTGGCCGGGGAGTTGCTGCCGGCGCTGGCGGCCGTCGTCCGGCGGCGTCCCGGAACGACGAGGGCCGGGCCCGGGGACTGAGCACTCGTCGCTCGTCCCCCGGGCCCGGCCCCGTCGTGCCGTCCGGCTCAGCCGGTCAGGTCAGCGGCCCAGCCCGGCGCGGTCGACCCGGCGGTGGAACCGCATGCCGGCGAGTCCACCGAGGATCGCGCCGACGAGGGCGACGACCAGCGCGGCCACGACGGTGATGATCGAGCCGGACGTCAGCGTCCCCTCGTCGACCGGGATGCGCGGGAAGCTGTTCAGCTGGCTCAGGACGTTGAACCGGCTGCCCGCCACGGCGACGAGGACGGCCGCGACGACGGCGATGACGACGGCCCAGACCCACACGGCCACGCCCTGCTTGACCCCGTTGAAGCGGGCCATGCGCCCGGCGACGTACCCGCCGCAGAAGTAGGCGACGAGCAGGACGACGAGGAGCGCGACGGCACCGGCGATGCCGATGGTGCCGGCGTTCCCGGCCGCCTGGCTCTCCGCACCCGACAGCGCGGCGTCCACGCTGCCGCTGTTGGCCAGACCGACCGCCGTGCCCGTGGCGGCCAGCAGGGCGGTGAGCAGGACGGCCGTGCCGGTCGCGGTGAGCCAGCCGAAGAAGGCGGAACCGACCTTGACACCGCCGTGGGCGTCCTTCTCCCGCTCCACGACGGCCTTGCGGTCCATGTTCTGCCCGGGCGTCGGCACCGGACCGGTGTTCCCCGCCGTGCGGCCTGCGCTGCGGTCGTGGTCGTGGTCGCGGCCGCGGCCGCGGTCGTGGTCGCGGTCGTGGTCGTGCTGGGTCGACGGCGCGGGAGCGGCGGTGCGGTCGGTGTCGTGGTGGACGAGCGACGGGCCGGGGTCGTGGGTGGTCGCCTGCTGCGTGCCGCGGTCGTGGCCGCGGTCGACGTCCTCGCGGCCGAGGCGGAAGTCGGGGCGGCCGCCGCCCGGGGTGTCGCCGCGGCCCGCGCCGCCGCTCGCCGCGTGGGCTCCGTCGGAACCGGTGGGGGTGCTCATGACTGCTCCTGGGGTTTCGGGGGGATAGACGAGCACCCCGGACGCTGGCGTCCGGGGTGCTCGGGACATCTCGTGCAGGTCGCTCCGAGATCAGCTGCGTCGCAACGCTTCTGACGTCTCGGTGACGGTGACGCTGGCGTGCTCGGTGCGGAGGTCCGCCTGGACGACCTCCTGGCCCTGGACCGTCTCGACCGAGACCGTGACGCGTTCGTAGGCCCGGGTGCTGACGGACACCTGCGGAACCTCCTCGTGAAGGACCAGCACCAGGTCGGCCTGGACCTCACGCGGCAGGCGGCCCGTCGGCGAGAGGGGCTCGCGCGTGATGACGAGCTCCTCCCGCCGCAGCGGGACCTCGATGGTCCGCAGTTCCTCCACGACGCGCTTGGTGATCCGCACCCGCTCGGCGGGGACGCGTTCGACGCCCACCGAGAGGTGCTCCGCGGCCAGGACGACCTCCGCCGTGCCCGGTGTGCGGTCCGATCGCGGATCCACGCGGGGCGGCCGGGTCAGTCGCGGTCGCGCGTGGTGTTCCGCACGCCCTGGTCGGCGTCGAGGTCGATGTGCTCCTCGCGGACCTCGGCGTCGATCGTCTCGGTGCCCTGGACCTTCTCGGTGCCGAGCTGGACCCGCTCGACCGGGACGGTCTCCTTGGCGGCCACGGCGCGCTCCTCCGTAAGGACGACCTCGTGCTCCTCCTCGGTCAGGTCCCCGCCCTTGAGGGCGTCACCGCGGTTGGCCTCGGTGATCGGCTCGCGACGGACCACGACCTCCTCGTGGGAGACCGGGACGGAGCGCTCGACGTGCTCCGCGGTGATGTACTTGCGCAGCCGCGCGCGGCCGGCCTCGCGGGTCTCGGTGCCCACGCGGAGCTCCTCCTTCGACCGGGTCATCGCGTCGTCGGTGTTCGGGCCCGAGGTGTCGTGGCCGGCGCCGGTGCGGCCCGACGTCATGTCGCGGTCACCGGTCGTGCGCCCACCCGTGGTGAGGTCGCCCGCGGTGCGGTCGCCGGTGGTCATGCCGCCCGTCGTGCCCGTCGTCGTGCGGTCCGTCGTCGTGCTGGTGCCGCCGCCGATGCCGTAGTAGCGGTACAGGTCGTCCTCGTCGGACTCGCTGAGCTCCGCGGCCGGGTCGTGGTGGGGCGCGTCCTTGACCATGGCCTTGTCGAACGGCACCGACATGGTGTCGCCCGAGAACGAGGCCTGGGCCAGGGGGATGAGGGAGACGTTGGACCCGAACAGGCCGGTCTTCACCGAGACCCACTCCGGCTGCCCGGAGTTGTTGTCCAGGTAGACCTCTTCGACCTTGCCGATCTTGCCGCCGTCCTGACCGACGACGGTGGCGCCGAAGAGCTGGTCGGTGGCGGGGAGGTTCTGGGCCATGGGTGGGAACCTTTCGTCGGTGGGGCCCGTGAGGGCCCGCGTGGTGTTCGGACAACACCGTGCGGGGGCACGGTGGAGGGGCTGGAGGGGAGCTCGGTGACCAGGGGATCCGCGTGTGCAGCGAGTTCCCGGCGCCGACGGCTCTCCGACGGTGGACCGGCGCGGTCCGCTCCTGCTCGTGCGGGCGAAGCTCGCGCCGTCCGTTCCCGCTCCGGGGTGTCCGGGGCGGCCGGCCCTGCGACCCGCCACTTCTCGACGGTGTCCGTCCAGTGCGGCGCCGTCTGCAGCGCCGTCGGCAACAAGGGTGCCCGCTCCCGCGCACCCCCGCCACCCGAGATGCGGCGCGGGCCCCCGGTTCCGACGTGTGAGGGCCCGCCGACGCTCAGGAGCTCCGCGTGGCGCCCGCCCCCGGGGCCGGCGGGCCGACGACGTGCAGCACGCGGTCGGTGGCCTGCAGGGGTCCGAGCTCCGGGTCGTTGTAGCGGTGCGTCCGTCCGTCCCGCACCACGGCCAGGACCGGGACGGGCAGGTCGGCCGGGGTCCGGCCCACCTCCTCCGGCGTGACCGGGCGGTCCTCCAGGTCGAGGCCCTGGCCGAAGGCCACCAGGTCCTCCACGACCTCGACGGCCGCGGGGCTGTCGGCCGCGAGGCCCAGGAGGCGCCCGGTGGTCTCCGAGGACACGACCACCGAGCTGGCTCCGCTCTGCCGCAGCAGGTCTGCGTGCTCCGCCTCGCGCGCCGCGGCCACGATGGTCAGGTGCGGAGCGAGGCGCTTGAGCGCCAGCGTCGCGAGGATGGCGGTGTCGTCGCGGTCGAGCGCGATGACGACGGAGGAGGCCCGTTCGGCGAGCGCGGCCCGGTAGGTCTCCGCCCGCGTCGCGCTGCCGGTGACGGCCACGTACCCGTCGGCGGAGGCGTCCGCGGTGGCCCGCGGGTCCGCGTCCACGACGAGGATCCGGTCCGGGCGGTGGCCGTGCAGACGCAGGGCCCGGACCGCGTTGCGCCCCTTGGTCCCGTAGCCGATGACCAGCACGTGCTCGCGCATGCGGTTCCTCCACCGCGCCAGGCGGATCTCGGTGCGGGAGCGCTCGGTCAGCGCCTGGATGGTGGTGCCGACGAGCACGATGACGAACAGGACGCGCATCGGCGTGACGACCAGGGCGTTCAGCAGCCGCGCCCGGGTCGTCACGGGGGTGATGTCGCCGTAGCCGGTCGTGGAGAGCGTGACCGTCGTGTAGTAGAGCGCGTCCACGAGGGACACGCTGCCGTCGGCGCTGTCCCGGTAGCTGTCGCGCTCGACCACCACGAGCAGCCACGCGACGACGACGAGGAGGAGCGCCACGCCGAGCCGCAGGGCGATGGCCTGCAGCGGTCCGATCGGCCGGCGGCCCGGCAGGCGCAGGCGCGCGGTGGGGGCGGGCACGGTGACCTGACTACCACGCCCCGGGCCGCGACGGGCGGTCAGGACGCCGGCGTGAGGGCGCGCAGGGGTTCCTGCAGCGTCGTGGCGAAGAACTCGAGGAAGCCGTCGGGGTCCGGACCGGCGTTCTGGGTCACGAGGTGGTCGAACCCCGCGTCGACGAACTGCTGCGCGACCCGCAGGTGGTCCCGCACGTCGGGGCCCACCGCGAACTGGGCCCGCACGTCCTCGGCCCCCACGGTCGCGGACGCGGCGGCGAAGTTCGCCGGGTTCGGCAGCTCCGACATCACCTTCCAGCCGGTGACCGCCCACGGGCTCTTCTCGAGGACGGCCTGCACGGCCGACTCCGCGTCCGGGGCCCAGGCCAGGGGCACCTCCGCGTAGGCGGGGCCGTTGCCGCCCAGGCGCTTCCACGTCGCCACCATGTCGCCCTTCGGCTCCGTGGCGAACAGGCCGCCCCCGAGCTCCGCGGCGATCCGGGCCGACGCCGGCCCGCTCGCGGCGACCGCGATGACGGGCAGCTGCTCCGGCAGGTCGAACACGCGGGCGTCCTCCAGGCGGAGGTGCTTGCCCTCGTACGTGCGGTACCCGCCCTGCCACAGCAGCCGGATGATCTCCAGCGCCTCCCGGAAGCGCTCGTGCCGCTCGGCCACGCCGGGGAAACCTCGCCCGACGACGTGCTCGTTCAGGCGTTCACCGGCGCCGACGCCCAGCGTGAACCGCCCGTCGGAGATGATCGCCAGGGTCGCGGCCGCCTGGGCGATGATCGCGGGGTGGTAGCGCACCGAGGGGCAGGTCACCCCGGTGACCAGTCCGATCCGCTCGGTCTTCGCCGCGATGGCCGACAGCAGGTTCCAGGTGAAGCCCGAGTGGCCCTGCACGTCGAGCCACGGGTGGAAGTGGTCGCTCATCTCGACGAAGTCGTAGCCGGCCTCCTCGGCGGCGAGCGCCTGCCGGATGATCTCCTTGGGCCCGAAGGCCTCCGTCGCGAGCTTGTAGCCGATCTGCACGTCGGGCTCCTCGTCTCCTGCTCCGCAGGCCCCTGCTCGACCCGCTGCGAGAGTAGGAACGCGGTGGCCCGGGCGCACCCCGAGGTGCGGGCCCGCCCGCCTGGGCGAAGATGGACGCCGTGGACGACGAGCGCACCGGCAGCACCCTCGACGGCGACCTCCAGCACGCGGTCGACGAGATCGACGCGGCGATCGAGGCCGGCGTCGCCGACCTCGACCACGAGTACGCCGTCTACCTGCGGATCCACACGGCCGCGGGGTTCGACGCTCAGCAGCTGCGCGGGCTGGTCACCGACCTCGGCGCGGCCCACCCCCGGGTCGAGGGCGTCGACGTGCCCGAGCACGACCTGGTGCTGAGCGTGGACGCCGACGGGCTCGACGCGGAGGGTGCCGCCCAGGAGGCGCACCGCCGCGTGGTCGCGGCCCTGCGCGGTCGCGGGCTCGAACCCGTGACCGTCGAGGCCACGGTGCTCAGCGACGCGGCGGCCTGGACCTTCGGGGCGGACGACACCGCCGGTTGGTGAACCCGCCCGCGGGCCCGGCGAGGGAGCCGGGACCGCGGGAGGTCAGGACGACCTCCGGGCGTCGCCCGCGCCGCCGTCGACGGTGCTGTCGACGGTCTCGCCGGGCAGTTCCACCGTGCCGGGAGTCTGCACGCGACCACCGCCGCGCTCGGCGCGCTGCGCACCGACCCGGCCCCGGGGGATCCGCCGGACCGGCTTGTCGACCTTCGGGTTCTCCGGCTCGTCGGGCTTCTGGACGTGGTGCACGTAGCGCAGCACGGCCGTGATGATCGCCACGACGGGCACCGCGAGGAACGCACCGATGATGCCGAACGCCGTGCCGCCGATCGTGACCGAGCCGATGACGACGACGGGGTGCAGCGCCAGGGTGCGACCGACCAGCAGGGGCTGCAGCACGTTGCCCTCGAGCTGCTGCACGACCAGGACGATGCCGAGGGCGATGAGCGCCTGCACCCAGCCGACCGTCACGAGCGCCACCAGCACGGCGAGGATGCCGCTGACGACCGCACCGACGATGGGGATGAAGGAGGAGAAGAAGATGATGACGGCCAGCGGCAGGGCGAAGGGGACGCCGAGGACCGCCAGCCCGATGCCGATGAACACCGCGTCGCACAGCGCCACGGCGGCCTGCGAGACGATGTAGCCCTGCAGCACCTTCCACACGCGCCCGCCGATCTCGACCGCGTGGTGGTGGGTGCGGGCGTCCAGCCAGCGGCGCGACCACGGCAGCAGCCGGTCGCCGTCGCTGAGGCAGAAGAACGACAGCACGAGGACGAGCAGGAACGTCACGACGCCCGAGCCGATGCTCGCGCCGACGGTGCCGAGGCCGCCCGCGACGCTCAGCGCGATCGCCTGCGCGTTGGTCTGCAGCTCGTTGACGCCCCGGTCGATGAGCGAGCCGACCTGGTCGTCGCCGAGGTTCAGGGGCGGGCCGGTCACGTAGCCCTGCAGCGTCGCGAGGCCTTCGCTCGCGCTGTCGACGAGCTGGGGCCCCTGGTCGGCGATGTTCGGCACCAGGACCGCGAACACGCCGACGATGACGCCGATCAGCAGCAGCAGGGACACCACCGCGGCGAGCGCGTGGGGCAGGACGCGGCGCAGCAGGCGCGTCACGGGCCACAGCACGGCGGTCAGCAGGACGGCCAGGATCAGCGGCAGGACGAGGGACCAGCCCTTGCCCACGAGCCACAGCAGGGCGTAGGCCGCGACGCCGAGGACGAGCAGGCGGACCGCCCAGCGGGCGGCCACGTCGAGGCCCTGGGCGACGGCGGGACGGGCGGAGGGTTCTCCGGAGGTCGTGGTCACGTCTCGAAGCGTGGCAGGGCAGAACGGGTCCAGCACCTCCACCGCGGCGCCCCGGACCCCTGCCGGAAGAACTTCCACCGCGCCACGTTTGCGCCGTCCGGACCCGGGTACCCCGGAAGCGTCAGGCACGCACACCCCCGGGTGCGGGCCGCACGAGTACGGAGGCAGGCATGGACCTGATCGACGAGGCGAGAGCCGTGGCCCCGAGACGCCGGCAGTCCGCCCAGGCGCCCGGCGGCGCGTGAGCACCGCTTCGCGACGTTCGACGACCGGCCCGACGAGGGTGCCGACGAGCACGGAGGAGACGAGCATGAGCACGCAGACAGGAACCGGCGACGCCAAGCAGCGCGCGCAGGAGACCGCAGGGACCGCCAAGCAGCAGGCGAACGAGGTGGCCGGCACCGCCAAGGAGCAGGCCGGCGCCGTCGCGCAGTCCGCGCAGGAGCAGGCCGGCGCCGTCATCGGCGAGGCCAAGCACCAGGCGCTGGGCGTCCTGGACGAGGTCCGCCGCCAGGTGGACGAGCAGTCCTCCACCCAGCGCGACCGCCTCGCGGCGTTCCTGCGCGAGGCCGGGCAGGAGCTCAGCGGCATGGCCGGCGGGAGCCAGGGTTCCGGCATGGCCACCAACCTCGTCCGCCAGGCCGGCGACCGCGCCAGCACCTGGGGCGACACGCTGTCCCGCCACGAGCCCGCAGAACTGCTCGACCAGGTGCGCTCCTTCGCGCGCCGCAAGCCGGGCACCTTCCTCCTCGGCGCCCTCGCGGCCGGCCTGCTGGCCGGGCGCGTCACGCGCGGGGCGACGGCGGCCTCGAGCCGCACGAGCGACACCCCCATGGGGTCCGGGACGGAGCTGGAGCCGCTGGCCACCGCGCCGACGCCCGCCGCCTACCCCGGCCTCGCGACGACCACCACCGCGCCGGTCACGACCGCCGCGACCACGTCGACCGCACCCACGAGCGTCGACGTGACGGGCGAGAACCTCGACGAGGACCTCGTCCCGCACCACATCCGCAGCGACGTCCCGTCGATGTCGGCGTCGCAGGTCCCGGGCACCCGGCCGTGAGCGGGGCGCACGCGAGCGGTGGCAGCACCGCACCCGGGACGACCACGGGCACGACCGGCGCAGGCGGCGAGGGGCGCAGCGAGCGCTCTCTCGGCGAGATCGTCGGCAGCATCACCACGGAACTGTCCACGCTGGTGCGGCAGGAGATCGCGCTCGCCAAGACCGAGCTGCGGCAGGACGCCAAGACCGCGGGCAAGGGTGCGGGCATGCTCGCCGGTGCCGGCGTGGCGGGGCACCTGTTCCTCATCGCCCTCACCGGCCTCGTGGTGATCGCGCTCGGCGACCTGATCGGCTACGGCTGGGCCGCGCTCATCGTGACCGTCGTGTGGGGCGTCGTCGCCGCTGTGCTGGCCAAGGCCGGGCAGAAGGCGCTGAAGGCCGTGCCGCCGCCGCTGGAGAAGACCACCCTGACCCTCAAGGAGGACGCGCAATGGGCCAAGCACCCGACGACCTGAGCACGACGCAGATCCAGGGCGACATCGAGGAGACCCGGTCGTCCCTGACCGCGGACCTCGACGAGCTGACCGACCGGCTCAGCCCCTCGAACGTCGCGCACCGCCAGGTCGACAAGGCCAAGGCGGGCGTGGCCGGCGTGAAGGACAAGATCATGGGTAGTGCGCACGACGCGACCGCGACCGCCAGGGACAGGGTCATGGGCACCGCCCACGACGTCCGCGACTCCGCCCACGCCTCGACGGCGTCGGCCTCGGACCGCCTGGCGTCGGCCAAGCACAGCGCCGCCGGCACCACGGGCGACGCGACGTCGGCCGTGAAGGCGAAGACGCAGGGCAACCCGCTCGCTGCGGGCGTCGTGGCCTTCGGCCTCGGCCTGCTCGTCTCCTCGCTGATCCCGGCGACCCAGAAGGAGGCCGAGGCGACGGGTGCGCTCGTCGACGCGGCCAAGGAGAAGGGCCAGCCGGCTCTGCAGGGCGCCAAGGACACGCTGCTGGACGTCCGCGAGTCCGTGCAGGAGACCGCCAAGGGGGCCGCGCAGGCGGTCGGCGAGTCGGCGCGCGACGCCGCGCAGACCGTCAAGAGCGACGCGCAGGGCGCCACCGAGGAGGTGCGCGGCCACGGTCAGGCCGCGGCCGCCGACGTGCGCGACACCGCGCGCAGCAGCTAGGAGGCGGCGTGACCGAGGACTCCGCGGTCCCCGGCGAGGACCTGCTCGGCGAGAGCTCGCTCGACGCGGCCGAGGACGACGGGAGCGCGGCGCTCGCCGAGGCGACCGACGCGACCGGCGACGAGACCGCCGACGAGGACCCGCAGGCCACCTCGAAGATCATCGGTTGACGACCAGCCTCGTCCACGACCGCGCGCGCCGGGCTCCGGCGCGCGCGGTCGTCGTGGCAGAAGGAGAGTGGGGGACATGAGCAGGTCGACGACCCGGAACGAAGAGCTGTCGGTGACGCCGGGCAAGGACGCCGACAGCCCGCAGGAGATCCCCGCCAAGGGGTGGCTGCAGGTCTCCAAGCGGGCCTGGGGCGAGGCGAAGGACGACCTGGTGCCGCTGCTCGCGGCGGGCGTGGCCTTCAAGGCGTTCCTGGCGATCTTCCCGGCCCTGACCGCGGCGTTCCTGCTGTGGGGGCTGGTCAGCACGCCCGACAAGATCACCCAGCAGATCAACGGCATCACCGCCATCCCGCAGGAGGCGCGCACCCTGGTGCTGGCCCAGGTCGCGAACGTCGCGTCCAACGAGCGGGCCGCCGGGATCAGCCTCGTCGTCGCCGTCGTGCTGGCGCTGTGGAGCGCCTCGAGCGGTGTGCAGAACCTCATGGCCGCGACGAACTCCGCCTACGACGAGAAGGAGACGCGGGGTTTCGTTAAGGTCAAGGGCACCGCGCTCCTGCTGACCGTCGGCGCGATCGTCTTCATGCTCCTGGCCATCGGCCTCATCGCGGTGGCTCCGGTCCTGGTGAAGGCGCTGGGGGCCAGCGGGATCGTCAGCGTCGTCGTGACGGTGCTGCGCTGGGTCCTGCTGCTCGTGCTCGTCGTCCTCGCGCTCGCCGTCGTGTACCGCCTCGCCCCCGACCGCGACGCGCCCAAGGTGCGCTGGGTCTCGGTCGGGGCGGCCGTGGCGACCGTGCTGTGGCTGATCGTCTCGGCGGGTTTCTCGCTGTACGTCTCGCTCGCGGGCGGCAGCTCCTACACCAAGAGCTACGGCGCCTCGGCGGGCGTCGTGATCCTGCTGATGTGGCTGTGGCTCACCAGCTACGCGATCCTGCTCGGCGCGGAGATCAACGCCGAGTCGGAGAAGCAGACCGCGGCGGACACGACCAAGGGCGACCCGCAGCCGATGGGCACGCGGGACGCGGTCGCGGCGGACAACGTCGTCGAGGGCGGACGCTGAGTCGCCCACCCGTCCGCGAGGCCGTGCAGGAGAACGCTCCTGCACGGCCTCCGTGCTGTCCGGGCGCCGTCGCGGGGGCGGAGCCCGGCGTTCGCCTCAGCGGTCGTAGACGCGGCTCCGCGAGGCCTCCTGCGACGCCTCCAGGGCCCGGAACCGCGCCTCGGCGTGCGGGGGCAGGACCCGCCGCTCCCGCACCAGCCACGGCAACCCCCGCACCGCGTCGGCCAGGCCGAGGGCCGTGGTGCGGTCGCGCGGCACCGTGCGCAGCAGGAACCGCGTGCGGCGCAGGGCCGCGGGCACCGGTCGGCGCAGCCACGTGAACCACAGGGTGTTCCGGATGCCGTGGCGGCGCCGCAGGTCGGACTCGCGCAGCACCGACGCCTGATGGTGGATCGTCAGGTCCTCGAGGTAGCAGAGCTCCCAGCCGGCCGCCGCGAGGTCGGCCGCCATCAGCTCCTCCTCCCCGCCGAGCCACAGGCGGCGGGAGAAGCCGCCGACGGCCAGGAACGCGTCGCGGCGCACGACCGACGCCCCGGCCAGGAAGCTGCCGAGCGCCGGGCCGGGCAGGCCGGGGGCGCCCCGGACGGGGGACTCGCGCAGCTCGACGACGATGTCGTCCTCCACCGCACCGGGTTCCACGAGGATGCGGGCCGTGAGGACCGCGACGCGCGGGTCGGCGTCGAGCACGTCGGCCGCGCGGTCGAGACTGCCCGGGTCCCACCACGTGTCGTCGTCGCAGAACGCCACGTAGGGCGTGGAGGCCGTCGCCACGCCCGTGTTGCGGGCCACCGCGCCCTGGTTCTCCGGCAGGACCACGAGGTCGAGGCGATCGGCGCCCGCCGAACCCGCGGGGTGCTGCGCCCGCAGGGCCTCCGCGGTGCCGTCCGTGGAGCCGTTGTCCAGCACGACGACGCGGGGACGTTCCGGCAGGGCCAGCAACCGCCGGACCGCGAGCAGCGCCTCGTCGCGTCGCTGCCACGTGATGAGGACGACGGTGACGCGCGCGTGCGGCGGCCCCGCCAGCGGCTCGGCCGGCGCGGCGTCCCCCGCCTCAGCCACGCCCGGTCTCCAGGACGCGCAGGCGACGCTCGACCTCGACGGACGGCGCGTGCCGCCGGCGCAGGGCGCGGGGGACGGCCGGGGCCGCGCTGACGAGGCCGCGTCGCTGCTCGGCCGGGCCGAGCGCCGCACGGGCCGTCTGGGCCAGGGCCACCCGCAGCGGCCGGCGCATCCAGCTGGTCAGCAACCTGTTGCGCGCCAGCAGCTCGCGGCGCCGCGCGTCGCTGCCGCGCCGCGGGGAGGGGTGGTGGTGGGCCACGACGGCGTCGACGTAGGCCAGGCCCCAGCCTGCGGCGACGAGGTCGTACGTCACGCGCTCCTCCTCCCCACCGAAGTGCACGACGTCGTCGAAGCCGCCGACGGCGAGGAACGGCTCGCGCCGCACGACGGTGCCGCACGCCACGAACCCCAGGACGTCCGGGCCCGGCAGGTCCCGCGAGGTCCCCCAGGGCGCCGCGGCCATGTCGGTGCACACGGGATCCAGCTCCTCGGCCGCCCCGACGAGGATCCGCGCGGCCAGCAGCGCAAGCCGGGGAGCCGCCGCGAACTCGGCCTCGGCGCGGCGCAGAGCCCCCGGCGCCCACCAGGAGTCGTCGTCGGCGAAGGCGACGAGCTCCGTCGTGGCGGCCTGCGCGCCGACGTTGCGCGCGGGGGCGCCGAGGTTCGTCCCGGGCTGCACGAGCCGCAGCGGCGGTCCGCCCGAGCGGCGGCGGCGGTCGGCCTCGGCGTGCACGACGGCGACGGTGTCGTCGCGCGAGCCGTTGTCGACCACGACGACCGGGCCCTCGTGGCGCGGCAGGGTCAGACGCAGGTCCGCGGCCCGGTCGCGCGTCGCGACGACGACCGTGGTCCCGGGCCCGGCGTCCGGGGCGGTGGACGGTCCGGAGGGGGGGTGCACGACGCGGACGCTACCGAGGCGCGCGTCGACGGGCGCGGTGGAGGGCGCGGTGGTTGCATGCACCCGTGCCGAACCCGAGCTCCCCCCTGCCCACCTCGTCCGCCGCAGGGCCCGGCGCCGTGCCCGCTCCCGGGCCCGGACCCGGACCCGGGGTTCCGCGGACCGTGGGGCGGGCGGTCGTGACCGGGGG
>NZ_JAAALN010000077.1 GCF_009906795.1 Kineococcus siccus
GGTCATGGCATTGCCTTTCGGGAGGGGCGGGGGAGAAGGCGTTCACCGCACGCTGCGGATCTTCAGGACGCTCACGACGCTGACGAACGCGAAGAGAGCGCTGCCCAGGAACAGCATCGTGTAGTTCTGCCCGGGGTTCTCGCTGACCAGCGAGAAGAGCGTGATGGACAGCAGCACCGGGGCGAAGGCGGGAGCGAGGGTGTTGGGCAGGGTATTGGCGATGTTCATCACACCGAGGTCCTTGCCGGCCCCCTTGATGTCGTCCGGCAGCACCGCGGTCATCAGGGCGATGTCCACCGAGTTGTAGACGCCGGTGGCCAGGCCGATGAAGAGGAGGCCGGCCAGGTACAGCGGGATGCTGGGGGCGAGGGCCAGCACGACGAGGCCCAGCAGGCAGATCGCCGCGGCCAGCGCGACGAAGGGCTTGCGGCGGCCGATGCGGTCCGAGAGCGGTCCGCCGACCAGGGCGCCGACCACGGTCATCAGGACTTGCGCCGCGGTGCCGAGCGGCACGTAGGAGGCGGCTTCGGTCTTCGAGAGGCCGAGCTGGTTGATGAGGTAGTAGAGCTGGTAGGTCACCACGCTGGCCGAGGCGAGGTAGAACGTGAAGCGGCTCAGCCAGCCCCAGGCGAAGTCGGGGTGCCGTCGGGGGCTGATGTAGAACGCCGCGGCCAGCTCCCGCGGGGTCCAGGAGATGCGCGCCGCGCCGATGGCGGCGGCTGTGCTGTCCGGGATGACCAGGACCAGGAGGAGGATCCCAACGGTCCCGAGGACCGCCACCGAGAGGAACGCCAGCGGGAGCTGACCCGAGCCGACGAAGACCGAGGTGAGCCCCACCCCGACGATCGTGGCGACGGCGGTCGTGATGCCCAGTGCGGCACCCACCTTGCCGCGGTGCTCGATCGGGACGTACTCGGGCAGCAGCGAGAGCTGGACGGCCGTGACCCCGCCGAACCCGATCTGGGACAGCGTCGCCCCGATAACGAAGACCGGGACGTCGGAAGCGAAGGCCATGGCGACGGTGCCGATCAGCCCGACGGCCATCGAGCCCAGCAGCCACGGCCGCCGGCGCCCGAACCGGGAGTGCGAGTGGTCGGAGAAGTGCCCGATGAGGGGCCCGGCGAGCAGACCTGCGAGGGTCGCGACGACGAGGGTGACCGAGAGGTACCAGGTGTAGTGGTCGGGGGACAGCTCCTCCATGCTCGCCGGCAGGGCGATCAGCACGGGGGTGAAGTACGTCATCCACACCGTGCCCTGGGCGACCAGCAGGCCCGCCAGGAGCTTCCGCGGCACGCCGAACCTGCCCGCGGGGAGCGTCGGGGCCGGGACCACTGGTGCTGGGGCCAGCAGGTTCGGCGCGGCGGCGGCGGCGGGGTCGCTCGTCGCGACGACGTCGTCGTGCTCGGCGGCCATCTCGGAACGGGGTTCGATGGGCATGGACGGCTCCAGGGCCTGGGCGACCTCGATGTCGCCGCGGTGGGGAACTGTGGGAGTGGTGCCCGCCCGGGGTAGCCGGCGCCACCTGAGGTGGTACGGACTAGCGGGCCGCGACCGCCGCGCGTTCCGGCAGCTGCAGGAAGCTCTGGGCGTTGGTGTCCAGGATCGCGGTCTTCTCGGCGTCGGTGAGGTACGGCGAGTCCTGCACGTAGGAGACGGCCTCGACGAGGGACGCGTGCGTCTCGTCGCTGCCGAGCAGGAGGCGGTCCGCGCCGTAGGTCTCCTTGGCGGCCAGCAGGGCCAGGGGGATGTCCTGGGTGCTGCAGTCGAACCAGAACCTCTTCACGCCGTCGAGCGGAGCGTCCGGGTTCATCGTCACCCCCTGGTATGGCGAGGGGCGGGTGACGCCCGGGGCGCTGTGCATCGCGAGGGTCCGCTTCATGGCCCGTTCCTGGCGGTGGTACATGAAGGGCAGATTCCCCCCGCACAGGGCGAAGACGAACTGCAGGTCGGGGTAGCGAGTGCTCAACCCGGAGAAGAACACCCGGATGGGGGCCACGCTGATCTGCAGCGGGCTGCCGTAGGCCATACCCAGGTTCCAGTCCGCCAGCGCCGGGTGGACCATCGAGTCCGAGCCGACCGGGTGCACGTAGACCGTGGTCCGCCCGTGCCGGGCGAGGTTCTCCCAGAACGGCTCGAAGTCGGGGTGGTCGATTCCCTTGCCGTCGACGATGCACGGCAGGGCCACGCCCTGGATCGCGTCCAGCGCCAAGGCCCGCTCCGTCTCGGCGATGGCCTCCTCGACGTGCGGCAGGGGAACGGAGGCGAAACCCAGGAAGCGCCCGTCGAAGCGGTCGTGGGCGTCCACGTAGACGTCGTTGATGTGCCGGGCGGCGCGAGCGGCGCCCGCGGGTTCCGCGACCTCGGTGTTCAGCCCGATCGCTGAGAAGATCTGGTAGTCCACCCCGACGGAGTCCATCGTCGCCAGGCGGTCCGCGAGGTCGTCGCGCTGGCGGGCCATCAGGGGCAGGTCTGTGCGCCCGAGCTCGGCCAGCAGCTCCAGGTAGCTGGCCGCCCAGTAGTGCGCGTGAACGTCGATCCTCATCGATCTGCCTTCCGGAAGGGGCCGAAACGTCGGCGCGTCGGGGGTGCGGTTCGACCTGCTGCGCAGGAGCAGAGAGGTCCACCTGGTGATGATGAAGCTACTGACGAGTCAGTCGAGTGTAAAGCGCCAGGGGTCAGGAATCGGCTGTGCGGGTCTGTCGGGTCGCCGGTGCGCTGACCAGCTGCAGGAGCTGCTCGAAGGCCGCTGCGGTGTCGACGCGGTCATCCAGCAGCCACTGCGCCTGGAGCCCGTTGATCGTCGCGGACACCAGGGTGGCCAGGGCCTCCAGGTCGAGGCCGTCGCGCAGTTCACCCACCTCGACCGCGCGTTCGAGGCGTGAGCGGATCTGCCGGCGCACGTTGGCCAGGCGCCGGGTGGCGAACGCCTGCGCGGCCGGGTGACCGCTCATCGCCTCCCCCTGAAGCATCTGCACCATCTGCAGCCGCACGCGCGAGTCATCGTCGCGACCGATGAAGGGCACCAGGGAGTGCAGCGTCCGCAGGGCGTCACCCGCCTTCGCGCCGTCGTCGCCGATGAACCGCTGGCGGGCCCAGTTCTCCTGGTCGGCGATCACGGCCTCGAAGAGCGCATCCTTGGAGGAGAAGTGGTAGAGGACGCCCGGTCGCGTCAGGCCGACCAGTTTGGCGATGGCGTCGAGGGTGGTGGTGGCGTAACCGTTCTCGGCGAAGACGCGGACGGCCGCGTGCACGATCTCGGCCCGGTTACGGGCGTTCTCCTCGAGCTGGCGCTGGCTGCGCGCCCGGGGGGCCCGTGCCCGGCGCACCTCCAGGGGGGCTTCGACGTCGGGGGCCGGCGCGCTGTGGTTGGTCGTCATGGCCGTCTATTCTGTCCCGTCCCCGCCGGCGCTGCGGACCTCCTCGGGGGTGAGCCCGGGGAAGCGCTCTGCGCCGACCTTGGGCAGCACCTCGTCGAGTAGCAGGCGGTGCATGCGGGTCATGAGCTCGGGTTCGAAGGCGCCCACGGTGGTGCGGACGTTGAGGTGCCCGATGCCCAGCGCCTCGTACTCCTTGATCTGCCGGGCGACGGTGTCGGGGGAGCCGACCAGCAGCCAGGACTGGGCGAAGACGGAGTTCGCCACGTAAGGGTTCTTCTTCGGCCCGGGCACCGGGCCGCCGAGCAGGGCCGGGTCGTGGCCGGAGAGGTCCGTCTCGGCCATCTCGCGCATGGACCGCCCGTCCGCATTGCGGTCCACCCAGAACGTCCGGCCCATCATCTGCTCAGCCAGCGCCCACGCCTCGTCGTCGCTCTCCGCCAGGACGACGTTGCGGGTGACCAGCGAGCGGGCCGCGACGCGCTCGACGTGGGCGGCGTCGAACCCGGCGGCCGCCACGGCCGCGCGGTGAGCGGCGAACTTGGCCGCGGCGTCGGTGGGCAGGCACGGTCCGAGGAAGATCGGCCAACCGCGGGCGGCGGCCATCGCGAGCGTCGCGCCGGTGTTTGAGCCGATCGCGATCTGGGGGCCGCCGGCGCGCCAGGAGGTCGGCACCAGGCGCCCGTTGAGGACCCCCTTGTCGTAGGGGGTGTCCACGACGAGCGGGGGGTCGCTGGGGCGGTGGGCGAAGGCCGCTGTTAGCACGGCCAGCTTGCTTTCGAAGGCGTCCTTGCGCTGCGAGGGCTCGAGCCCGAAGTTCGCGTAGTCGGGCACGGGGCCGCCGCGACCCATCGACGTGCCCATGACGAACCTGCCCCGCAGCAGCAGGTCCGCGACGCTCGCGCTCTCCGCCAGGCGCAGTGGCTGGTGGAAGGGGAGCGGGATGATCGTCGTGCCGAACCAGGTGTCCCCGAGGTCGCCGGCCAGGCGCGCGGCCATCATGAACGGGTTCGTGTACGGCTCGTACCCGCTGTAGTGCTGCTCGCCGAACGTGACCATGGCAATTCCCGCGGCCGCGGCCTCCACCGCCTGCTCCAGGCAGAGGTTCACCACGGCCGCGTCGTCGTCGGGGGTGCGCGAGAAGGGTCCGAGGAAGAGTGACAGGTGCATGGGGGATCCCCCTGAGGTCCGCGCCACCGCTGGCGTCGTCGCCGGTTCGAAGTAAGTGCATCTCCTGGAACACAGTACGGACTGTCTCGTCAGTAAGTCCAGACTTCCGCCCTGTGGATTCCGCTCGCCCCCCTAAAGAGCAGCGGCCCCGGGCGGGAGGCCGGTGATCCCCCCGACTCCTGACGGTGACCCACGACGCCGCTCAGCAGAGGGGGTGGGATGGGCGCGGCGGGCCACGACGGTATCGGCTGCGGCGACGACGACGACGACACGACGACGACGACGGACGGACGGACGGCGGCAGCGAGGCGCGTAAAGGCAAGCAAGCAAGCAAGCGAGTGTCCGTTCTCACTCGACCTGTCTCAGCTCCGTGGCCTTGACCTGCGGTGGGACAGCTCGCACGAGACGCCCCGTGGGCCACCGATGCGCACTCCATCGCCCTAGTCGCGTTTCGCCCCTGCCCAGTCACTCACGCGTTATGGTCGTGGACGGGGCTTGCGTGTTCGGAGACCCTGGACGACGGTGACGACGGCGGGGTGCTCTTCCCGGTGGTCGGTGCCGACGACGAGCACGCGGGCCGGGCTGTCGGATCGCGAGACAGTGACCCCGTGCCTACCTCCCCTACCGGTCACGCACCACCGCCCACGGCCCGCCTGCGGTGATCGGAGACCTCCTCTCCACGGAGACGGCTGTCGTCGCGGCCGTGCTGGTCGTCAGCGCCGCCCTGCAGACCGCGACGGGCTTCGGTTTCGCCATCCTCAGCGCGCCCGTGCTCGCTGCTGTCCTCGGGCCGGGTCCGGCGGTGAGCACGATCGTGGCGACCGGAGTTCTCGTCGACGTGCTGGTGCTCCTGGCCGGTGGCCGGCGCCCTCAGCCCCGGGTCCGCGACGTCGTGTCCCTCGGCCTGTGGTCACTACCCGGCCTGATCGTCGGGGCGGTGCTGCTGCGGGAGCTGCCGAGCACCGCCCTGCAGCTGATGGTGGCCGCTGCAGTCCTGTACGCCGTCGTTCACCGCCTCCGACCTCGGCGCCCGCGTCGACCTCGCGACGGTGACGGGGCCGAGCGGTGGTGGAGTCCCGCGCCCGCCGGGCTCGCCTCCGGGGTGCTCAGCACGTCCACCACCCTGGGTGGCCCGCCGGTCGTGCTCTACCTCACGCGTCGCCCCCGGACCCCGCAGCAGACCCGGGACACCCTGGTCGCGCTGTCGCTGTTCCGGCTCCCGCTCAGCGTCGCAGCTCTGCTCCTGACGGGTACGTGGTTCCAGCCCGCGTCGCTGCCGCTGCTGTGGTCGGCGATCGTGGTGGGCTACGTGATCGGCCGGTGGGCCTTCGCCCGCATGGACCTCGTGCGCTACGAGCGCGCCGTCTTGGCCGCCCTCGTCGCGGCAGCCCTCACCGCCATCGTGGCGGCCATCACGTGATCGCCGGTCGGCGACGCCGATGGGTCGGCGGCGACGGCTGCACGCCGTTGGTGGCCGTTGAGGCCGGCGCGCGCGGCGGCGGTTGACCTTCGCACCGGGTGAACCCTCAGCCTGGTCGGATGGATCGGCACCGCCGATGGTGAGATCGCAGCGTTCGTCTCCTTCACCGAACACACCATCGGCGGTGCCGACCCGGCTGACCGCGGTGTCACCTCGGGCGTGTTCGAGACCGCCACCCACCTCGGGGGCGCCGTGAGCGTCACCACCTTCGCCGCCGTCCTCGCTGGGTCGGGTCCCGGCGACGGCCCTCGCGCGGCCTACCTCACCGCTGCCGCCCTCATCGCCTGCGGCGCGCTGGCCGCAACGGCTCTCCTGGCCGGTACCCGGGCGAACCGGTGATGGTGCCCAGTCGGGCTGTTCTGGGCAGGTCCTCGTGACGTCCGAGCGTGGAGGGCGCCGACACGTCGAGGTGTCCCTGTCGGGCCAGTGACGCGAGGAAGTCCGCCGCGTCGAAGGCGGCGCCCGCGGAGGCGACGCCGGTCGTCCGTGTCCGGCCGTCGAGGAGGCGTTGCACCGCTTCGGCCACCAGGGGGGCGGTGACGGCGTAGATGTCCTGCCCGGTCGCGGTGGCGCGCCTGGTGCTCGAACCGGTCCGGACGACGACGTCGACGACGAACGTCTGCCCGGACCGTCCGCTGTCGTCGACGGGCTCCGGGCCCGGGGTTCGCGGGTCGGCCAGTTCCCGCGCCGCGCCCACGGTCATGCTCGTCGAGACCTCGGGCACGTCGAGGTGGCTGGGAATGGTCACGACATCGGTCATCGTGAACTCCGCGAACACCTCTTGGGGCCCGTTCGGGGGTGGGAAGGTCCACGTCTGCTGCTGTGGTGCGTCGTCGTGCGGGCGCAGGACGCCGCCGGTGAACCGCAGACGCCGGCCGGCGCGACGTTGCTGGGAGATCTGACCCGCCCGTCGCGTGCCGGGGGTAGGACGCCAACCGCTGAGGCCGTACACGACACGGACCTCCTCGGCCGTGGTCCAGTCCGCCGCGGCCGCGGTGACGAGCAGGTCCCCGAGACCACCGAAGAACGCCATCGCCGGGACGACGAGGACGCCCGCCGCACGCGCGTCGCGGCCGTGATCGGTGAACACCGACGCGACCGCCTCGATCTCCGCGGCGACGTCGACGTAGGCCGCCCCCGCTCGCAGCGACGCCTCGATCAGCGGCCGAGCGGTGTCGGCGAACGGCCCCGCACAGTTCACGACCGCGGCGGCCCCTTCCACGAGCCGGTCCAGCGAGGTCGCGTCCCCGACCGTGGCGGTCCGGACCTCCAACGACCCGTACCGTGCCGCGACGGCGGCCAGCCGGTCACCGTCTCGGCCGGCGACGACGGTCGCGACTCCCCGGCGCACGAGTTCCGCGACGACGAACCGGCCGGTGTGCCCGGTCGCGCCGTGCACCACCACTGCGCCCGTGTCCGGCACGCTCTCCACCCTCCGCTCGAGACCTCGACCTGGTGAGCCTCGTGTGAGCAGCCCCGGCGGGGAAGCGTCCGCAACGACGAGACTCGTACAGTTCCGGACATGCCGAGCATCGCCGTGGCCGCCGCCGGTGACGTGCTGCACCTCGAGCTCGCCATCGCCTGGGAGGTCTTCGCCAGCGCACCCCCCGACCACGCGGACGGGTGGTACGACGTCCACCTGTGCGGGCCGGCGCCGGTTCGGGCCGGTCCCTTCACGCTCGAACCCACGCACGGACTGGACGCGCTGGCCATGGCGGACACCGTGCTCGTACCCGCGGTGCGCGACGTCGACCAGGCGCCGCCGGGCGATCTCGTCGAGGCGGTGCGCGCGGCGCACCAGGCCGGCGCCCGCGTGGCCGCCCTGTGCACGGGCGCCTTCGTCCTCGGCGCGGCGGGGCTGCTGCACGGGCGTCGGGCCACGACCCACTGGGCGCATACCGCGACCCTGCAGGCACGGCACCCGGACGCCGTCGTCGACCCCGACGTCCTGTACACCGACGCCGGCAGCGTCCTGACGTCGGCGGGCAAGGCGGCCGCCGTCGACCTCTCCCTGCACCTGATCCACCTCGACCACGGCGCCGCGGTCGCCAACATCGTCGCCCGGCGTCTCGTCGTGCCACCGCACCGCCCCGGGGGGCAGGCGCAGTACGTCACCACCCCCGTCCCGACCGGGGGCGAGCACGACCTCGTCGGCCTGCTCGACTGGGCCCGGCAACGACTCGACCAACCGCTGAGCGTGACCGACCTCGCCCGGCGAGCCGGCACCAGCCCGCGGCACCTCGCGCGCCGGTTCAACGCCACCACGGGACAAGCACCGCTGCAGTGGCTGCTGACGCAACGAGTTCGCAGGGCGCAGGAACTGCTGGAGACCACCGACCTGAGCATCGAGGCGGTCGCCACCGCCACCGGAACCGGCACGGCCACCACCCTGCGGCGGCACTTCACCCGCGTCGTGGGCGTACCGCCGAGCACCTACCGGCGCACCTTCCGCGACCCGGCCCCCAGGTAAGTGCCGATCACGGCGAAGGACGGGGGTGCGGCCGCTCGGCTTGAGCGGGGACTCACCCGCTGGGGTTAAGAGTCTTCTTGAAGTAGGCGGCTGACTCCTCGTACCCCAGCGCCAGGTAGAAGGGTGCTGCTCGCCGCGTGGCGAGGCAGAGGTACGCCGCGCCGGCCACCGCCACCGCCCATTCCTCCGCCGCGGCCATCAGGTGAGCCCCCCACCCGGCGCCCCGATGGGCCGGGGCGACCATCACCTCCTCGACCCAGGCCACATCACCGTTGGCGTGGAACGCGGGATGGGCCAGGACGTGGACGTAGCCGATGACCTCGGTGCCGGTGGTCGCGACGATCAGGGCCGCGTCCCGCTGGTGCAGGAGGCGCTGTAAGGAGCGGGCGAAGGTGGCGCGGTCCAGCACGGCGGTCGTGGCGAGGTCGCGGGCCAGTGGCCACACCGCCTCCTCGTCGGCGGCCCTCGCTCGCCTGATCTCCCCCTCGCTGAACTCCTCGCGCCGCGTGCCTGGCTCGTCGCGGTCCATCTGCTCAGCAGACCACGGGACCGAGGTCGTGCCCCTCACGGGCGCGTGGATGTCCCGGGCGCGGTGCGGCAGTCGCTGCTTGCCGGGAGGCGAGCGCAGCGGCGAAGGTGGCGGCGTGGTGGACATCGAGGTCACCTCGGTTCCTACGACTGCGGTCACCGGCTGACTCGTCACGGAGCCGGCCCACCGGCGCTGCTCTCCGCCGGTGCGGCGGACCGCCTGGCGGACGGTCTCGCGCGGGTCGAGGTCACGGGGATCGCCGTCGACCTCGACGTGCTGGACGTCTCGGTCGGCCGCGCCAACGGCTACGCCGCGCCCGGCGGCTTGCTCTCGAGCGAGCTCCTCGCCGTCGTCCGCACCGCCGCAACGCGCCTGCCCCTCGCCTCCGCGACGCTCGCCTCCTGGGATCCGGACCTGGACGTCGACGGTCGGGTCGCCGCTGCCGCGCTCGACGTCCTCGCGGAGATCGGGGCTGCCCTGCGGAACCGGTGAAGGCGCCCCGGCCCACTCGTGCCGGGACGAGGTGAGCGTGCCGGGCCGTGGTGGCAGGCTGCCGGGGTGGATGAGTGGGTGAGCTCGCGGGACGGCACGAGGCTGGCGGTGCGGCGGTCAGGGTCGGGGGCCCCGCTGGTGCTGGTGCACGGGTCCTCCGGTGGGCTGGACTCCTTCGACCCGATCACCCCCTTGGTGAGGAACAGGCGATGGTGGGGGTACGCGCGCCGGGGGTACGCGCCCAGCGGTGGTTGCGCACACCCGAAGGTGTTCGCCGACGACGTGGCGGACCTGCGCGCGGTGATCGAGGCCGTCGGGGAGCCGGTCGACGTGCTGGGCGCCTCCTACGGCGCGATCGTCGCTCTGCACTGCGCCCGCGACGACGACGCCCACCGGACCGCGCTCCGGTCGCTGGTCCTGTTCGAGCCGCCGTTGTTCGCGGCCGGCCCGGACCTGGAGGGCGTCCTCGCCCGCTACCGCACCCACCTCGAACGCAGCTCGCTCGGCGCCGCCGCCCGCCTGTTCGCGGCCGAGGTGGCTCAGGTCCCACGGCCACTGCTGGACGCGCTGATGGGCGCTGACGACGCCGACGTGACGGCTCCCGGTGACGCCGACGAGGGCGACCGCGCGGCGGCCGTCGGTTGCCTGCACGACCTCGAGGCGATGACCGCCGACAGCGGCGACCTGGACCGGTGGGCGGCGGTCACCGCGCCGACCCTGTTGCTGCAGGGCAGCGACACCTGGGCGCCGATGCCGGCGACGATGGACGCCTTGGCCGAGCGGCTACCCCGGGTGAGACGGGCCGTGCTGACGGGCCAGACCCACTTCGCCACCCACACCGCACCCGAGGCGTTCGCCGAGGCCGTCAACGACTTCCTCGCTGCAGCGTGAGCGGGGAAGGAGATCGGTCACCGGCGAGCAGCACGGTGTCGCGGCCGAGCCCGGGTCGACCGTTGAACGGGCCGGTGCTGCTCGAGAGTTGGCGTCGCGCCGGGGTCCGGCCGGGGATGCACGTCATCGTGCACTCGTCGCTGTCGAGCTTGGGGCGGGTCACCGGCGGAGCGGCCGCGGTCGCCGACAGCCTCGTGCATGCCGTCGGAGAGCAAGGCACCGTGGTGGTTCCGGCGTTCACCCCGCAGGTCGCTGATCCTGACCCTTCCGCTGCCGGTGTGGCGGACGAGCAGGTGCGGGCGCGGCGTGCGGCCGTGCCGGTCTTCACGGCCGACCTGCCCTCACCGGTGGGCGCGATCGCGGAAGCGGTGCGCTGCCGGCCGGGGGCGGTCCGCAGCCGGCACCCGCAGGCCTCGGTCGCCGCTGTCGGTGCCCGGGCAGCGGAGGTCGTCGCGGACCAGCCGTGGCGCTTCGCGATCGGCCCCGGCTCGCCCTTCGCCCGCCTCCTCGACCTCGACGCGCACATCCTGCTCATCGGCGTTGGCCACGACCGCAACAGCTTCCTGCACCACGCGGAGTCCCTGACCGCCCGGCCACGGCTGAAGCTGCGGCGCTTCCCGATGCTCCTGGACGGGGAGCGGGTGTGGTGGGAGACCCTCGACGTCGGTGACGACGGCGGGGTGCACTTCCCGGTCGTCGGCGCCGAGTACGAGCGGGCGGCCGGCATCACGGCCACCACCTTGGGCGCGGCCCGGGTGGTCCTGCTGCCCGCGCGCTCCTTCGTGGCCTACGCCACCACCCGCCTCAGCGAACTGCTCGACGCCGACCGTGCGAAGGGCTGACCCGACGAGACACCCGGTCCGGAGCTCACGCCCCGGCTGGTAGCGTCCAGGCTGCAGCGGGAAGGGCGGACGGTGCTACGTCAGGCCGGCGAGCCAGGTCCGCAACGCGGCCGCGATCTGGGGCGAGGAGTCGTGCGGGAGGAAGTGCGTCCCGGCGACGGTGACCTCGGTCTGGTGCGGCCAGCGTCGGCACTGCTCCAGCACGCGTCCGGTGATCACGGCGCCGGGATCTCCGCGCACCAGGAGTTTCGGCACGGTGCTGGTGGACATCCACGCCGCACCGGCGGCGACGGCCTCGTGCACGTCGGCGGGTTCCCCGTCGATGGGGATCTCCCGCGCCCAGGTGAGCATCGCCCGGCGCCCCTCGCCCGGTTCGGTGAAGGGGGCCCGGTAGGCGTCCAGTTCCGCGGCCGTCAGGGTGCGTTGCGTCCCCGCCTGCAGCACGACGTCGATGAAGATGTTGTCCTGCAGCACCAGCTGCTCACCCGCCGGGGAACGCAGGGCGCCGAACAACTCCCGGTCCGGGCCGGTGCCGTCGTGCCACGAGACGGGCACGACACCCGCTTCGAGGTAGGCGACACCCCGTGCGGTGTCCGGGCGGCGGCGCGCACGGTCCACGGCCAGGACCCCACCCCAGTCGTGGCCCACGAACACGCAGGGCCCGTCGAGATCGAGGGCGGTCAGCGCCGCGTCGAGGAACCGCCGCTGCTCGGCGAAGCGGTACCGGTCGTCACCGGTGCCGGGCAGCTGGTCCGACCCACCCATGCCGATGAGGTCGAGCGCGACGCACCGGTGGTCCTCGCCGAGCACCGCCAACACGTTGGTCCAGAGCAGGGAGGACGTCGGATTGCCGTGCAGGAACACGACCGCTGGACCGGACCCGCACTCGCGGTAACCCGTCCGGTACCCCAGGACGTCGACACGGCGCAGCTGCACCCGCGCATCCTCCGCCTGCGACGGGAGCCCGTCGAGCTAGCCACCGTCCGGGCTCGAGACGGGGCGGTCAGGTTGCGCTCGTGTCAGCAGCGCCGAGGCGCCGTCGCAGGTGGGCGCTGACCGTCGGCCACTCGTCGCGGGTGATCGAGTAGTAGGCGGTGTCACGAACGCTGCCGTCGCTGGCCGGGGCGTCAGCCCGGCGCACGCCCTCCAGGTGCGCACCGAGGCGGTCAAACCGCCAGGCGCGGACACAAGGGCACCGAGTGCCGCGGAAGCACACGCAGAGCGTCCACGACACCGGCGGAGCGATCACGACGCACGATCCACCGTCGCTAGGACGACGGGCGTCTCTTGACCTGGCCATGTCCCCGTCAGGGATGGGCGTTCGTCCCGCGCCGTGTCGACCGAACTCATCACTCGCGAGATCGTGAGCGTCACGGCCGCCTCGGCCCTTCCTGCCGTGATCTCCGTCGTGCTCTCGTGGTGCACGACCACGATCGCGGACGCGTCCGCGACGTTCACCGCTGACCAGGTTCCGCTACCGCGGACGTGGGTGGTCGCTGCCTCCAGCACCAGTCCCGCATCGGTGGCGGCGTAGAGGTCCGCTTCCCGGCCTCCGGTGAGGATCGCCGTCACGAGGGTGGACACGTAGACAGGATCCTGGCACCCGTCGTAGATCCACCGGTCGCCGAGCGTGGTATGCGTCATCGTGGTGATCAACGAGTCGTCGGCCCCCCGCCTGGGGGCCCCGCGGTAGGTCAACGGCACCTGCAGGACCTGACCGTCGACGGTGCCGAGCAGGTGCGTCTCCACGCCGACCTCACCGTCGGGGTCATCGAAGCGGTAGGACCCCAGCCGCGTCAGCACTGAGGCGTCAGCGCGCCCGACCCAAGGCTGGTGCGGCACCCACGCCTGCAGCAGCTCCAGCTTGGTCGGCACGATCGTCGCGGGGTGGTGAACGGCCATCGCCCGATCCTGCCAGGAGGGCGCCGGGTCAGGCGGCAGAAGCGACACCCTCGTCAGCGACGTCGTCGCCGGCTCCTGGCGACCACGCACAACACGGGATGAGCGTGACGTCATCGCGGAGCTGGACATCCCGGTCGCTGATGGGCACCGAGGGTGAGCTGCGGGCCAACGACTGATGGAGGCAGCCTCAGTCCGGCATCGGTAGCAACACGCCCATGGCGAGGAACGGTGTGCGAGGACCGCTGGAGGACTGAAGGTCTGGGCGCTGGAGTGCCTCGGTGATCGCTTCCTCGAACTTGCGCTGGACCGCCTCGGCTTGGCCGCGGTTCAGCCAGACCACCGCGTCGGCGAAGAGCACGGGGTGTCCGCTGCGGGTGCGGGTCGGCACCAGGTCACTGCCCCACACTTCCCCGGCGCGGTTGCGCGCCAGGATCCGATCGTGGCGGGGAGCTTGCGCCAGCGCGGCGGTGTAGGCACGGGCCAGGTCGTCGATGATGACTCGTCCATAGGTGTCCACCCGGTGTCGCAGGTCATCGAAGCCCATGGCAGCCATGGGGATGCGGTAGCCGTCGTGGCTGGAGCGGTAGACCCTCACCGCCCGCCCGGCTCGCGCGCGTTCCTCCACCACCTGCAGCAGGCCGACTTGGAGCATCCGACGGACCCGGTAGAGCAGCGCGTTCGGCGTGACGTCCAGCTCGACGGCGACCTGGCTGACCGTGGCCGACCGGGCCAGGAACGGGCGTAGGAACCGCACCCGCCGCGGGTCGGTGAGGATAGCGACCTTCGCCGGGTCGGTGACCTCGTGCAGGCCCGTGACGTCGAAGTCGTTCCAAGGTGAATGTGCCCCTGCCATTTCACCTAGGCTAGGCACCACCGTCGCCGGCGTGAAGTCTTCGAGCACCGGGACGTCCGGGACCTCTGAACCCGCCGGGACATCTGCGCCACTTTCAGCACTGCGTCCCTCGAGCTTGCTGCGCGAACGCGACCTCGCGCTGGCCTGGACGGCAGGGCTCGTGGCGTGGGTCGGCAACTATGCGCTGTTCGTAGTCCTGCCCATTGTGGTCTACCAGGGCACGTCCTCGCCGGTGGCGACGGCGATCACGGTGCTGGGCGGGGCGGTGCCACCGGTCCTGGTCGGGCAGTTGGCGGGCGTGCTCGCCGACCGTTGGGACCGGCGAAGGGTGCTGGTTGGCGCCAACGCTCTACTGGCCGTCCTGACCGTGGGCTACCTCCTCATCGACGCCAGCGCGTGGGGCTGGCTGGCGGTGCTCACCTTCGTGCGCAGCTGCGTGGGCCAGCTGGTCGGGCCGGCCGAGAACGCGCTCCTGCCCGATCTCGCCCCAGTTGAGCGGCTGGAGGAGGTCGCGGCCCTGAACACGTTGAACAACACCCTGGGGCGACTGGTCGGGCCTGCCCTCGGGGGAACTTTGTTCGCTGCCGGGGGTCTACCCGCCGCGGCCACGCTGGTGGTGCTGTGTCACCTCGGTGCAGCCGTGACGGTCGCCGCCGTGACTTCGGGCCGCTCCCAAAGCAGGACGCTCAACGGGCCGGGCCTGCTGAGGCAGTGGCGTGAGGGCGCGGTGCTCGCTTGGAGTGAGCCGGTGCTGCGGTCCCTGCTCCCGTTGATGGTGGTCATGGCGGTCGGGGAGGGGTTCGTTTCGGCGTTGCTGGCTCCTTTCGCCACAGACCTGCTCGCGGCCGGGGCCGATGCCGTCGGGTGGATCCTGTCGGCGCAGGCCGTCGGCGGGATCGTCGGTGCGTGGTGGTGCACCCGTGCACTCAGCCGATCCGATCCGATGCGCCTGCTGGCCTTGGCCGCGTTGAGCGCCGGGGTTCTGCTGGCCCTCATCTTCGGTTACCCGCTGTTGATGCCGGTCTTGTGGCCGGCGGTGGTGCTGACTGCGGTCGCCGGTGCGCCGTTCGCGGTGGTGGCTGCGGCGCAGGGTCTGCTGTTGCAGCGTCATGCTGCTCCCGCGGCTCGAGGGAGGGTGTTCGCGCTCTGTTGGGGGCTGTCCTCGCTGGTGCAGATCGTGGCGATCGGGGCCGCGGGTGTGCTGGCTGAGCAGGTGGGCAGCATGGTCATCATGGTCGACGCTGTCGCCTACGTCGTGGTCGGTGCGATGGGGCTGGCTGCCGCAGCCCGGCTCCGGCGAGCGGTCACTGGAAGGCCGATCGTCGAGATGGGTGACACTCCTGACTGAGAACTTGGTTCTCGTAGAGGGCTGTCAACTGCTGCCGCGCCCTCCCTTGGCCTCTGGGTGGAGGTCTCAGGTGCGGATCGGTGGCATGACCGCGATGTCACGCGTATCGCGGGATGACCGTAAGTCGGGAAGGTTCAGGACTTCCTACGTCAGCCTCGATGAGTCACGGCTCGTGTGGCGGCCGAGGTGCATGAGGACGGTGTCCCAGAGATCGGTCTCGGTGGCCGGCACCGGGGGCGCGAAAGCGGCGCCAAGAGTGGAGCGCGGAGGCCCTGTGGGTACGCGCAACGCCGTGGCGGCGACCGACTCGAGGATGTCGTCGTCGGGTCGGTGGTCCTGACCGAGGCTGGTGGCGATGTCCCAGGTGTGCACCACCGTGTCCAACAGGTGGATGGCGACGACGGCCTTCATGGGCAGCAGAGTGTGGGCGGCGACCTCGGCCAGGTGGACGCCCGGGCGCGGGGCGGGGCTGGAGCAGGCACTGGTGAGCTGGCGAGCCGAGGCGTCCCACTCACGCAGCAGGGTTGCCGTCCCCATCACGGGACGGCCAGCGTAGGCGCTGCGCGGGGCGTCACCCCTGCGCAGGGCGGTGGCGAAGCCGTGGTTCTGGCCCAGCATGTGCCCGAGCAGGTCGGCCAGATCCCACTCCGTGCACGGCGTCGAACGGTGCAGGTCGGCGTCGTCTACGCCGACGAGCACCCCTCGAGCGGCGGTCAGGGCACGTTCGTAGCGGTGAGTCAGCTGCACGGTGGCCATGTTCATGAGGAGATCGTCTACCCAGGTAGATGATCTGTCCAGAGCTACGGTGTGGGTGTGAGCACAGACCGCGCTGACCTGGGTGTGCTGCTGCACCGTCTCCTGGCGGTGGTCGTGGAGCGGGAGAAGGCCTTGCTGGCGGTGCGCGGGTTGCAGATGTGGGACTACGTCGTCTTGTCGGGGCTGGAGAACGGCGCAGCGCCGACCCAGAATCAGTTGGCGCTTGAGGTCGGCAGGGACAAGACGCGGCTGATCGCCACTCTCGACCGACTGCAGGAGCGAGGGCTGGTGGACCGGCAGCCCGCCCGGCACGACCGCCGCAACCGCGTCGTTGCCCTCACCGACGTGGGGCGGTCCGTGCTGGCCGAGTGTCGTGCGGACGTGCGCGTCATGGAGCAGGAGCTGCTCGCTCCGCTGGGCCGTCAGCGGAGAGCTGACCTTCTACGAGCCCTGGATCAAGCGGTCGTCTTCACGCACGGCACGAGCTGACCATGACGCTCGCTCTTCGGCAGATGAGTGAGGTCGTTCAGGTGCCGGAGGCCATGTAGGCGGCGAGGATGTAGTTGGGGTGGCGGTCCAGCGTGGTCCTCGCTCGGTCGTAGCGCATGGTGGTGCGGGGGTCGGCGTGGCGGGCGGCGATCTGCACGTCCCTGAGGTCGACGCCGGCGTCGAGCATGGTGGTCACGTAGGTGTGCCTGAGCATGTGCGGGTGCATCCGCGGCAGCCGGATGCGGGCGTCGTCGGCGAGGTGGCGCAGCCGGCGGGTCGCGGAGTGCCGGTCGAGTCGCCCGCCGCGGGTGTTCAACATCAGCGCCCCGGTGGCGCGTGCGCCGATGCTGCGGTCCACGGCCTGTCCCACCGCTGGTGGCAGGGGGACCAAGACGATCTTGTGGCCTTTGCCGAGCACGCGTAGGACGCAGTGGCCGTGCTCCTCGCCCAGGTCGGCGATGTCCAGCCCGCAGGCCTCGAAGATCCGCAGAGCCAGCAGCCCGAGCAGGCAGATGAGCGCGAAGTCGCACGGGTTGGTCGAGTCCCGCGAGGTGGACAGCAGTGCCTCCAGCTGCAAGTGGGACAAGCCCAGGGTGGGGGACTCGGGTGGGACGTTGGGGCGGCGGACGTAGTCGGCGGGTGAGTGCTCGAGGACCTCGTCGATGACGCAGGTGCGGTAGAAGCCCGTGACCACTGACATGCGCCTGGACACGGTGGAGGCGGCGAAGTGCTGGGTCTCCTGCATCCA
>NZ_JAAALN010000078.1 GCF_009906795.1 Kineococcus siccus
GGCCGCCCCCGCCCCTCGTCCCGCCCCTGCGCCCGCGCCGGCGCCGGCGCGGGCGCAGGGGCGGGACGAGGGGCGGGGGCGGCCGGGACGCTCGAGGGCATGCTCACGCGGTCCACCCTGAGGTTGCGGTCGCAGCCCGGCGAGCGGGCGTCGTTGGTGAAGGCCACCGAGATGAGGTGCGGCCCTGCGGGCCACGTCCCCGGCAGGCGGTGGGCCGCCCACGTCGGAGAGGTCACCGACACGGTCGCGGCGACCCGGCCGTCCACGCTCACCGTCATGCTCGGTGCGCCCGCGCACTGGTCGCCGCGCGCGAGGACGCTCAGGCCGGACGCCGCGGCGGTCGTCGTGAGCGTGCCGGTGGCCGTGGCGTCGGACCAGACGAGGAGCTCCGCGCCGCCCGACGCGCCCGCGGCCTGCGTCACGAGGCCCGCCGAGGACGGCAGCGCCAGGCGCTCACCCTCCAGGTGCGGGGTGGTGCGGGCGACCCGCGGCACGGCCGCCGGGGTGGCGCCCACGGCCGGCGCGGGAGCCAGCAGCGCCGACGCGACGAGCGCGGCGGGGGCGGCGGCGGCGAGACCGCGTGCGGTCCGGGCCAGGCGGCCGGACGGTGAGGCGGCGACGGGGGAGAGACCTCGAATCACGCCGAGTAGCCAAGCACACACGTGTAGTGATCGCCACGACCTCCGGCGAACCCGCCGACGCGCGGTGCGGCCCCCGCGACGACGACGGCCCCCGGGAGTCCTCCCGGGGGCCGTCGTCCGTCGAGCGCTGGATCAGTTCTGCGCGCCCAGCGCGTCGCGCTGCGGTGCGGCCAGGTGCTCCGCGACGCGGTCCGCGTCGGCGGCCACCCGCTGGCCGCCGACGGGTGCGGCGGTACCGGTGCGCTCGGGGGCCTGACCGGCGTGCCGGCCCCGCCCCGTCGCCGCGTCCTCGCCGAGGGCGGCCTCGATCGAGGTGGTGTCCAGGCCGAGGTGGCGCAGCTCGGCCACCGCGGCGTCGAAGGCCGCCTCGCGGCGCGCGGTCTCCGCGGCCAGTTCGACGACGGCGCGCTGGGCGTCCTTCGCCCGCTGGACACCGGAGCTGAGGCGCTCCGCCAGCTCGGCGGGGTCGGACACCGCAGCACGCGGGCCGGCGGTGCCGGGACCCGCGGGGACCCCCGCGGGGACCCCCGCGGGGCGTCCCTCCGCGAGGGGGGCGACCGGCGCCCCGGCCGCCGCGGCCGGCGCGGCGCCGGCCTCCGCCGCCTGGGCCGCGTCGGGCGCCTCGGAGCTCGCGGTGGTCCGGCGCAGCGGGAGGCTGGGCAGGAAGAGCACCGTCACGAGCCCGATGATCATCACGAGCGCGGCGACCAGGTAGATGAGGCTCGTGGAGTCGGTGAACCCCAGCTTGAACGGGTAGCTCACCGCGGCGGGCAGCGTCGTCAGCACGGAGGTGTTGTCGGTCGCCTGCGCGAGGACGCCCTGCAGCCCGGCCTGGTCGAGGTTCGCCGACTGCAGCCCGGCGACGAACGCCGGGCTGTTCGCCGCGGCGGCGTACTGCGAGGACACGTTCGTGCCGAGCGAGGAGAACAGGATCGACAGGAACACGGCGGTGCCGAGCGTCCCGCCCATCTGGCGGAAGAACGTGACCGACGAGGTGGCGACGCCGATCTCCCGCGGGTTCGCGGCGTTCTGCACCGCCAGGATGATCGGCTGCATGTTGCCGCCGAGCCCCCAGCCCATGAGCAGCATGACGATCATCGTCTGCCAGATCGGGGTGTCGGCGCCCACGCGGCTGAAGAGGAACAGCGCGAGGACCATGAGGCCGGTCCCGATGACGGGCAGCGGCTTGTACTTCCCGGTGCGGCTGATGACCTGGCCGGACGCGAAGCTCGCGGTCATGATGCCGAGCACGAGCGGGAGCATCTGCAGCCCACCGACGGTCGGCGAGGAACCCTTGACGACCTGCAGGTACTGCGGCAGGACGGCGAGCGCCCCGAACATGCCCATGCCGAGGATGAGGCTCCCGAGGCTGCCGACGACGAACGTGCGCCGGGTGAACATGCGCAGCGGCAGCAGGGCCTCGTCGCCGTAGGCGCGCTCGGCGAGGAGGAACCCGACCAGGCCGACGACACCGATGGCGTAGCAGGCGATCGACTTCGGGTCGCTCCAGCCCCAGATGCGGCCCTGCTCGGCCACGATCAGCAGCGGGACCAGGCACACGACGAGCATGAGCGCACCGGGCCAGTCGATGCGGTGCTTGGTCGACCGCGTCGGCAGCTTCAGGTTCTTCACCACGACGAACAGGGCGAGCGCCCCGAGCGGCACGTTGATGAGGAAGATCCAGCGCCAGCCGGTGAAGCCGAGGATCGAGGCCTGGCCGGAGAAGAACCCGCCCGCGACGGGGCCGAGGACGCTCGAGGTGCCGAAGACGGCCATGAAGTACGCCTGGTACCGGGCGCGCTCCCGGGCCGGGACGATGTCGGCGATGATGGTCAGCGCGAGCGACATGAGGCCGCCGGCGCCGAGGCCCTGCAGGGCGCGGAACCCCGCGAGCATGTACATCGAGGTCGACAGGGCGCACAGCGCGGACCCGACCACGAAGATGACGATCGCCGCGATGAAGAACGGGCGCCGCCCGTACATGTCGGAGAGCTTCCCGTACAACGGCGTCGAGATCGTCGACGTGATGAGGAACGCCGTCGTCGCCCAGGCCTGGAGCGAGAACCCGTCGAGGTCGTCGGCGATGGTGCGGATGGCCGTCGCCACGACCGTCTGGTCCAGCGCGCCGAGGAACATCCCCAGGAGCAGGCCCGAGAGGATCGCGAGGATCTGCCGGTGGCTGAGTTGCGGGGCGGCCGGCGCCTGCCCCGCCGTGGTGGTGCTCATGCGGTCTCCTCGACGTCGTCGCTGCCGGCCGCGGGGCGGTCGGCGGGGGCCGGCCAGGTGCCGGTGGTCATCTCGGTGCGGGCGCGCTCCAGGCCGTCGGCCAGGCGCCCCAGGTAGGTCCCGAGCGTCTCGACGTCCGGGGTGGACCAGTCGCGGAGGATCCGGGCCAGCAGCTCGTTGCGGCGCTCGCGCATGGCGCGGACCACGGCGCGGCCGTCGTCGGTGACCGCGAGGAGGCCCGCGCGGCGGTCGTCCGGGTCCGGGAGGCGCTCGAGGAGACCGCGCTTGACGAGCTCGGCGGCCTGCCGGCTGGTGGTCGACGGGTCGGTGCCCAGCGTGTCGGCGAGGCCGGTCACGCGCTGGGGGCCGGTGTCGGCCAGGACGAGCAGGACCGTGTGCATGGCGCGCTCGGCGTCGCTCTCGCCGCGGGCCATCACGGACTTGACGGCGTGCAGCGCCCGGACGTGGCGGGTCATCTGCAGGGCCACCTCCGCCACGGGGCCGTCGAGGCCGGGCGGGTGGTCGCGGGGGGAGTCGGTCGTGGTGGTCACCGGACCTCCTCCGGGTGGGGCGTGCAGAGCATGGGTGGTGCTCCTCGGTGTGCGGCGGCGTCTGTCGTGGTGCGGCGGTCGTGCGCGTCCCGGTCGGCGGGCCGGGGCGGTGTGTCGCGGAGGTGCCCGGGCGCGGCGGTGGTGTAACGCTCGCGCGGGTACCGGCGAAGTACCCCTCGGGCGCTGTCCCTCAGGGTCACATCATTGAATGCTACACGCAACAAGTTGCCGACGACAAGCATCCCGGAGGGTCGCCGCATGCCTGCTCGCGTCACGCCACTGCGCGGTGCCCCTCTGACGCTCTCCTGCGCTAGCGTGCTGGATGACCCTATGTACCGGGAGACTCACCCTGTGTCGTTCGAGGACTGGTCACGCGTCACCACGCTGGCCGCGGAGCCGACGTCGTCGCGCGCGGCGCGCCACGTGGTCGCCGGCTGGTGCATCGAGCAGGGGATCATCGGCGACGTCGTCGACACCCTGCTGCTCCTGACCGCCGAGCTCGTGACCAACGCCGTCCTGCACGGCCGCAGCGAGGTCGTCCTGTCCCTGGGCCGTCTCGGTTCCCGCGTGCGCGTCGGCGTCGGTGACGAGAACACCCGGCTGCCCCAGCGCGGCGACCTGGACCCCGACGCCCTCACGGGTCGCGGGATGACCCTGGTCGAGGCCCTCGCGGACCGCCACGGCGTCGACCTGTCGCCCTTCGGCAAGACCGTCTGGTTCGACGTCCTCACCGGCCTGGCCCCGGCCCGCGGGGCCCGCGGCGCACGCGCCACCGCCTGACCCGCTCGCCCCACCGCAGCCCGCCGCACCGCCTGCGTGCGCCGGCCCGCCCGGGCCGCGCCGGTCGCCGCGGCCCGACCTACCCTGGTGGGGTGTCAGCCCCCCTGCGAGGAACGCGCGAGCGGTCCGGGACCCCCGCACCCACCAGCCCGGTCACCACGGGCGCCGCGACGGCCGCCGCCAGCCTGTGCGCCGCCCTCGCCGTCCTCCTCCTGGCCCTCGCGTCCTCGGGCGGTCTCGACCCGTCCGCGCTGGGCGACCCGGGCGAGCTCGTCCGCTACGGCCTGCCCATCGCCCGGACCGTGCACGACCTCGCGGCCGCGCTCACCGTCGGCGGCTTCGTGCTGGCCACCACGGTCCTGCCGCACCCCAGCGCCGCCTGGACGCGGGCCGTGCGGGTCGCCGCCGTCGCCGCGGGCGGCTGGGCCGTCTCCGCGCTGCTCGTGCTCGTCCTCACCGCGATGGACGTCATCGGGGCCGCCCCCGGCGCCGCCGGCTTCGGCGCCCAGTTCGCGCAGTTCGCGCAGTCGATCGACCTGGGCCGGGCGCTGCTCGTCACCACGGTGCTCGCCGCCGTCGTCGCCACCGTCGGCGCGGCCGTGACCAGCGCCAACGGGGCCGCCGCGGGGGCGGTCCTCTCGATCGTCGCCCTGCTGCCCCTGTCGCTGTCGGGGCACGCGTCGGGCTCGGCGTCGCACGAGACCGCCGTCAGCTCGCTGGCGATGCACCTGATCGGCGTCACGGTCTGGGTCGGGGGCCTCGCGGCGCTGCTGCTCGTCCTGCCGCTCACGGGACGCCCCGCCGCGGCGGGGGAGCGCCGCGTCGACCTCGTCGCCATCACGAGCCGCTACTCCCGGATCGCGCTGTGGGCCTTCGCCGCGGTCGCGCTGTCCGGGGTGATCAACGCGGCCGTCCGCCTGGGCAGCGTCTCGGCCCTGACCTCGTCCTACGGCGTGCTCGTCGTGCTCAAGGTCGTCGCCCTCGTCGCGCTCGGGGGGCTCGGCGCGTGGCACCGCCGCCGGACCCTGCCGGCGCTGGCGACGTCGCGGCGCGCCTTCGGCCGCATCGCCGCGGCCGAGCTCGTCCTCATGTCCGCGGCGATGGGGCTCGGCGTCGCGCTGAGCCGCAGCCCCACCCCCGTGCCCGACGACGACCCCGCCTCCTCGCGCGCCGAGGACCTCCTGGGCGAGCCCCTGCCGCCGCCCGTGACCGTGGGCCGCTGGTTCACGGAGGTGTCGCCGGACCTGCTGTGGATCTGCATCGCCGGCCTCGCCCTCGTCGGGTACCTGCTCGGGGTGGCCCGGCTGCGCCGCCGCGGTGACGCCTGGCCCGTCGGCCGGACGATCTGGTGGGTGCTCGGCTGCCTCGCGCTGTTCTTCGTGACCAGCGGCGGGGCCGCGGCCTACGGCCGGACGAGCTTCAGCACGCACATGCTGCAGCACATGCTGCTCGCGATGGTGGTGCCGCCGATGCTCGTGCTCGGCGCCCCCGTCACGCTCGCCATGCGCACCCTGAAGCCGCGCCGCGACGGCTCGCGCGGTGCCCGCGAGTGGATGCTCACGGTCGTGCACTCGCGCTACCTCGCGGTCCTCGGCCACCCCGTGGTCGCGGCCGTGCTCTTCGGCGGCAGCCTCATCGTCTTCTACTACTCGCCGCTGTTCGAGCTCGCGCTGCGCACCCACGTCGGGCACGAGCTGATGATGGTCCACTTCCTGGGCACGGGGTTCCTGTTCGCGTCGGTGCTCATCGGCGTCGACCCGGGGGCGCACCGCCCGGCCTACCCGATGCGGCTGATCCTGCTGCTGGCCACCATGGCCTTCCACGCCTTCTTCGGCGTCGCCCTCATGCAGGGCACGTCGCTGCTCGCACCGGACTGGTTCGCGACGCTCGACCCCACCGCGAACCTCCTCGCCGACCAGCAGCGCGGCGGCGACTTCGCCTGGGGCATGGGCGAGGTCCCCACGCTCGTGCTGGTCCTCGGCGTCGCCATCGGCTGGTCCCGCTCGGACACCCGGGAGAACCGGCGCGCCGACCGGGCCGCCGAGCGCGACGGCGGCCGGGAGCTGGAGGCCTACAACGCGATGCTGAGCCAGCTCGCGCAGCGCGACGCCCCGCCGGGCGCGAGGCGCGCGTCGGCGGGCACCCCGTCGCCCGCGGACACCCTGTCGCCCGCGGACACCCGGGCGCCGACGGACTCCCGGGCGCCGACGGACTCCCTGGCGCCGACGGACTCCGTGGGCGAGGCGTGGACCCGACCGCCGGCCGACGGGTGAGCGGGCTGGGGCGGCTGGTCGTCGACGCGTCCTCGGCCACGCCGCCGTACGAGCAGCTGAAGGGCCGGATCGTCGCCGGCGTCCGCTCGGGCGAGCTCCCCGCGGGCTCGCGACTGCCCACCGTGCGCAGCCTGGCCGACGACCTGGGCATCGCCCCCAACACCGTGGCGCGGGCCTACCGCGAGCTCGAGGCGGACGGCTTCATCGAGACGCGCGGCCGCAACGGCTCCTTCGTCGCGCCGCAGGGCGACGCGACGCAGCGCCTCGCGCAGGAGGCCGCGAGCGCCTACGCCGCCCGCGTGCGCCAGCTCGGCGTGCCGGCGGGGGACGCCGTGCGCTACGTCGCGGCGGCGCTGCAGGGCTGATCCGGCCGGGCGACCCGGTGCGTGACCGGGGTCCCGGCGTGCCCGATGATGGGGCCCGTCCCCCGCCCGCGTGACAGGAAGAGACCGCCCTCATGGACAACGGCAGTGGCATCGACTTCACGGTGGAGACCCTGGGGGCCTGCACCGTGGACTCGCCCCTGGCGCCCCGGCTGGACGCCCGTCGCACGACGCAGCACTACGTGCAGGAGACCGACCGGATCCTCTTCGACGACACCCTGTCCAAGGTGAGCAGCCGCGACGGGGAGATCTCCGACCTCCCGAGCCTGGAACCGACCGGCCCGCGCAAGAGGATCTTCTTCGACCCGTCCAAGACGCGCGTCGGCATCGTCACCTGCGGCGGCCTGTGCCCGGGCATCAACAACGTCATCCGGGGCCTCGTCTCGGAACTGTCGACCCACTACGGCGTGCGGCGCATCCACGGTTTCCGCAACGGCTACCAGGGGTTCATCCCGCGCTACGGCCACGACGTCGTCGACCTCACGCCCGAGGTCGTGGAGAACATCGACGGCGAGGGCGGCACGATCCTCGGTTCCTCACGCGGTCAGCAGGACCCGGTCGAGATCGTCGACGCGCTCGAGCGCATGGGCATCTCGATCCTCTTCGTCATCGGCGGCGACGGGACCATGCGCGGTGCGCAGCGCATCGCCGCGGAGATCAAGGCGCGGCAGCAGCGCATCGCCGTGGTCGGCGTCCCCAAGACCATCGACAACGACATCCCGTTCATCGACCAGAGCTTCGGGTTCCAGAGCGCGTTCTCCGAGGCGACCCGCTCCATCCGCTCGGCCAAGGTCGAGGCCCGCACCGCGCCGAACGGCGTCAGCCTCGTCAAGCTCATGGGCCGCCACTCGGGTTTCATCGCCTGCTACGCAGCGCTCGCGCAGAACGACGCGGACTACGTGCTCATCCCCGAGGTGCCGTTCCAGCTGCACGGTCCGGGGGGTTTCCTGGAGAACCTGCGCACCAAGGTCGCCACGCAGGGGCACGCCCTGATCGTCGCGGCCGAGGGGGCCGGGCAGGAGCTGTTCGACGACGACGGGGCGCTGGACGCGTCGGGGAACAAGAAGCTGCAGGACGTCGGCCGGCTGCTGCGCCAGCACATCAGCGAGGACTTCGCGGCCCACGGCATGGACCTCAACCTGCGCTACATCGACCCCAGCTACGTCATCCGCAGCGTGCCCGCCAACCCCTACGACAGCGTGTACTGCATCCGCCTGGCGCACGCCGCGGTGCACGCCGCGATGGCCGGCCGCACGAACATGGTGGTCGGTCGCTGGCGGCGCCGGTTCGTGCACATCCCCATCGCGCTCGCCGTCTCCGCGCGCAACCAGGTCGACCCGCACGGCGACCTGTGGTGGTCGGTGCTCGAGGCGACGGGCCAGCCGTGGTCCTTCGGCGAGTTCACGGGCGACGACGTGACGGCGTTCGGCGGGCAGTAGGCCCGGACGCGGGCGCGCGGCGCTGACGGCGTCGCCGACGCTCGGCGGCGCTACTTCGCCTGCGACCAGCGCTGCACCACGGCGACCTCGGCGACGAACCGGACGCCGCTGCCGGCGGCCCAGCGGTGAGCGGTCTGCGCGAGGGCGCCGTGCAGGAGGTCGACCGCCGCGCCCGCGTCGGCCGTCGGCACGTGCAGCAGCAGCTCGTCGTGCAGGCACAGCACGATCCGCCCGCCCGTGCCCGCGAGCCCGGCGCGGACGGTCGCGGCCCAGGCCTTGAACAGCTCCGCCGCGGCGCCCTGCACGACCGCGTTGCGGGCGAACCGCCCGCGGGCCGCGAACGCGGCGTCCGCCCCGCTCGCCGCGGCGTCCGCGAGCCGGAGCAGCCGCCCGCCGTAGGTCCGGACGTCGCGGCCCTCCCGGCCCGCGGCCTCCGCGGCCCGCAGGTGCGCGAGCGCCGTCGGGTAGGCCTCCTCCATGCGCCGCAGCGCCTCTCCGGCCGCCCCGGACGTCTGCCCGTACATCGCGGCGAGGACGGCGATCTTCGCGGTGGCGCGGTCCGCGGCCAGCGCCGCCGCCACGGGGGCGTACAGGTCGTCGTCGGTGGTGGCGGCCACGAGACCGGCGTCGCGCGACACCGCGGCGAGCACGCGGGGCTCCACCTGCCCGAGGTCGGCGCGCACGAGGACGTGCCCGTCCTCCGCGGCGACGGCGGGTCGCAGCTCCGCGGGCAGGTTGTGCAGCCCGGCCTGCGCGGTCATCCGCCCGGCCGCGGCGTCCGCGGAGGACCAGGCCCCGCGCAACCGGCCGTCGCCCGCGACGTGGCGGTCCAGCCAGCCGTAGCCGTACGTCGTCGCCAGCCGCTCCGCCTTGCGCCAGCGCAGGAGTGCCGCGACGGCCGGGTGGGCCCCCGCCAGCCGTTCCAGCCGCCAGGCGCGCGTGTCGGGGACGTCGAAGCCCAGCCCCCGCAGCGCGTGGAGGACCTGCGCGGGGTTGCGCAGGTCCAGCGGCCCACCGAACTCGGCCGTCACGGGCGCGTCGCGGGCGGCGCGCAGGCGCACCTCGTCGGCCGCGTCGCGCGGTCGCGGACCCACGGCCGCGCCGACGATCCCCTCGGCCGTGCGCCGGTCCAGCGGCAGCCCGACCGCCTCGAGCTCGACGGCCAGCAGCGCGGCGGCGGACTCGGCCTGCGCCGTCTGCACCGGCAGCGGCGCCCCCACCGGGGTGCCGCGGTGCTCCGGCAGGGCCGCGACGGCCCGCGCCTGCGCCTGCGCGGCCCGCAGCGCCAGGGCGGCGAACTCGGCGGCGCGCGCCAGCTGCTCGCCGGGGGGCGCGCCGTCGTCGAGGACGCGCCCGTCGGACCAGGCCGGCGAGAGCTGCCCCTGCGCGTCGAGCGGGGCCTCACCCGTGCCGTCGAGGTCCAGCAGTCCGGTGCCGTGCAGCGCCTCCGCGCGGCGCCGCCCGCCCGCGGGTTCCGGCAGCCCCGCGGCGGCGGCCCAGACGGCCGCCGCGTCGTCGCGCACCCCGCCGTGCAGGAGCCGGTGCACCGCGGCCAGGTCGTGGCAGCGCGCGAGGTGGACGCCGGGCACGAGGCCGCCGACCGCGGCGTGCGCTGACCACCACACCCAGCGCGGCCGCACGGCGCGCTCCACCGCGGCCAGCAGGTCCGCCGGGGGACCCGGCACCGACCACCGCCGCCCGCCCGCCGCGAGCCCGACCCCCCGGCCGGGCAGGACGACGACGGCCAGGGGCGCGCCGGGGGCCGCGGTGGCGCCGTCGAGGACCTCGGCGGGCAGCACCGGAGCGGGACTCACCCCCGCATCATCGGTCACCGGCCGGCCGCCTCCCGGGGCGTCCCCCGCGGCGCCGGCCCGCCGCGGTAGAACGGGGCATGGCCAGTCCGCAGCCCGCGAGCCCCGCGACCCCCGCCGTCCCGTTCGCCGACCTCGACGCGTTCGCGGCGCTGCCGCGCCTCGCCGGCCTCGCGCTCTCCGCCGACGGCCGGCGCCTCGTGACCTCGGTCGCGACGCTGTCCCCGGACGCGACGCGCTGGGTGAGCGCCCTGTGGGAGGTCGACCCGACGGGCGCAGCCCCCGCGCGCCGGCTCACCCGCAGCGCGAAGGGGGAGTCCTCCCCGTGCTTCACGCCCGACGGGACGCTGCTGTTCACCTCGGCCCGCCCCGACCCCGCGGCCGCGACGGCGGCCGACGACGGCCCCGCGGCCCTGTGGGCGCCGCCCGGGCGGGGTCTCGGCCGTCGTGACGGCCCGCACCGCGAGCCGGGTCGTGGTGCAGTCGCCGACGATGCCGGGGTCCGACGACGCGACCGAGGGCCCGACGTCCGACGCGGCGCGGCGCGCGGCGCGCAAGGACCGCAAGGTGTCGGCGATCCTGCACGAGGGCTACCCGGTGCGGTACTGGGACTCCGACCTCGGGCCCGACGAGGACCGCTGGCTGGCCGCGGACCTGCCCGCCGGCGCACCCCTGGCCGGCGAGCAGCCGCAGGCCGCCTGGACGGACCTCACCCCGGCACCCGGGCGCTCGCTGCACGAGAGCGCGGCCGCGCTCAGCCCCGACGGGGCGCTGCTCGTGCACACCGAGAAGGTGTTCGCCGCGCACGGCGACCAGCACGACCGGCTGGTCGTCGTCGCCGTCGACGGCGGGGCGCGCCGCGTCCTCGCCGACGACCCCGCCACCGACCTGTTCGCCCCGGCCGTCTCGCCCGACGGGCGGTGGGTGGCCGCGCTGGCGGAGTCGCACAGCAGCCCGACGCTCCCGCCGACCCTGCGGCTCGTCGTCGTCCCGCTCACCGGTCCGGAGGCGGAGACGGGCCCCGCGGCGGTCCGGGTCGTCGTGCCGGACTGGGAGGTGTGGGGCGGGGTGCCGCAGTGGGGCCCGGACTCCGCGACGCTGTTCCTCGCCGTCGACCACGAGGGCGGCGCGCCCGTGTTCCGCGTGGACGTCGCGAGCGGTGCGGTGGTGCGGCTCACGGCGGACCGCGGGGCCTACGCCGACCTGCAGGTGTCGCCGGACGGGCGGTCCGTCTACGCCGTCCGCTCCGCGGTCGACGCCCCACCCGCCGTCGTGCGCCTCGCGGCCGAGGGGGAGGGGCAGCAGCCCGTCGCGCTCCCCGGCCCCGCGACGGTGCCCGACCTGCCGGGCACGCTCACCGAGGTGACGGCCACCGCGGCCGACGGCAGCCCGCTGCGCGCCTGGCTGGCCGTCCCCGCCGGCGCGGGTCCCGCCGAGCCCGCCCCGCTGCTGCTGTGGATCCACGGCGGGCCGATCGGCTCGTGGAACGCGTGGTCGTGGCGCTGGAACCCCTGGCTCGCCGTGGCCCGCGGGTACGCGGTCCTCCTGCCCGACCCCGGGTTGTCCACGGGGTACGGCGCGCAGTTCCTCGCCCGCGGGTGGGGCGCGTGGGGGGCCGAGCCGTACACCGACCTCCTCACCCTCACCGACGCCGCGCTCCTGCGCGACGACCTCGACGCCGCCCGCACGGCCGCGATGGGGGGTTCCTTCGGCGGGTACATGGCGAACTGGGTCGCGGGCCACACCGACCGGTTCCGCGCCGTCGTCACGCACGCGAGCCTCTGGGCGCTGGACCAGTTCGGCCCCACGACGGACGGGGCGTACTACTGGACGCGGGAGATGACTCCCGGGATGCAGGCGGCCAACGACCCGGCCGCGCACGCCGCCGCCATCGTCACGCCGATGCTCGTCATTCACGGGGACAAGGACTACCGGGTCCCGATCGGGGAGGGCCTGCGGCTGTGGTGGGCGCTGAACTCGGCGTGGGACGGCGACCCCGCCGACATGCCGCACAAGTTCCTCTACTACCCCGACGAGAACCACTGGGTCCTCTCGCCGCAGCACGCCGTCCTCTGGTACGAGACCGTCTTCGCGTTCCTCGCGACCCACGTCCACGGCGTCGAGTTCCGGGTGCCGGACCTGCTGCGCTGAACCGGGTCCGGCGGAGGGCTTGCACCTGACGCGACGTCAGGGGCCACCGTGGTGCGTGCCACCGCGACGTGCGGTGGTGGACGTCCGGTGGTGGACCTGCGGGAGAGGCGGCGGCGGTGGGGCAGTGGCGGGTCGGCGAACTGGCCGCGCGGACGGGGGTGACCGTGCGGACGCTGCACCACTACGACCACGTGGGCCTGGTGTCCCCGTCGAGCCGGAGCGCGGCGGGGCACCGCCGCTACTCCGACGCCGACGTGAGCCGGCTGTACCGGGTGCTCGCCCTGCGGCAGCTGGGCCTCGGCCTCGAGGAGATCGGCGACGTGCTCGCCGGTGACCTCCCGCTGCCCGCCGTGCTGACGGCGCACCTCGCGCGCGTCGACGAGCAGGTCGGGGTGCTGCAGCGGTTGCAGTCGCTCCTGCGCTCGGCGCTCGAGCGCGGGGTCGGCCCCGAGGACGTCCTGGACCTGCTCAGAGAGGTGACGACGGTGGACGAGACGACGTTCGACAGGTACTTCACGCCGGAGCAGCGGGAGGTGCTGGAGGAGCGTCGGCAGGCCCTGGGCCCGGCGGTCGAGGCGGCCCAGCAGCGCTGGCCGCAGCTGATCGCGGAGGTGGAGGCGGCGGTCGCGGACGGGACCGACCCCGCGTCGGCGCGGGGCCAGGAGCTCGCGGCCGAGTGGCGCGGGCTGCTGGAGCAGTTCCACGGCGGGGACGAGGGGCTGCGCAGCAGCCTGTTCCGGATGCGGGAGGAGAACGCCGAGGAGGTCCAGGCCCGGTACGGCGGGCCCAGCGCCACGACGATCGACTTCATCACCCGGGCGAACGCCGCGGGCTGACCCGGCCGCCGGCGGCCGCGACTCGCGCGGTCGCCGGCGGTCGTCGCCGGGTGGTGCGCTCAGAGCGGCTCGACGCCGAACGCCTGCGCGAGCGTCTGGATGCGGCGGGCGCGGCCGATGCGGGGCAGGTCGCTGCCGTCGCGCACCACGCCGCCGTTCTCGTCGAAGGCCCGCAGGATGTCGCGCGCCCACGTCGCGTCGGTCT
This sequence comes from Kineococcus siccus, assembly GCF_009906795.1. Lineage (GTDB taxonomy): Bacteria > Actinomycetota > Actinomycetes > Actinomycetales > Kineococcaceae > Kineococcus > Kineococcus siccus. The sequence continues at coordinate 13,297 of NZ_JAAALN010000078.1, forward strand.
GCGTCGGGCTCATGACCTCGTTGATGACCGGGGAGTGGTCGATGTCCAGGCTCAGCTTGCCGGTCATGCCCAGCGAGACGGCCATGTGCGACTGCTCGCGCAGCGCGCCGTGGCCGCCCGTGACGGTGGGGCCGTCGATGGGGCCGGGCAGGTCGCCGATGCGGCTGGCGGTCACGAGGCGGCTGCGGGGGTAGGCCATCGCCAGGTCCTCGGCGCTCGCCCCGGTGTCGCGGCGGTAGTCGCCGCTGCCGAAGGCGAGGCGGAAGCAGCCGCGCGCCGTGGCGATGTGGCGGGCGTCCTCGATGCCGAGGGCCGACTCCACGAGGGCCAGCACGGGCGTCTGCCCGCCCAGGGCCTCGTGGGTGTCCTCGACGTGGCCCGCGGTCTCGGTCTTGGCGAGCATGACGCCCGTCAGGCCGGGCACGCCCTTGAGCTGCTCGACGTCGTCCTGCCAGTGCTCGGAGCTGCGGTCGTTGATCCGCACCCAGGCCTGTCCGCCGTCGCCGAGCCAGCGGATGACGTCGGCGCGCGCCGACCCCTTGCGGCTCGGGTCGACCGCGTCCTCGACGTCGAGCACGATCTGGTCCGCGCGCGAGTGCAGCGAGGTGTCGAAGCGGTCCGGTCGGGTGGCCGGCACGAGCAACCACGTCCGCGCGTACCGCGATTCGACGGGGTGGGTCCCTGGTGTCCGAGTCACGCTCGGCCTCCTAGCAGTCGGCGGTGCGTCGGGATCGACCTCCGGACCCTAGCCAACCGGGGCGGCTCAGCCGTCCAGCAACCCCGCGTCGTGAGCCACGATCGCCACCTGCACGCGGTTGTGGGCGCCCAGCTTGGTCAGCAGCCGCGACACGTGCGTCTTCACGGTCGCCTCGCTCATGTACAGGGAGCGGCCGATCTCGGCGTTGGACATGCCCTGGCCGACGGCGCCGAGGACCTCCCGCTCGCGGTCGGTGAGCAGCTGCAGGCTCTGGACGGCCTCGCGGCGGCGCGGGTTGGCCGCGTCGGCGGCGAAGTGGCCGACCAGGCGCCGGGTCACGGTGGGCGACAGCATCGCCTCGCCCGCCGCGACGACGCGCACCGCGGCGAGCAGCTCGCGCGGCGGGGTGTCCTTGAGCAGGAAGCCCGTCGCGCCCGCCTGCAGCGCCTGGAAGACGTACTCGTCGAGGTCGAACGTCGTCAGCATGACGACCGCGGGGGCCGCGGGCCGCGACGTGATCGCCTTGGCGGCGGACAGCCCGTCCATGACGGGCATCCGCACGTCCATGAGGACGACGTCGGGACGGTGCGCGGCCACGGCCTCCAGGGCCTGGGCCCCGTTCTCGGCCTCGCCGACCACCTGCAGGTCGTCCGCGCTGGAGAGGATCATCTGCAGCCCCGCGCGCACGAGGGCGTCGTCGTCGACGAGCAGGACGCGCACGGGCTGCCCGCCGGTCGCCGCGTGCAGGCCGCTGGTCTGTGGTCCCGGACCGCTCACGGCTGGGTCCTCCGTCCGTCGTCGAGGCTGGGTGCCCCGGCCGGGGCGGTGACGATCCTCGCATCGGGCGGCGTCCACGTGGGACCACCGGCGCGCGACCGCCCGCCGTCGGGGGTGGGCCACGGCAGCCGGGCGCGGACGGCGAACCCCCCGCCGGGCTCGGGGCCGCTGGTGATGGTCCCGTCGGCGATGCCGACGCGCTCGGAGAGCCCCACGAGCCCGGACCCGGCTCCCGGCAGGCCCGAGCGCTCGCCCGTGGGCCGGGCGTTGACGACCTCGACGAGCAGGGAACCGCCGGCCTCGCCGGCGATCGTCACGGTCGTGGGGGCCGACGGCGCGTGCTTGTGCACGTTGGTCAGGGACTCCTGCACGATGCGGTAGACGGTGCGCCCGAGCTCGGCGGGCACGTCGGCGTGCACGGGGACGTCGGTGCGGAACTCGGCCGCGACCCCGGCCTCGCGGGAGGACTCCACCAGGCGGCGGACGTCGACGAGGGTCGGCTGCGGGGTCAGCTCGGCCGCCGAGGCCGCGGCGCCCGAGAGCCCCGGGGTGCGCAGCACGCCCAGGACGCGGCGCAGGTCCTCCAGCGCGCTGCGCGCGGTCTCGCGGATGGTGGCGGCCGTCGCCTCGACCTGGTCCGCGCCGACATCGGGGCGGACCTCGAGGCCTCCCGCGTGGAGCGCGACGAGGGAGATCCGGTGGGCCAGCACGTCGTGCATCTCGCGCGCGATGCGCGTGCGCTCCGCGAGCCGGGCCTGCTCGGCCCGCAGCGCCTGCTCGCCCTCGGCGCGCTCGGCGCGCTCCCGCAGGCTGCGGACGAGGTCGCGGCGGGCGCCGACGAAGGCCCCGACGAAGACGGCCAGCGCCACGGCCGCCGTCGCGGTGATGACGGCCACCCACCAGGCCGATTCCGTCGTGCGCACGGCCGACAGGGTCGAGGCGACGACCGCCACCCCGGACAGCAGCACGAGGAGCCGGTCACGCCGGCGGACGGCCAGCGTGAGGAGCGCGAACAGCAGCGCGCCGTCGAAGGCGAGCAGCAGCGCCACGACCAGGCTGACCATCGTGACGGCGAGGGGGTGCGGGCGCCGCCACCACAGCAGCGCGCAGTTCGCGACCACCAGCAGCGACACCACCACGTCGGCGACCCCGATGGAGCCGGCCCCGAAGAAGGGCATGGAGCGGTTGGACCGTGCGCCGTCCCCGAGCACGGCGTCGCTGAACCAGGCCGTGGCGGTGAGCAGCGCCCCGACGATCGCGGCGACGTCCCGCAGCCGGGGACCGACCCGCTGCCACCAGCTGTCCTCACCGTCGAGGTGGGACCAGAACGCTGCACTCACCGGCTCAATGTAGGGATGCGGGGGACCGCCTGCCGTCGCCCGATCGTCGGTCGGTGCCTCCCGCGTCCGGCGGGGGGCGCGCGGCGGACGGGTCCGCCGCGCGGGCGGCCCGGTCCGGCCCACCCGCGCGGCGGGGGTCGGTCAGCCGCCGGACTTCAGGGCCGCGAGCCGCGCCTCGACGTCGAGGTCGGTGCCGGCGTCCTCCAGGCTCGCGAACTGCGCCTCCAGCGAGTCGGCCTGCAGCTCGGCCTGACCCGCGACGCGGGCCTCCTCGCGGCGCACCCGCTCCTCGAACCGGGACAGCTCCGACGTCGGGTCCAGCACGTTGATCGAGCCCAGGGTGTCCTGGACCTGCGCCTGGGCCTCGGCGGCCTTCGCGCGCGCCACGAGCTGGTCGCGCCGGGTCTTCAGCTGCTGCAGCTTCTCCTTCATCTGCGTCAGACCGGTCTTCAGGCGGTCGACGACCTCGGTCTGCGAGGCGATCTGCGGCGCCGCGGCCGAGACCTCCTGCTCGAAGCCGATCTGGCGCTTGAGGGCCAGCTTGGCCAGCTCGTCGAAGCGGTCGGCCTCGGCGGTGCGGCCCTCGCCGCGCAGCGCGTCCGCCTTCGCGGAGGCGGCCGCGGCCTTGGCCCCCCACTCCGCGACCGCGGCGAGGTCGTCCTCGCGGTCGGCCTCCGCCAGGCGCAGGTTGCCGATGGTCTGCGCGATCGCGCGCTCGGCGTCGGCGATGTTGGACGTGTAGTCCCGGACCATCTGGTCCAGCATCTTCTGCGGGTCCTCGGCCTGGTCGATGAGCGCGTTGACGTTCGCGCGCGTCAGCTGCGCGATGCGTCCCAGGATCGACTGCTTCTCCGCCACCGGTTCCACCCTCCTCGCCGGGTCGAGCCCGGCCTCGTCCGTGCCGTCACCCTAGGGAGGTCCCGCCCCTCCCGCCCAGCCGTGCGCGGGCGGGCGCACCTCGCCCGGCCGGTCGGGCGCCCGGGGGACGCGCCACCGGTG
>NZ_JAAALN010000079.1 GCF_009906795.1 Kineococcus siccus
GGCCAGGACGCCCCGCCCGCGAGCGCCCGCCTCGTCGACCGCCACGTCCTGCCCGCCGCGACGTTCGGCGAGGCCGTCCCGAGCGGTGCGGCGATCCAGACCGCCAACGGCGTCGCGGTGCCGTTCGCCGCGCAGCCCGTCCAGGGGTTCTCGGGGAACCTCGTCCAGCCCGACGGCAGCTACCTGGTCCTGTCCGACAACGGGTACGGCGCCAAGGCGAACAGCGCCGACTTCCTGCTCGCGGTGCACCGCCTGGCCCCGGGGGCGGACGGTTCCCTGGCCGTCGTCCCCGGCGGCTTCACCCTCTCCGACCCCGACGCGCGCGTCCCGTGGCCGCTCACCCGGGCCGACCGCCGGCTGACCGGCGCCGACTTCGACCCCGAGTCCTTCCGGCGGTCCCCGGACGGGACGTTCTGGTTCGGCGAGGAGTTCGGGCCCTACCTGCTGCACACCGACGCGACCGGCCGCCTGCTCGCGGCCCCGGTCCCGCTGCCCGGGGTCGCCTCGCCCGACAACCCGACCCTCGGCACCCCCGGGGCGGACCGCGCGACGCCGAACCTGGCGCGCAGCAAGGGGTTCGAGGGCATGGCCCAGTCCGCCGACGGCCGCTACCTCTTCCCGCTCCTGGAGGGACCCGTGGCGGGCGACGACCCGCAGGACCTCCGCGTCCTGCGCTACGACACGCTGCGGCAGCGCTACCGGGGCGAGGAGTTCACCTACCGGCTCGAGGTGCCGGGCAACGCGATCGGCGACCTGACCGCGGTGGACGACCACCGGTTCCTCGTCCTGGAGCGCGACGACGGGCAGGGGCCGACCGCGGTGTTCAAGGCGGTGTTCCTCGTGGACACGAGCGTCCGCGACGCGGAGGGCCACCCCCGCAAGCAGCTGCTCGTGAACCTCATGGCGGTGCCGGACCCGCAGGGCCTCGCGGGTCAGGGCAGCTTCGCCACGTTCCCGTTCCAGACGATCGAGAGCGTCGACGTGGTGGGCCGGCACACCGTCGTCGTCGGCAACGACAACAACTTCCCGTTCTCCGCGGGCCGCACGCCGGGCCGCCCCGACGACGAGTTCCTCACCATCGAGGTGCAGGCCGACCTCGCGCGGGACTGACCGCCCTCACGCGGGCGGAGCGGTCGTCGCCCGGCGCAGCACGACGAACTCGAGGTCGTCGCGGCGGGGGCGGCCGAAGCGCTCGTCGCCGTGCGGGAACGGCTTGCGCTCCCCCGTCGCGGCGAACCCCAGCCGCAGGTACCAGGCGATGAGGTCGGTGCGCTGGACGATCACCGTCATCTCCAGCGCACCGGCGCCGTGGCGGCGCACGGCCTCGGCGTCGGCGTGCGCCAGCAGCCGGCGGCCGACGCCGCGGCCCTGCCGCCCCGGGTCGACCGCGAACATGCCGAAGTAGGCGCCCGCCTCCGCGGGCCGCAGTTCGCAGCACGCCAGGAGCCCGTCGGCGTCCTCGGCCAGCAGCACCGCGGCGTGCGGGTCGGCGACGATCGCCGCGACGCCCGCGGCGTCGGTGCGCCGGCCGTCCAGCAGGTCGGCCTCGGTGGTCCAGCCCCGCCGGCTCGTGTCGCCGCGGTAGGCCGACTCGACGAGGGCGACGACCGCGTCCACGTCGGCGGGCGTGGCGTCGCGGAAGGTCAGGGTGTCGGGATCCACGTCAGCATGGTGCCCGACCCCGGCGCCCCGGCAGGGCCTGGCCGACCGCACCGGCCGACGCACGGGTGCGGTGGGTCAGTCCGCCGAGGACTCCTCGAGCGCGGACCCCGCCTCCCGCAGGCGCCGCAGCAGCGGCCGGACGGCGTCGGGGGCCGTCCCGGCGAGCCCCGAGACGGGGGTGAGCACGACCTCGGCGAGGCCCGCGGCCGGCAGGCCCACCCGCCGCCACGGCCCCCGCACGAGGTCGCGCAGGGCGGCGACGGACGGCAGCCCGCCCGTGACGGGCGCGACGCCGGCCCACAGGCGGACGCCGTCCTCGACGCTCGCCGCCACCGACTCCCACCCGCGGTCGTCGAGCGCGCTGACGTCCAGCGCGACCGCGGCGGCCCCGGCCTCCCGCACGAGGGTGAGGGGCGCCTCGTCCGCGGCGACCCGGACGACGGGTTCCGCGCCCGCGCCCCGCACGGCGTCGAGCAGCTCGCGCAGCCCCGCCCGCACCTCCGGCTCGTGCACGGCGCGCAGGGTGCCGTAGCCCGAGACGGTGGGCAGCCGCCCCGCGAGGACCGCGGGCACCGACGGCTCGTCGACCTGGACCAGGACGTGCGCGCCCGGCACGAGGCGGCGGACGTCGGCGACGTGCCGCGCCGTCCCCTCCGCGAGGGAGGTGACGACGTCGCGGCGCGCCCCGTGGTCGGACACCGCGAGCTCCCCGCGGGTCAGCTCGACGCTCGCGAGCAGCGACCAGGGACCCAGCACCTGTACGACGAGCGGACCGGTCCAGCCCTCGGCGGCCTCGGCGAACTCGTCGAGGTCCGCGGCCAGGAAGGCGCGGGCCCGGTGCTGGTCGCGGCCGGGCGCGTCGACGAAGCGCCAGCCCGCGGGCTGCAGGTCGACGGCGAGGTCGACGAGCACCGCGGCCGTGCGCCCCACCGGGTCCGCCCCCGGGCCGCGCGCCGGCAGCTGCGGCAGGTGCGGGACGTGCGGGTCCTCGCCGAGGTCGCCCAGCACCAGCCGGGCGGCCTCGCGAGGGTTCTCGCCGGGCAGCTGCCCGAGGCCGGTGACGGCGCCGGGAGCGGTGAGCGGCCCAGCGGCGGGAGCGGGCGCGACGTCGGGAGCGGGCACGCCGGAACGCTACCCGCCGGCGCATCCGACCTTCGACGGACCGCACCTCCTCCCGAGGTGCGTCGCCACGCGCCGTCGCGGTGCGGGTGGATGGGGGACGGCGGGCGACCGCACAGCAGGCCCACCACCACCGCACAGGAGGTCTCGCCATGACGCACCCGAGTCAGCACGTCACCACGGCTCCCGGAGCACGCGCGTGAGGGGGGTCGGCGCGAGGGCCGCGGCGCTGACCGCAGCCGGTTCCGCGACCGCCCTCTGCGCCACCCTCCTCGCGGGGACCACCACCGCGAGCGCCACCGCCGCGACGGTGCCCGCCCCGCCCCCCACGGCCTCGCTGCCCGGCAGCGCCCCGCTGTCCGCGCTGGCGAGCGCCCGCCCCGCGACCGTGGCCGCGGCGGAGGAGCAGTTCCTCGCCCGCACTCCCGCCCGCTACCGCGACCAGGAGCTCGTCTGGGCGCCGTGCAGCGCGGACGCCGTGGGCTCGGCGGAGGTGGCCGCCCTGCTCGAGTGCTCGGCCGTCGCCGTGCCGCGCGACTGGCTGGACCCCGAGGCCGGGGAGCCGCTCCGGGTGGCCGTCAGCCGCCTGCGCACGGACGGGGAGCGCCCGGCGCGCAGCGTGCTCACCAACCCCGGCGGCCCGGGCGGCCCCGGGCTGTCCCTGCCCGCCGTCCTCGGTGTGCGCCCCGCGCTCGCGGCGACGGAGGTCGTGGGCGTCGACGTCCGCGGCACGGGCGCCAGCTCGACGGTGACCTGCCTGCCCGCCGCGGCCGACCTGACGGCGGCGCCCGACCCGCGCGACCGCTCGCCGGAGGCCGTCGCCGCGACCCAGGACCTCGCCCGGCGCACCGCCCAGGCGTGCCAGCAGGACCCGCTCTCGGCGTTCGTCACGACCGAGCAGACCGTGGCCGACCTCGACCTCGTCCGCGACGCCCTGGACCGCGACACGATCGACTGGGTCGGCTACTCGGGCGGCACGTGGCTGGGGGCGCAGTACGCGACGTACTTCCCGGGCCGCGTCGGGCGGTTCGTGCTGGACTCCAACACCGACGTCACGGGCCCCTTCCAGCGCGTCTTCGCCGAGCACCAGCCGCCCGCGTTCCAGCGGCGCTTCGCCGAGGACTTCCAGCCCTGGGCGGCCCGCTACCCGTGGCTGTTCCGCCTGGGCGCGACGCCCGCCGAGGTCGACGCGAGCTACGAGCGGCTGCGCGCCGACCTCGCCGCGCGGCCGGTCGTCGTGCCGGTGCTGGGCCTGCGCATCGACGGGGCGCTGCTCGACGGGATCGTCGCGCAGGCCATGTACTCCAAGACCAGCTTCGAGTCGCTGGCGTGGACGATGCGGGCGCTGCGCGTCGTCAGCGACCTGCTCGCGTCCGGGGACCGCACGGGCGCCGAGCGTGCGAGCGCCGGCCTGGCGCAGCGGGTCCTCGGGCTCCTGCCCGACGCCGCCGCCCCCGAGGAGGCCCCGGCCGCCGACGCCGCCCAGGCCACCTTCTTCGCCACCACGTGCAACGACACGGCCTGGTCGCGCGGCGGCGCCTTCTGGGCGGGGCTCGGTGAGCGGCAGGGCAGCCGCTTCCCGCTCGTCGGCTGGTCGAAGGCGCTGCAGCCGTGCGCGTACTGGGAGCGCCCCGCCCTCAGCCTGCCCGCACCCGACGGACGGGACCTGCCGCCCGTCCTCCTCGTGCAGACCGAGCACGACCCGGCGACCTCCTACGAGGGGGCGCTGCGGACCCGGGCGGCGCTGCCGAGCTCGCGGCTGGTCACGGTGGCGGGCGACGGTGACCACGGCGTCTACGGCGCGGCGGGCAACCCGTGCGTCGACGACCTCGTGGACGCGTTCCTCACGACGGGGGCGGCCCCGGACGGGGACGTCACGTGCGCGACGACGGGCGTGCCGGCGCCGGGGTCGGGCCTGCTGGGTTCCGTCCAGCTGCGGGACGCGCTCACCCGCTGAGGCGACGGCGGGCGAGGGCGTGGCGGGCCGGGGCGGGAGGCGTCGGGGAGGATGACCCCGTGAGCACCGCGAGCCCGCCCCGCCCGAGCGCTCCGCCGCCGCTGCGGATGGAGTCGCTGGACGCCCCCGGGGACGAGGAGCGCCGCCGGGGGCTGCGGACCATGCGCACCACCGCGACCGCCCTGCTCGTGCTCGCGGCGCTCGTGTACGCCCTGACGATCGGGCGCGACGGGTTCCTCGGCTTCGTCAACGCGGGTGCGGAGGCCGCGATGGTCGGTGCGGTGGCGGACTGGTTCGCGGTGACGGCCATCTTCCGCCGCCCGCTGGGCCTGCCCATCCCGCACACCGCGCTGATCCCCACCCGCAAGGAGGCGCTGGGCCGCAGCCTCGAGCAGTTCGTCGCGGAGAACTTCCTCGCCGAGGACGTGGTGCGCGACAAGGTGCAGCGCGCCGGCGTCCCGGCCCGGGCGGGGTCGTGGCTCGCGCACCGGGGCGGGGCCGAGCGCGTCGTCGTCGAGGCCTCGACCGTGCTGACCGGGGCCCTGGGCGTGCTGCGCGACGAGGAGGTCACCGCGGTCCTCGACCAGGTCGTCATCCGCCGCTTCGCCGCCGAGCCGTGGAGCCCCACGCTCGGCCGGCTGCTGGGCGAGGTGGTCCGCGACGGCAGCCACCACCCCGTCGTCGACCTGACGCTCGCCGAGGCCCGGACGTGGCTGGTGACCAACGAGGACACCGTGCGCCGCCTCGTGGAGGAGCGCGCCCCCCTGTGGGCCCCGGACTGGCTGAACGAGCGGCTCGGGCGCCGGGTCCACACCGAGGCGCTGCGCTGGGTCGGCGACGTCCTCGACGACGAGCACCACCCCGGCCGGCAGGCCATCGACGACCTGCTGGCCCGCTACGCCGACGCGCTGCAGCACGACCCGGAGACCCGCGCCAAGGCCGACGAGTTCCAGTACCGGCTGCTGAACTCCCCCGGCCTGGCCGACACCGTGCAGGGCGTGTGGGCCGCGCTGCGCGGCTACCTCGTCGACGCGCTCGACGACCCGTCGTCCTCGCTGCGCCAGCGCAGCGTCGAGGCCCTGCGCGACGTGGGCCAGCGCATGGTCGACGACGCCGGGTTCGCGGCGCGGGTCGAGGGGCACCTCACGGACGCCGCGGGCCACGTGGTGCGGCGCTTCGCCCCCGAGCTCGCCACCGTCATCTCCGACACGGTCGGGCGCTGGGACGGCGCCGACGCCGCGAAGCGCATCGAGCTGCACGTCGGGCGCGACCTGCAGTTCATCCGGATCAACGGCACCGTCGTCGGCGGCCTGGTCGGCCTCGTCATCCACGCCGTCACGGTCCTGGCCACCTGAGCGGGCCGGCGCCCGCTCGCTCAGTCCATCCAGCCGGGCGGCGCCTCGGCGATGTGCGGCGTCAGCTCCGGCTGCAGGTCGAACGTCAGGCCCGGGGTGTCGGGGAGCACCCGGCGCAGCCCGAACGAGAACTCCTCGAGGTACTCGACCTCGCCCGCGGCCGACAGCCGGAAGGGCTGGTCGTGGCCGGGGCGGACCACGTCGGAGAGGTCGACGAGCTTGCCGACGGAGCGGTTGGCCTGCTCCTCGTTCCAGAACACCAGGGCGTTGCGCCGCTGCTGGGCCACCATCGCGTTCTGGATCGCGTCCCCGGTGACGACGACGATGCCGTCGTCGGTGTCGACGCAGGCGGCGATCGTGCCGGGCGAGTGGCCGGGCGCCTCGACGACCGAGACCCCCGGCGCGAGGTCGTGGCCCTCGGTGACGGAGCGGACGTCGTACCGGTCGAGGACCGCCTTCGTCCACGCCGGCGTCGCGTGGTCGCCGCTGTGCGGGTTGGAGATGTAGTCCAGCTCCCTCGGGTGGGCCACCACGACGGCGTTGTCGAAGTGCTCGATGCCCTGCACGTGGTCCCAGTGCGCGTGCGTGAGGAGCAGGACGTCGATGTCGGAGGCGCTGATCCCGCGGGCCGCCAGCGCCCGGCGCAGCACCACGCCCCGGCCGAAGTGGCCCGTGTCGACGACGATGCGCCGCAGGCCCCCGGCCGGGTCGGGCGCCTCGATGAGGGTGACGCTGCAGAAGGCGATGTCGCCGACAGTGGACTCGACCTGGTAGCCGTGCAGCAGCGTGTGGACGGTGGGCTTCGGCATGGCGGTGGACCCCTTCGTCACCTCGTCGGGGCGCTCGCCCCTCGGGCCATCGTGCCGCGACCGTCCGTGCGCGGCTACGGTCGGGGGACGACCAGCGGAGGAGCGGCATGAGCGAGACCAGCACGGGCACTCCGGGCGGCAGCACGGGGTACGTGAACCCCACGGGTGACTTCCGGCGCGACCAGCGCTACATCGAGACGCGGATCACCGCCGACGGCCGGGACGGCTACCCCGTCCAGCCGGGCCGCTACCGCCTCGTCGTCAGCCGCGCCTGCCCGTGGGCCAACCGGGCGATCATCGTGCGGCGCCTGCTCGGGCTCGAGCAGGTCCTGTCGATGGGCGTCTGCGGCCCCACGCACGACGAGCGCAGCTGGACGTTCGACCTCGACCCGGACGGCCGCGACCCCGTCCTCGGCGTCGAGCGGTTGCAGGAGGCGTTCTTCGCGCGCATCCCGGGCTACGACCGCGGCATCACGGTGCCCGCGATCGTCGACGTCCCCACGGGCCAGGTCGTCACCAACGACTTCCCGCAGATGACGATCGACCTGTCGCTGGAGTGGACGGCGTTCCACCGCCCCGGCGCGCCGCAGCTGTACCCCGAGCACCTGCGGGAGGAGATCGACGCCGTCAACCGCGACGTGTTCCGCGACGTGAACAACGGCGTCTACCGCGCGGGTTTCGCGGGCACCCAGGAGGCCTACGAGAAGGCCTACGACCGGTTGTTCGCGCGCCTCGACGCGCTGTCCGAGCGCCTGGCGCACCAGCGCTACCTGGTGGGCGACACCATCACCGAGGCCGACGTGCGGCTGTTCACGACGCTCGCGCGCTTCGACCCCGTCTACCACGGGCACTTCAAGTGCAACCGGTCCAAGCTCGCCGAGATGCCGGTGCTGTCGGCGTACTTCCGCGACCTGTACCAGACCCCGGGGTTCGGCGACACGACCGACGTGCTGCACATCAAGCAGCACTACTACGTCGTGCACCGCGACATCAACCCGACGGGGATCTTCCCCCAGGGACCGGACCTGTCCGGCTGGCTGGAGCCGCACGGCCGGGAAGCGCTGGGCGGCAGGCCCTTCGGCGACGGGACCCCCCCGCCGCCGCCCGTGGCCGGCGAAGAGGTCCCCGCGGGGCACGCGCCGCACACCGCCTGAGGAGGACGGCGCGCGGTCGTCTCACCAGCGGTCGTGCACGTGCTCCGCGACGAGCTCGTCGTAGACGGCCCGCACGGCCGCGGACTGCTCCGCGGTCGGCGCCGGCAGGTCGGCGGCCGCGGCGTTGCCGCGGGCCTGCTCGGCGTTGCGCGCCCCGGGGATGACGACGCTGACCCCGGCCTGCTCGACGATCCAGCGCAGCGAGAACGCCGCGAGCGGGACGTCGCCGGCAACCGCCTTCAGGCGCCGTGCAGCCTCGACCCCGACGGGGAACGGCACGCCGGCGAAGGTCTCCCCGATGTCGAAGGCGGACCCGTCGCGGTTGTACGTGCGGTGGTCGTCGGCGCCGAACGTGGTGCTCTCGTCGTAGCGGCCCGACAGCAACCCCGAGGCGAGCGGGACGCGCACGACCACGCCGACGCCCGCGGCGGCCGCCGCGGGCAGGAACTCGGTGACGGGCTTGAGCCGCAGCGGGTTGAGGATGATCTGCACGCTCGCGACGCCTGCGCGGGCCACCGCGGTGAGGCCCTCGGCCACGGTCTCGACCGAGACGCCGTAGGCCTTGATCCGCTGCTCCTCGACGAGGGTGTCGAGCGCGTCGTAGACCGCGTCGGAGGAGTAGACGGGCGTCGGCGGGCAGTGCAGCTGCACGAGGTCGAGGGTGTCGACGCCGAGGTTGCGCCGGCTGCGGTCGTTCCACGCGCGGAACGCCTCCAGCGTGTACGCCGCGGGCTCGTGCGGGTCGGCGCGCCGGCCCATCTTCGTGGCCACGACCGTGCCCTCGGGGGCGCCGTCGGCGAGGAACCGGCCGAGCAGCTGCTCGCTGCGCCCGTCGCCGTAGACGTCCGCGGTGTCGAAGAACGTCACCCCGGCCTCGGCCGCGCCCCGCAGGGTCGCGAGCGCGTCGTCCTCGACGACCGTGCCCCAGTCACCGCCGAGCTGCCAGCAGCCCAGCCCCACCACGCCGACCTCGCGGCCGGTCCTTCCCAGCGTCTGCGTCTTCACGGTCGCCGACCCTACGGCGTGCGACGGCCGGACGCGCCGGCCGGTCGGTCCGGCGCGTCGTCGGGCGGGCGTCGTCAGGCGGGCGTCGTCGCGGCGATGGTGGCGGAGCCCAGCACGCGCGTGCCGTCGTAGAGCGCGACCGTCTGCCCGGGGGCGACACCCGTGAGCGGGGTGCGCAGCTGGACCCGCAGCTCGCCGCCGACGAGCTCCGCGACGGCGGGCACGGGCTCGCCGTGGGCCCGCACCTGGGCGTACACCTCGACGACCCCGCCGGGCTCGGGCGCCGACCACACGGGGTCGAGCGCGGTGAGCGCCCCGACCGCGAGGCGCTCCGCCGGGCCCACGGTCACCGTGCGCTGCACCGGGGAGATCGACAGGACGTAGCGCGGGCGGCCGTCGGCCGCGGGGCGGTCCAGCCCCAGGCCCTTGCGCTGCCCGACCGTGAAGCCGTACGTGCCGGCGTGGCGGCCGAGGACCGTGCCGTCGACGTCGACGACCTCGCCCGGGTCCTCACCGAGCTTGTCGCGCAGGAACCCGCGGGTGTCCCCGTCGGGGATGAAGCAGATGTCGTGGCTGTCCGGCTTGGACGCGACGGGCAGGCCGCGCCGCTGCGCCTCGGCGCGCACGGCGGCCTTCGTCGGCGCGTCGCCGAGGGGGAACATCGCGTGCTCGACCTGGTCGGCGTCCAGCACCGCGAGGACGTAGGACTGGTCCTTCAGCTGGTCCGCCGCGCGGTGCAGCTGCGCCCGGCCGTCCTCGCCCCGCTCGACGCGCGCGTAGTGCCCCGTGGCGACCGCGTCGAAGCCGAGGGCGATCCCCTTGTCCAGCAGCGCCGCGAACTTGACGTGCTCGTTGCAGCGCACGCACGGGTTCGGCGTCCGGCCCGCGGCGTACTCGGCGACGAAGTCGTCCACGACGTCGGCGACGAAGGACTCCGACAGGTCCCAGACGTAGAACGGGATGCCCAGCAGGTCCGCGGCCCGGCGCGCGTCGAGGGAGTCCTCGATCGTGCAGCAGCCGCGCGACCCGGTGCGCAGCGCCGACGGGTTCCGGTTCAGCGCCATGTGCACGCCCACGACGTCGTGGCCCGCGTCCACGGCCCGCGCCGCCGCGACGGCCGAGTCGACCCCGCCGCTCATGGCGGCCAGCACGCGCATCAGGACGCCTTCCGGCGCCGCGGGCTGCGCGTGGAGGCGGCCGCCCGCTGGGCGCGCTCGACCGCGGGACCGATCGCCGCGAGCGCCGCGTCGACGTCCGCGCGCGTGGAGTCCCAGCCGAGGGAGAACCGCAGCGCACCACCCGCCTCCTCGTCGGACAGGCCCATCGCGAGGAGCACGTGGCTGGCCTGGGGGACCCCGGCCTGACAGGCCGAGCCCGTCGAGCACTCGACCCCGGCCGCGTCGAGGAGGTAGAGCAGGGAGTCGCCGGCGCAGTCGGGGACGGTGACGTGCAGGTTGCCGGGCAGCCGGTCCGTCGGGTGCCCCCGCAGCGCCAGGCCCGGGACCCGCTCGCGCAGGCCGTCGAGCAGGACCGCGCGCAGGGCCCGCAGCCGGGTGGTCTCCTCGTCCAGGCCCGCCGCGGCGGCGGTGAGGGCCGCGGCCGTGGCGCGCGCGGCCGGGGCGGCGAGCGTCCCCGAGCGGGCGCCGAGCTCCTGCCCGCCGCCGTGCTGCAGCGGCACCAGCGCGGTCCCGCGCCGCAGCAGGAGCGCACCGGCACCGACGGGCCCGCCGAACTTGTGCGCCGACAGCGACAGCGCGTCGGCCCCGGTGGCCGCGAGGTCGACGGGCAGGTGGCCCACGGCCTGCACGGCGTCGGTGTGCAGGGGGACGCCCGCGGCGTGCGCGAGCTCCGCCGCCTCGGCGACGGGCTGGAGCGTCCCCACCTCGTTGTTGGCCCACATCAGGGACACCAGCGCGACCTCGCCGGGGGCGTCCGCGAGCTCGGCGCGCAGGGCGTCGAGGTCGGTGCGCCCCGTGGCGTCGACGGGCAGCCAGCGGACCTCGGCGTCCTCGTGCCGCACGAGCCACTCGACGGGGTCCAGGACCGCGTGGTGCTCCGAGGCGCTCAGCAGGACGCGGCGACGGCGCGGGTCCTCCGCGCGGCGCGCCCAGTACAGGCCCTTGACGGCGAGGTTGTCGGCCTCCGTGCCGCCCGAGGTCCACACGACCTCGGCGGGCCGCGCGCCCAGCGCGCCGGCCACGGCCTCGCGCGACTCCTCCACGGTGCGGCGTGCCCGGCGGCCGCTGGAGTGCAGCGACGACGGGTTGCCGACCGCGGACATCTCGGCCACCAGCGCCGCAGCGGCCTCGGGGCGCAGGGGCGTCGTCGAGGCGTGGTCGAGGTACGCCGTCACCCCCCCAGTCTAGGAGCGCGGCCGGAGCGCCGGCGGGCGGAGCCGCCGATGGCCCCCGGTGATCGACTCGGGCAGACTGCGCCGCGTGCCAGCCCCGACGACGGACCGCGACGACTCCTCCGCTGCCGCCCCGCGCCGGTCGCGGCCGCACCCCCTCGGCGTGACGCCGCGCGGGGACGGGGCGGACGTCGCGGTGTTCGCGGCCCACGCCGACGCCGTCGAGGTCTGCGTGCTCGCCGACGACGGGACGGAGGTCCGCACGGGCCTGCCCGACGTCGAGCACGGCGTCTGGTCCGGGTACGTGCCCGGCCTGCGGGTCGGCTCCAGGTACGGCTTCCGCGTCGCGGGCCGCTGGGACCCCGAGCGCGGCCTGCGGCACAACCCCGCGAAGCTCCTGCTGGACCCGTACGCGCGCGGCGTCGTGGGCGAGGTGGCGCTGCGTCCCGAGATCTTCGGCCACGTGGTCGGCGAGGACCTGCAGGGTGACCTGGCCGTGCCCGACCCCCGGGACAGCGCGCCCCACGTGCCGCACGGGGTCGTGCTCGACGCGCTGCCCGCGCCGCTGCGCCCGGCGGCGGACGAGCGCCCGCGCGTCCCGTGGGCGGACACCGTCGTCTACGAGGCGCACGTCAAGGGCCTGACCCGGCGGATGCCGGGCGTGCCGGCGGAGCTGCGCGGCACCTACGCGGGTCTCGCGAGCCCGCCGGTGCTCGAGCACCTGACCCGGCTGGGGGTCACGTCGCTGGAACTGCTGCCCGTGCACGCCAGCACGTCCGAGCTGGCCCTGCGCCGCCGCGGGCTCGTGAACTACTGGGGCTACAACACCCTGGCGTTCAACGCGCCACACGCGGCGTACGCGACGGCGGCGGCCCGCGCCGCGGGGCCCGAGGCCGTCCGCGCGGAGTTCCGCGAGGCCGTGCGCGACCTGCACGCGGCGGGCATCGAGGTCCTGCTCGACGTCGTCTACAACCACACGTGCGAGGAGGGCCCCGACGGGCCGCACCTGTCGCTGCGGGGCCTGGACGACGCCTCCTACTACCTGCGCGACGCGGGCGGCCGGCCCTTCGACGTGACGGGGTGCGGGAACTCCCTGAACTTCTCCGAGCGCCGCGTGCTGCAGCTGACCCTGGACTCGCTGCGGTACTGGGTCACGGAGCTGGGCGTCGACGGGTTCCGCTTCGACCTGATGCCCACCCTGGCCCGCGGGCCCGGCGGGTTCAGCCCCGACCACGCGTTCCTGTCCGCCCTCGGCACCGACCCCGTGCTCTCGGACACCAAGCTCATCGCCGAGCCGTGGGACATCGGCCCGTTCGGCTGGCGCACCGGGCAGTTCCCGCAGCCGCTGCACGAGTGGAACGACCGCTTCCGCGACGGCGTCCGGCGGTTCTGGCTCACCGACGCGCGGGAGATCGCGGCCGGTCACCAGGCGCCCGTGGCGGGCGGGCGCGGCCTGCAGGAGTTCGCCACCCGGTTCGCGGGGTCGGCGGACACGTTCGAGCCCCGCCGCGGGCGCCTCACGAGCGTCAACTTCGTCACCGCCCACGACGGCTTCACCCTCGCCGACCTCGTCGCCTACGACCGCAAGCACAACGAGGCGAACGGGGAGGGCAACCGCGACGGCAGCGACGGGGACACGAGCTGGAACCACGGCGTCGAGGGGGTCACGGACGACCCCGCCGTCCTGGCCCGCCGCCGCGGCGCGATCCGCAACCTGCTCGCCACGCTGGTGCTGTCCTCGGGCGTGCCCATGCTCACGGCGGGCGACGAGTTCGGCCGGTCGCAGGGCGGCAACAACAACGCCTACTGCCAGGACACCGAGGTCTCGTGGATCGACTGGGACCTGCAGGACTGGCAGCGCGAGCTGCTCGCGGACACCCGGGAGCTCCTGGCCGTGCGCCGTCGCCACCCCGTCCTGCGCGACGCGGGCGTCGTGCGCGGCAAGCCGCCGCGCGAGCAGCGCCAGGACCTGCTGTGGTTCTCCGAGGACGGCGAGCCCATGACCGTCGAGCGCTGGCACGGGCCCGACCAGCGCGTGCTGCAGGTGCTCGTGGACGGCCGCGACCGCCGGGAGGCGTCCGTGCTCGTCGTCGTGAACGCCGGTCCCGCGGACGTCGACGTCGTCCTGCCCGCGCTCGACGGCCTGCCCCGGTTCCTGCCGCAGTGGTGCTCCGTGCCCGAGCGCCGCACGCGCGCCGCCGAGGCGGGCTCGGTGCTGCGCACCGCGGCCTGGTCGGTCCGCGTCCTGGCCACGGCCTGACGCGACCCGGCGTGGACGTCGTGCTCCTGCCGGGCGTCGGCTGCGACGCCGGGCAGTTCCACCACCAGGAGCGCGCGCTGTCCGCAGGCCACCGCGTGCTCGCGCTCGACCTGCCGGGGCACGGGGACGCTCCCCCGCTGCCCGGGCCGGTGACGCTGGCGGCCGTCGTCGACGACGTCGCCGCGCGCCTCGAGGCCCACCGCGCCACCCGCCGCGGAGCGCGGCCGGCCGCACTCGTCGGCCACAGCACGGGCGGCGTCGTCGCCCTGCTGCTGGCGCTCGCGCGGCCCGACCTGGTCACGCGGCTCGCCCTGGTCGACGCGAACGTCCCCGTGACCCCCGCCGCTCTGGCGGCCAAGCGGGCCCGGGTCGCGGCCGTCGACGGCCCGGGGTGGCACGCCGAGCTGGTGGACGCCATGACGCGGGCCTGGGGCCCGCGCGAGCCGGCCCTGCGCGACGCCGTCGTCGCGCGCGTCGCGGCGACCCCGGAGGCCGCGGTCCGGCCGCTGTGGCGCGCGGTCCTCGACCTCGACCCCCGCCCCGCCCTCGCGGCCGTCGCGGTACCCGCCCTGTACGTGCGCAGCTCCCGCGACGTCGACGCCGAGGCGCTGTGGCGGTGCAACCCGCGGTTCACCTCCGTCGACCTGCGCTCGCTGCGGGCGGGGCACTGGCCGCACCTCGTGGAACCCGGCGCCGTCACCGCGGCCCTGGCGAGCTTCCTCGCCGCGCCGGGGTGACGGGCCGGGGTCCGCGTCAGCTCCCGCCGGCGTCAGTTCTTGCCGGCGTCGGGGCCCCACTTGGCCAGCACGACCGTCTCGACGATGCTCACGAGGGTGTAGAGCAGGATCGAGGTGAACGTGACGACGACGACGATGGTCCACAGCTTGGAGTACTGCACCTGCGAGTTCGCCCGGATGATCTCGACGCCGAGACCGCTCGCGCTGAACAGCCACTCGTAGAGCATCGCCCCGATGACCGCGCCCGGGACGCTGATGCGCACGGCCGCGAACACGTTGGGCAGGGCCGTCGGGATCGCGACCTTGCGCAGGGCCGTCCACCGGGTCCCGCCGTTGACCCGCACCAGGTCCATCGACTGCGGGGAGGCCGAGCGCAGGCCCAGCGTGAGGTTCACGAGGACCGGGAAGAACACCACCACTCCGCCGATCGCGGCGTTGCCCGCGATCCCCCGGCCGAACGTCAGCCCGATCAGCGGGGCCATCGCGACGAGCGGGACCGAGC
This sequence comes from Kineococcus siccus, assembly GCF_009906795.1. Lineage (GTDB taxonomy): Bacteria > Actinomycetota > Actinomycetes > Actinomycetales > Kineococcaceae > Kineococcus > Kineococcus siccus. Next base: position 14,911 of record NZ_JAAALN010000079.1, read on the forward strand.
GCAGCAGCATCGCGAGCGGCATGAAGGCGAACTCGACCTGGCGGAACATCGTGAACAGCGACGCCACGACGACCGCCGCGCCGATGCCGGCCGCGAACCCGACCGCGGAGTCCACCAGGGTGATCCTCAGCGCGTCGGCGATGAACGCCCGGTTCTCCGGCGCCGAGCCGACGGTGAAGAGCCAGTCGTAGACGTCGAGCGGTCGCTTGCCGACGAAGGCGTCGACGTCCAGCAGCGCGAGCAGGGCGTACCACGCGGCGACCAGCACGACCCCGGACAGCAGCAGGGTCAGCACGGTCCGCGCGATCCGCCCCGCGACCGCCCCGGCGATCGAGGCGTTCGACACGCGCTCGTGGACCTCGGTGGTGGCCATCAGCGCACCCCGCTCTCGCCCGTGGCCGACCACGGCGCGACGAGCCGGGCGAGGACGCCGACGAGGAGGTAGCCGACCCCCGCGATCGCCCCGGACAGCAGCGCCAGCGCCCAGAGCTGGGCGTACTGCAGGTTGGTCTGCGCCGCGGTGATGATGATGCCGAGGCCGGAGTCCACCCCGCCGAAGTACTCCCCCAGGACGGCGCCCAGGAACGCCGCGGGCGCGGCGAGCTTGAGCGCGGCGAACACGCTGGGCAGGCCCGCGACCAGCCGGACCTTGACGAGCTGCGTCCACCGCGAGCCGCCGTACGCGCGGACGACGTCGAGGGCCGTGCGGTCGGCCGCGCGCAGGCCCAGCAGGCACCCCACGACCGTGGTGAACACGACGCTGAGCGCCGCGAGGAAGATCGACGTCGTGCGCGCCCCGGGCTCGGAGACGATGAGGACGATGGGCCCGATGGCGGTCAGCGGGATGCAGTAGGAGATGACGGCCACCTGGGTCGCGACCCCCTCGAACGCCGGCAGCAGCAGCACGACGCACGACAGGGCGACGGCGGCGAGGTTGCCCCACAGGTAGCCCTGCGCGGCCGACCACGTCGTCACCGACGCGTTGCGCCAGTACTGCGCGAACCCCGTGTCGGCGAACTGCGCCACCACGCCCCACGGCGTGGGCACGATGCCGCTGCTGCGGTAGACGGTGACCGACAGCAGGGTCCACACCGCCAGGACGGCGAGCACGCCCAGGACCCCGCCCAGCCACGGCGGGGCGTCCGGCCGCACGCGCGGTGCCGGGGCTCCCGGCGGCGGCGTCGCGGCGATCTGCTGCCGCAGCGCGTCGGTGGCCATCAGCCGTCGGCCCCGACGACACCGGGCGGCGCGTCGTCCGGTGCCGCGCCGCCGCCGCCCCCGCCGAACAGGACGAGGGAGAGCCGGTCGCAGTAGTCGTGGAACTCGGGCGTGCGCATCATCTCCGGCGTCCGGGGCCGCGGGAGGTCGATCTCCACCACCTCGACCACGCGGCCGGGCCGCGGGCTCATGACCGCGACGACGTCGGAGAGGAACACGGCCTCGGAGATGCCGTGGGTGACCATCAGGGTCGTGGCCGGCTTCTCCGTCCAGATGCGCAGGAGCTCGACGTTCAGGCGCTGGCGCGTCATGTCGTCCAGCGCACCGAACGGCTCGTCCAGCAGCATCACGGTGGGCTGGACCACGAGCGCGCGGGCGATCGAGACGCGCTGGCGCATGCCCCCGGACAGCTGCGCGGGCTTGGCCTTCTCGAAGCCGCGCAGGCCGACCAGGCCGATGAGGTCGTCCACGAGCCCCTTCTCGGGTCGCACCCCCGCGACCTCCAGCGGCAGCCGGATGTTCGCGGCCACCGTCCGCCACGGCAGCAGGGCCGAGTCCTGGAACGCGATGCCCAGCTCGTGCTGGCGCTGCAGCTCCCGCGTGGTCAGCCCGTTCACGAGGGCCTCACCGCTGCTGGGGCTCTCCAGGCCGGCCAGGATGCGCAGGATCGTCGACTTGCCGCAGCCCGAGGGGCCCAGCAGCGACAGGAACGCGTTCCGCCGGGTGCCCAGGTGGGTCTCGTCCAGCGCCAGGACGCTCTTGCGGCCCAGCGTGAAGCGCTTGCTCAGCCCCTGCAGGTTGAACCCGGACGCCGCCTCCGGGTGACGGGCGGGGTCGGTCGTGGCCGAGGGCCCCGCGGCCCCGGCCGCCGGGTCGCGCCGGGCACGCACGACCTCGGGAGCGGTGGCGGTGCCGGAGGCGGCGGGGGAGGTGTCCTGGGA
>NZ_JAAALN010000007.1:0-38422 GCF_009906795.1 Kineococcus siccus
GTCGCTGACCGCGCTCAGCCGTAGAGGGCGGCGTAGTTCTCGCGCAGGAACATCCGCGCCAGCTCGCCGTCGCCGGCCGCGGCGCGCAGCCGGGCCAGCTCGCCCACGTGGTCGCCCCACGGCTCGTCGCTGGCGAACAGGACGCGGTCGGCGCCGGTGCCGCGGCGCTGGATCTCGGCCACCAGCCAGCGCGGGGCGAAGCCGAGGGCCCAGCTGGTGTCGGTGTAGACCTTCTTGCCGGCCTCGACCCAGTCGAAGAACCGGCCGCCGATCAGCTTGATGTGGGCGCTCATCCCGCCGCCGAGGTGGACGAGGTGGATGCGGACGTCGTCGCCGTAGCGGTCGACGAGCGTGCCGACGGCGTCGATGTCCGAGGCCGCGCCCGGGGAGGTGTGCACGTGCACGACGAGGTCGTGCGCGGCCGCCGCGGCGAAGATCGCCTCGATCTGCGGCTGCGACGTCGGGTCGTCCACGCCGCCGCCCAGCAGGAAGCTCGTCTTCAGCGCCACGACACCGCGCTCGCCGGCGAGGGCGAGGGCCTCGCCCGTCAGCTCGGCGTCCTCGGCGCGCGGGGACGTCCACAGCCCGCAGCGGATCCGGTCGTCGCGGTCGGCCGCGTCCAGGACGAGGTGGTTGAGGGCGAACGAGGCCGCCGCGACGGGGACCCCGTAGTTGGGCAGGACGAGCGCCCGCTCGGTGCCCTCCCGGTCCAGGTCGGCCAGCAGCTCGTCGACGCTCGCGCGGGCCGTCGTGGCGGGCGACACGGCCGGGCCCCCGTAGAACGGGTGCGCCGGGAGGGTCCCGAGGTGGCGGTGCGCGTCGAACACGCGCGCGGCGAGCATGCGAGGAGTACACGCCCGCGGTGTTTCGCACCGGTCAACTCCGGAACACGGGTGTGTTTCCGGCGGCTCCGGACGGGGCCGGACGAGGCCTCAGGCCGGGGGGAGCGGGTGGGGTGCGGTGTCCGGCGAGGCGTCGGGCGAGGGGACGCGGCGGCGGCGGCCCGCCGGACGCTCCTCGACCTCGGGCAGCTCCGCCGCCCCGGGCACCAGCACCATCCGGACGTAGCGCAGCACGACCGCGACGATGGCGGCCAGCGGCACCGCGAGGAACGCCCCGGTGATGCCGAACAGCGTGCCCCCCACCGTCACCGAGCCGATGACGACGACGGGGTGCAGGGCCAGCGACCGCCCCACCAGCAGGGGCTGCAGGACGTTGCCCTCCAGCTGCTGCACGATCAGGACGATGCCCAGCACGACGAGCGCCTGCACCCAGCCCAGGGCGACCAGCGCCACGAGGACGGCCAGGGCGCCGCTCGCGACGGCGCCCACGATGGGGATGAACGCGGCGAAGAACACCACGACGGCGAGCGGCAGGGCCAGCGGGACGCCGACGATGCGCAGGCCGATGCCGATGAACACCGCGTCGACGAGGGCGACCGCGGCCTGGGACAGGATGAAGCCGCGCAGCGCGGCCCACACGCGCGTGCTGAGCTCGCTCACGTGGCGGTGCGAGCGCTCGTCGAGCCAGCGCCGCGACCACGGCAGCAGCCGGTCGCCGTCGGAGAGGCAGAAGAAGGTCAGCACGAGGACGAGCAGGGCGGTGACGACGCCGGACCCGACGCTGCCGACACCGCTGACGATCCCGCCCGCGATGCCCTGCGCGTTGGCCTGCAGCTCGGTCGTCACCTGGTCGACGACGGTGTCGATCTGGGTGTCGCCGAGGTTCAGCGGCGGTCCGGTGACGTAGGTCTGCACCTCCGTCAGGCCCGCGGTCGCCGAGTCGGTGATCTCCTGCACCTGCCCCGCGACGTTCGGCACGAGCGCCGCGAAGACCCCGACGACGGCGACGACGAGCAGCAGGAGCGTCACGAGGGCGGCCAGCGCGCGGGGCAGGACGGCCCGCAGGACGTGGGTCAGCGGCCACAGCACCGCGCTCAGCAGGACCGCCAGCAGCAGGGGCAGCAGCAGCGACCAGCCCTTGCCCAGCAGCCACAGCAGCCCGGACACGCCCAGGCCCAGGACGAGCAGCCGCAGCGTCCACCGCGACGCCTCGGTGACGCCGCGCTCGAGGGCCCCGCCCGGACGGCGGCTGCGGCCCCCCGTCGCCGCCCGGTGCGACGGGGCGGTCGGCGGGGACGGGACGGCGTCGCGGGGCGCGGGAGGGGTGGTGTCGCTCACCCCGTGATCGTCCCAGCCCCGCGCCCCCCGGGGGGCTCAGTGGCCCCGGTCGACCCACTCCTGCAGGTGCGGGGCCTCGTCGCCGACCGTGGTGTCGCCGCCGTGGCCCGTGTGCACCCGCGTCTCGGGAGGCAGCTCCAGCAGCACGTCGCGGAGGGAGGCGACGATGGTGCCGAAGTCGGAGAAGGACCGCCCGGTCGCGCCCGGCCCGCCGGCGAAGAGGGTGTCGCCGGTGAAGACGGTGGCCAGCGTCGGCGCGTACAGGCAGACCGACCCGGGCGTGTGGCCGGGGGTGTGCAGCACGTGCAGCTCGGTGCCCGCGACCGTCACGACCTCGCCGTGCGTCAGGTCCGTCGTCGCGACGCCCGGGTTGGTCAGCTCCCAGACCTCGCGGTCGGCGGGGTGCAGCAGCACCGGCACGGTCCGCTCCGGCGTGGAGAACCGCTGCGCCAGCGCGGGTGCCTGCCGGACGTGGTCGTCGTGGGCGTGGGTGGCCACGACGGCCAGCAGGGTCCGGTCGCCGACCGCGGCCGCGATCGCGTCGACGTCGTGGGGCGCGTCGAGGACGACGCACTCGCGGTCGTCGCCCACGATCCACACGTTGTTGTCGACGTCGAAGGTCTGCCCGTCGAGGCTGAAGGTGCCGGACGTGACGAGGTGCTCGACGCGGGCGCTCACAGGACCACCACCGAGCGCAGGACGGAACCGGCCTTCATGGTGGCGAACGCCTCCTCCACGTCGCCCAGCCCGATGCGCTCGGAGACGAAGGCGTCCAGCGGCAGCCGCCCGGCCGCGTGCAGCTCGAGCAGCTGCGGGAAGTCGCGCTCGGGCAGGCAGTCGCCGTACCAGGACGACTTCAGGGCCCCGCCGCGGCCGAACACGTCCAGCAGCGGCAGCTCCAGCGTCATCTCGGGCGTCGGGACGCCGACCAGGACGACGGTGCCCGCGAGGTCGCGCGCGTAGAACGCCTGCCGCCACGTCTCGGGGCGCCCGACCGCGTCGATCACGACGTCGGCGCCGAAGGAGTCGGTGAGCCCCTGCACGGCCGAGACGACGCCCGCCTCGTCGAGCCCGCGGGAGTTCACGGTGTGGGTGGCGCCCAGCTGCTTCGCCCACGCGAGCTTGCGGTCGTCGAGGTCGACGGCGATGACCCGTCGCGCCCCGGCGAGGACCGCCCCGGCGACCGCTGCGCAGCCCACGCCGCCGCAGCCGATGACGGCGACCGTGTCCCCGCGCTGCACGGGGGCCGTGTTGACGGCCGCGCCGAGGCCGGCCATGACGCCGCAGCCCAGCAGGCCCGCGACGGCGGGGTCGATGCCGGCGTCGACCTTCGTGGCCTGCCCGGCGGCCACGAGGGTCTTGGGGGTGAAGGCGCCGATGCCGAGGGCCGCCGACAGCGGGGTCCCGTCGGTCAGCGTCATGGGCTGCGAGGCGTTGTGGGTGGCGAAGCAGTACTGCGGGCGCCCGCGCTTGCAGGCCCGGCACTGCCCGCACACGGCCCGCCAGTTCAGGACGACGGTGTCGCCGACCGCGACGTTCGTGACGCCCTCGCCGGTCGCGGCGACCGTGCCGGCGGCCTCGTGGCCGAGCAGGAACGGGTACTCGTCGTTGATCCCGCCCTCGCGGTAGTGCAGGTCGGTGTGGCAGACGCCGCACGCGGCGACGTCGACGACGACCTCACCGGCGAGGGGTTCCGGGACGACGACGTCCACGGTCTCGACGGGGGCGCCCTTGGTGCGCGAGATCACTCCGGGAACGGTCCAGGCCATGGCCGGACCCTAGTGGCCTCCTCGGACGCGCGGGGGCCGGCGGCCGGCGCGACGAGGGGGCGCCCGATCCGCCGGTAGCCTTGAGGCCGTGAGCCTGCGCCTGTACGACAGCGCCGCCGGCACCGTGCGCGACTTCGTGCCCCTCGTCGAGGGCCGCGTCGGCATGTACGTCTGCGGCGCGACCCCCCAGGGGTCGCCCCACCTCGGCCACGTCCGGTCGCAGGTGGCCTTCGACGTGCTCCGGCGCTGGCTGACCGTGCGCGGCTACGCGGTGACGTCGGTGCGCAACGTCACCGACATCGACGACAAGATCCTCGCGAAGGCCGCCGAGGCGGGCGAGGAGTGGTGGGCGCTCGCCCACCGCCACGAGCGCGAGTTCTCCGCGGCCTACGACGCGCTCGGCGTGCTGCCCGCGACGATCGAGCCGCGGGCCACGGGCCACGTCCCCGAGATGGTCGAGCTGATCGAGCGGCTGATCGCGACCGGGCACGCGTACGCGGCCGCCGACGCCTCGGGCGACGTCTACTTCGACGTGCGCTCCTGGCCCGCCTACGGCGAGCTGACCCGCCAGCGCCTCGCCGACATGGAGCCCGCGTCCGACGCCGACCCCCGCGGCAAGCGCGACCCGCGCGACTTCGCCCTGTGGAAGGGCGCGAAGCCGGGGGAGCCCGCGACGGCGTCGTGGGCGACGCCGTGGGGCCGCGGCCGCCCGGGCTGGCACCTGGAGTGCTCCGCGATGGCGGGGCGCTACCTGGGCGCGGAGTTCGACGTCCACGGCGGCGGGCTGGACCTGCGGTTCCCGCACCACGAGAACGAGCAGGCGCAGTCGCGCGCCGCGGGCGACCGCTTCGCGCGGTACTGGATGCACAACCACTTCGTGACGATGGCCGGCGAGAAGATGAGCAAGTCGCTCGGCAACGTCCTGGGGGTGCCGCACCTGCTCGGGCAGGGGCACCGCGCCGTCGTCCTGCGCTACTACCTCGTCGCGGGGCACTACCGCTCGCACCTGGAGTACTCCGAGACCTCGCTCGTGGAGGCCGAGGCCGCCTACGCGCGGCTCGAGGGGTTCCTGCGGCGGGCGGCGGAGCGCCTCGGCGGGGACGTCCCCGCCGTCGACGTGGCGCCGGAGTTCGCGGCGGCGATGGACGACGACCTCGCGACGCCGGCGGCGCTCGCGACCCTGCACGAGGCCGCCCGGGCCGGCAACCAGGCGCTCGCGGCCGGGGACGCCGGGGCCCTGGCCACCGCCGCCGGGCAGGTGCGCGCCGGGCTGAGCGTGCTGGGCCTGGACCCGGCCAGCGAGCCGTGGGCCTCGGCCGGCGGCTCCGACCACGCGCGCGCGGCACTCGACGTGCTCGTGCGCGCGCGTCTGGAGGACCGTGCGACCGCCCGCGCCGCACGGGACTTCGCCACCGCGGACGCGGTGCGCGACAGCTTGGAGGACGCGGGCATCGTGATCGAGGACACGCCCACCGGAGCCCGGTGGTCGCTGGAGGGCGAGCAGTAGTGGCAGGCAACAGTCAGCGTCGCGGCGCGGTGCGAGGGTCCAAGAAGGGCCCCTCCGTCGGGACCGGCGGCAAGAACCGCCGGTCGCTCGAGGGCAAGGGGCCGACCCCCAAGGCCACCGAGCGGCCGTACCACCCCGCGGCCAAGCAGGCGGCGAAGGCCGCGCACCGCGCGGCCACGTCGAACCGCGCCCCGGCCGGGGGCGGGCCGAACCGGCAGCCGCGCGGCCGCACGGGCGGCAAGAAGCAGGCCGAGACGGAGTGGATCGCGGGCCGGAACTCCATCGTCGAGGCGCTGCGCTCCGACCTGCCCATCACGGGCATCTACGTGGCCAGCCGCATCGAGTCCGACGACCGCGTCAAGGAGATCCTCAAGGCCGCGGGCGACCGCAGCATCCCGCTGCTGGAGGCCTCGCGCGCCGACCTCGACCGGTTCACCGAGGGCGCCGTGCACCAGGGCGTCGCGGCCACCGTGCCGCCGTACGAGTACCTGCACCCCGAGGACCTGCTGGACCGCGCCGCCGCCGTCGGCCACCCGCCGCTGCTCGTGGCGCTCGACGGCGTCACCGACCCCCGCAACCTCGGCGCCGTGGTGCGCTCGGTCGCGGCGTTCGGCGGTCACGGCGTCGTCGTGCCCGAGCGGCGCGCGGCCGGCATGACCGCCTCGGCGTGGAAGACGTCGGCCGGGGCGGCCGCGCGGATCCCCGTCGCCCGCGCCACCAACCTCACGCGGGCGCTGCAGGAGTACCAGCAGGCCGGGCTGTTCGTCGTGGGCCTCGACGCGGGCGGTGACGTCGAGCTGCCGGACCTGCGCCTGGCCGACGGCCCGATCGTCGTCGTGGTCGGCGCCGAGGGTGCGGGCCTGTCGCGGCTCGTGCGCGAGACGTGCGACCAGGTCGTCAGCATCCCGATGGCCGGTCGCTTCGAGTCGCTCAACGCGGGCGTCGCGGCGGGGATCGCGCTGTACGAGGTCGCCCGGCACCGCTGACGCGGGGTCGCCCCCGGGACGTGCTCCCGGGGGCGGACGCGTTCGTCACGAGGGGCGGGGCCGACGGTAGGAGCGGCGCGTCCACGCCCAGCCGAGGACGGTCAGGGCGACGCACCAGCCGACGGCCGTCCACGTCGTGGTCGCGTCGAGCGGGGTGCCCCCCAGCAGGCCCCGCACGGTCTCGATCACCGGCGTGAACGGCTGGTGCTCGGCGAAGAGCCGGACCGCGGTGGGCATGGTGTCGACGGGCACGAACCCGCTGCCCAGGAACGGCAGCAGCAGCAGGACCATCGGGGTGTTCGAGGCCGACTCCACCGACCGGGCCGCCACGCCCATCGCCACGGCCAGCCAGGTCAGCACGACCGCGAACAGGGTGAAGAAGCCGGCGAGGCCGAGCCAGCCGGCTCCGCCCGCGCCGGGCCGGAACCCCAGCAGGACGGCGACGCCGAGCACGGCCGCGGCGGCCACGAGCGTCTGCAGGACGGCCCCGACGACGGAACCGCCGAGCACCGCGACGGGGGCGACGGGCGTGGTGCGCAGCCGCGTGACGATCCCGCCCGTCATGTCCATGGCCACGCCGATCGCGGTGGCCTGCGCGATGCTCGACGCGGTCATGACGAGGACGGCGGGCGCGATGTAGTCGAGGTAGGCGGCGCGCCCCGCGGCCCCGGGGGCGGTGCCCGCGGCGACGCCCGCGCCGAAGGCCCCGCCGAACACGTAGACGAAGAGCAGCAGCAGCACGACGGGCATGAGCACGATCAGGACGGTCAGCGACGGGTAGCGGACCATCCGCAGCAGGCTGCGCCGCGTCATGGTGGCGAGGTCGCGCGCGGCGCGCGGCAGGCCGGCGCGCGCGGTGCGGTGCGGGGCGGCGGGGTGCGGTGCGGCGGCGACGGTGCTCATCGGGCCACCTCCTCCTGGGTCCGGTCCTGCGTGGGTGCGGTGAGGGCGAGGAAGACGTCGTCGAGGGAGCCGGCGTCGTGGGCGGCCTTGAGGCCGGCCGGGGTGTCGTGCGCGACGAGGCGGCCGCCGTGCAGGACGGCGACGGCGTCGGCCAGCTGGTCGGCCTCGTCGAGGTACTGCGTGGTGAGCAGCACGCTGGTGCCGCCGGCGACCAGGCCGCGCACCTGCTCCCACAGGTCGCGGCGGGCGCGGGGGTCGAGGCCGGTCGTGGGTTCGTCGAGGAACACGACCTGCGGGCCGGGGACGAGCGTCATGGCCAGGTCGAGCTTGCGCCGCATGCCCCCGGACAGCTGCTGGCCCTGCTTGCGGGCGGCGTCGCCGAGGCCGAACCGCTCGACCAGCTCCGCGGTGCGGGCGCGACCCTCGCTGCGGGGCAGGTGGAACAGGTCGGCCACCAGGCGCAGGTTCTCGGCGACGGTGAGCAGCGGGTCGACGGCGGAGAGCTGGCCCGTCACGCCGATGAGGTGGCGGACGGCCTGCGGGGCGCGGGCGACGTCGTGGCCCAGGACGCGGGCGGTGCCGGCGTCGGCGGGCAGCAGCGTCGAGAGGATCGAGACGACGGTGGTCTTGCCCGCCCCGTTGGGGCCGAGCAGCGCGGTGACCGTCCCGGCGGGGACCGTGAGGTCCACCCCGTCGAGCACGGTCTGGGCGCCGTAGCGCTTGGTGAGTCCGGCGATCTCGATCGCCGGGGTCGCTGAGGTGGGCACGACTGCTCCTCGTGGCTGGGCCGGGTTCCTCCCGGCGGCGCCGGGAGGGTCAGATGTCGAGGTCCTCGACCTCGGGTTCGCCGGCGTGGACCTCCACCAGCGCAGCGAGTTCGGCCGGGACGGCGGCACGCAGGTCCGCCAGGCCGTCGAAGACCAGGAGGACGTTCGTCGCGGGCGTCTCGCCCCACTGCTGGTCGGCGCTGACGTACTTGCGCCAGCCCGTGAGCCGGCCGTCCCTGCCGGCGGTGTGCACGAAACCCCCGGGCCGCGCGACGTGCACGGCGAAGCGGCCGCTGCGGGTGCGGTAGACGCGGTAGTGCTCCTCGTCCCCGCCGGCGACGCGGTGCCAGTCGATCAGCAGCACGCCCTGGAACCGCTGCTTCCTGGCGCCCGCACCCACGCGGACGGTGATCTCCTCGTAGCCATCGGCGCGGCCCTCCTCGACCTCGACGAGCCGGTGGACGGCCTTGGAGATGGCGGCCGACAGGTTCCCTCCCGTGAGGTCCTGCGCGCGCTGGAACACGGGGAGGTCGCTGTCGGAGACGTAGATCGTCTTGTTCGGCACGCTCTCATCGTAGCGATGGAACCAGTATACGCATACGTCTACGTACATCAAGGGTTCTGCCCAGCGGGATGCCGGATCAGCCTGCGTGACCGGGGCCGACGTCGTCGCCTGCGACCTCGCCCCGGAGCTGTTCGCCGACGGGCGCCGCCGCGACGCCGACGCCGGGGTGGACGTCACCTGGGTCGAGGCGGACGCCGAGGACCTGCCGTTCGGCGACGGCGAGCCCGACGCGGTGATCTCCTGCGTCGGGGTGGTGTTCGCCCCGCACCACGCGGCGGCCGCCGCGGAACTCCTGCGCGTCTGCCGGCCCGGCGGGACCCTCGCCCTGCTGAGCTGGACGCCGGCGGGTCTCGTCGGGCAGCTCTTCGCGACGATGGGGCCCTACGCGCCGCCGCCGCCCGCCGGGGCGCAGCCGCCGCCGCGGTGGGGCGAGGAGGCCCACGTGCGCGGGCTGCCCGGGGACGGGGCGGAGGTGCTGACGGCCGAGCGTCGCACGCTGCACGTCGAGCACCCCGGTCGCGTCGCGGCCCTGGGCGCCGCCCTCGACGACCTCGCCGCCCGGTGCACCGGGGAGGACGGGGCGATGGAGCGGGAGTACCTGCTCCTGACGGCCCGCCGCCGCGGGGCGCCCGCCACCTCTTGACCTGAGACCGTCCGGGCACACAACGTGGTCACGTGAACACCACGGTGGTGCCCTACCTGGCGGGTTCCCTGCTGCTGCTCCTGGCCGGGGTCGCCAAGCTCCGCCGGCCGCTGGGGACCCGGCAGGCCCTGCGCACGCAGGGCCTGCCGTCGGCAGCCTGGCTCGTGCGCTCGCTCGGGGCGGTCGAGGTCCTGCTCGCGGTCGCCGCCTTTGCGCAGGTGCCCGGCGCTGCGGCCGGTGTCGCGCTGGCCTACCTCGGGTTCAGCGGGTTCGTCGTGCTGGCGCTCGTGCGCAAGCGCCCGCTCAGCTCCTGCGGCTGCTTCGCGGGCCCCGACGTCCCGCCGACCCCGGGCCACGTCGTCGTGACGGCGCTCGCCGCGGCCGCCGCGACCCTCGTCGCGCTCGGGCGCCCCGCGGGCGTCCCGGCCCTGCTGGACGCCGGCCCGGCCACGGCGCTCGCCGTCACCGGCTCCGCCGTCCTCGTGGCCTGGCTCGCGCTGCTGCTGATGACGCGGCTGCCGGAGCTCGTGGCCCTGCGGGGGGCGGCCGCGTGACCGCGCTCGTCGTGGGCCTGACCGTGGCCGTCGCCCTGCTGGGCGTGGTCGTCGCGGGCCTGCTGCGCAGCCACGCCGAGATCCTGCGCGCGCTGCACGAGCTGGGCGCGGGGCGCGAGGACACCGCGCCCGGCAGCGCCGGGGGGCCCGTGGACCTGCCGTTCGAGGTCGGCCGCGGGGTGCTGTCCGCGGCCGGCGGCGGGGCCGGGGTGACGGGCAGCGCCGCCCCGGACGTCGTGGGCGCCACGCCCGCGGGCGACACCGTGCAGGTCAGCGTGACCGCCGGCGGCGGCGCGACCCTCGTCGCGTTCCTGTCCAGCGGCTGCCTGACCTGCCACGGGTTCTGGGAGCGCTTCGCCGCCTCCGCCCCGGGGTTGCCGCCGGCCACCCGCCTCGTCGTCGTGACGCAGGGGCCCGAGCGGGAGAGCGCCGGCGCGGTGCAGCGGCTCGCGGGGCCCGACCTGCTCGTGGTCATGTCGACCGCGACCTGGGAGGCCTACGAGGTGCCGGGCTCGCCGTACTTCGTCCTCGTCGACGCCGCGACGGGCCGCGTCGCGGGCGAGGGCAGCGCGACGGGCTGGGACCAGGTGCAGCGCCTCGTGGGGGAGGCGGCCGGCGACCTGGCGCTCGCGCGCAGCGCCGGTGCGCACCACGACCACTCCCACCGCCGGGACGCGGGCGACGGACCGCACCGCGAGGCGCGCGCCGACCGCGAGCTGCTGGCGGCCGGCATCGCCCCGGGCCACCCGAGCCTGCAGCTGACCGCCGACGAGGTCGTCGACCTCGACCGCGCAGACGAGGCCTCCCAGCCCGGCGGCCACGCCGGTGCGGGCGCGCCGGGCCGGGACTGAGCGCGTGAGCCTCGCGGCGTGGGCGCTCCTCGCGGGCGTGCCCACCGCCGTCGTCGCGGCGCTGCGTTCGATGTGGTCGCCTTGAGGCGAGTCGATGCTCTCGAGCATCACCCCGCTCGGTGAGCGGGGCCGCGCCAGCCGGTGGCCCGTCACGGTCGCCTTCCACCTCCTCGGGTCGGCCGCCGCCGGCGCCGCGCTCGGTGCAGCCCTCGGCCTCGCCGGCGCGCTGCTGCCCCTCGAGCGCGACGTCCCCGCGGCCGTCGCCCTGGTGCTCCTCGCGGGCTTCTGCGCCGCGGCCGTGGCCGTCGAGACCGGCCGCCTCCCCGCGCTGCCCACCTGGCACCGCCAGGTCGACGAGGACTGGCTGCACCGCTACCGCGGCTGGGTCTACGGCCTCGGCTACGGGGCCCAGCTGGGGGTCGGTGTCGTCACGATCGTCACGTCGCCGCTGCTCTACGCCGCCCTGGCGCTGGCGCTGCTGACGGGCGGCCCCGCGGCCGGCGCCGCCGTCGGGTTCGCGTTCGGCCTCGCGCGGGCCGCGCCCGTGCTGGCCACCCGCACCGTCACCACGGCCGCCCGCCTCGGCGCGGCGCACCGGCGGCTGGAGCGCCTGGCGCCGGCCGGACGGACCGCGGCCGCCACCACCGCCGCGCTCCTGGTGCTCGCGTGCGCCGCGCAGCTCGTCCTCGGGGCGCCCGCGTGAGGAACGAGGAGACGGCGACGACCACCGACGCGACCACGACGACAGGAGGCTGCTCGTGCTGCTGAGCGCACACGGGATGGGGCTCGACGCCCCACCCGGCTGGGAGGTCCGCATCTCTCGGCGGACGGCCGCGGGCCAGGAGGGGGACTCGCGCACCCGGCCCGTGCTGCACGCCGCGACCGTCGCGCTGCCCGTGGTGCGCGGCGACTTCGGCGGCGGCGTCACCGGGCTGCTCTCGGCGACGGACCTGTTCGTGTCGCTGTTCGAGCAGGGGCCCGACGCCGTGGGCACCGCGCTGTTCTCCGACCGCGGCCGTCCCCGTCCCGTGGCGGCGGACTTCTCGCCGAACCGTCTGCAGCGCACCATCGCGGGCCAGTCCGGCGGCCAGTGGTTCTTCACCGAGGCCGGACGGGCCTTCAGCCTCTACGTCGTCCTCGGCAGCCACGCCCGGCGCGTGGAGCTCGTGAACCGACTGACGGGCGTCCTGTCGACGCTCGACCTCACTCCGGGAGACGCCTCGTGAGCACACCGCTGGTCGACCGCCTCGCCGGCCTGCTCGCCACCCGCACGGGCCGCCGGGGGTTCCTCGCGCGCACGGCCGTCGTGGGTTCGGCGCTGACCGTCGGGCCCGTGAGCTTCCTGACCCGCCCGGGCACGGCCTACGCCGCGGTGTGCGGCATCGACTCGACCTGCTCGTCGGGGTACACGGTGTTCTGCGCCACCATCAGCGGCGGCGTGAACCGCTGCCCGCCCGGCAGTCTCGTCGGCGGCTGGTGGAAGTCGGAGGGGTCCGGGTTCTGCTGCGGCGGCGCGCGCTACTACGTCGACTGCCACAGCTACTGCTCGTGCGGCTGCAGCGGACGCAGCACCTTCTGCGGCGAGGGCTGCCGCGCCTGCTCGTGCGGGTGCGGACCCGCGGGGCAGTGCGACCAGCGCAAGGTGTGCTGCAACGAGTTCCGCTACGGCCAGTGCCGCCAGGACGTCCGGTGCACGGGGCCCGTGTGGTGCCGCGTCGTCACGTGCACGCCGCCGTGGCGGATCCCGGCCTGGGACTGCTCGACGACGAGCGCGACCGACCAGCGCACGGGGTCGCACGGGGCGCCGTCCCTGCAGGACTGCACGGCCATCGGCAGCCGCTACACCGCGCTCGGCGGGCAGGGCGGGGTGCTGGGCGAGGCGCGCACGCCGGAGCTCGCCACGCCCGCGGGTGACGGCGCCTACCAGCACTTCGACGCCGGGTCGGTCTACGTCTCCAACCGCACGGGCGCGCACGAGGTCCACGGCGCGATCCGCGAGGCGTTCGCGCGCAGCGGCTGGGAGGCCGGGCCGCTGGGCTACCCCCTCACCGACGAGACGCCCACCCCCGACGGGCGCGGGCGGTTCAACCACTTCGAGCGGGGGTCCGTCTACTGGACCGCCGCGACGGGGGCGCACGAGGTGCACGGCGCGATCCGCGAGCGGTGGCGGGCGCTGGGCTGGGAGCGCGGCCCGCTGGGCTACCCCGTCACCGACGAGAGCACGACGCCCGACGGGCGCGGCCGCTACAACCACTTCGAGGGCGGCGACCCCTCCGGTGACGGGTCCGCGTCGGTGTACTGGACCGCGGCCACGGGCGCGCAGGCGGTGCTGGGCGACGTCCGCGAGGTGTGGGCCGCCTCGGGCTGGGAGACCGGTCCGCTCGGGTACCCGGTCACGGGCGAGGTCCGCACCCCGGACGGGCGGGGCCGGTTCACCCACTTCGAGCGCGGATCCGTCTACGCCTCGGCCACCACGGCCGCCACGCCGGTCCTCTCGCCCGTGCGCGAGGCGTGGGCGGCGGCGGGCTGGGAGACGGGCCCGCTCGGCTACCCCGTGGCGCCCGCCCGGCCCGCGGGCCCCGACGAGGTCCGGCAGGAGTTCCAGCGCGGGTCCGCGCGGCTCACCGTGAGCACCGGGGCGGTCGTGCTCGTCCCGGCCTGAGACCACCGCGGGGGCGGCGGTCCCGGGCCGGGACGAGGGCGGTGCGGCGGCGGCTCAGTCCGACAGGGCGAACACCGTGGTCGTCTCGTACGTCTCGCCGGGCCGCAGCACCGTGGACGGGAACCCCGGCTGGTTCGGGGAGTCCGGGAAGTGCTGGGTCTCCAGGGCGAGGCCGTCGCCCTGGCGGTACACCCCCCCGCCCGTGCCCACGAGGGTGCCGTCGAGGAAGTTGCCCGAGTAGAACTGCAGACCCGGTTCCGTCGTGAGGATCTCCAGCGTGCGCCCGCTGTCCGGGTCGTGGACGGTGGCGGCCTCCTCGAGCTCGTCCTCCGTGTCGCGGTCGAGGACCCAGTTGTGGTCGTAGCCCTGCCCGAAGAGGATCTGCTGGAACGGTTCCCGGATCCGCTCACCGACGGGGGTCGCCCGCCGGAAGTCCATGGGGGTCCCCGCCACCGGCGCCAGCTCCCCGGTCGGGATCAGCGTCGCGTCGACGGGGGTGTACCGCGACGCGGGGATCTCCAGCTCGTGGTCCTCGATCGACCCCGAGCCCTCACCGGACAGGTTCCAGTACGTGTGCTGGGTGAGGTTGACGACCGTGGGCGCGTCCGTCGTGGCCTCGTAGTGGACCGTCAGCTGCTGGTGGCGGTCGAGCGTGTAGGTCACCTCGGTGGTGAGCTCGCCGGGGTAGCCCTGGTCGCCGTCGGGGCTGACGAGCCGCAGCCGCAGCGACACCTCGCGCGATCCGCTCACGGGGGTCGCCTCCCACACCCGCTTGTCGAAGGAGTCCGTCCCGCCGTGCAGGCTGTTGGGCCCGTTGTTCAGCGGGAGCTGGTGCTCGACGCCGTCGAGGGTGAACTTCCCGCCCGCGATCCGGTTGCCGTAGCGGCCGATCAGGGCACCGAAGTAGGGACCCGGGTTGTTGCCGGCGACGTAGCCCTCGAGGTCGTCGAAACCCAGGACGACGTTGTCGCGGTCGCCGTCGGAGTCCGGCACCTCGAGGCTCTGGACGATGCCGCCGTAGGTGATGACGCGGACCGTCATGTCACCGTTGACGAGCGTGTAGCGCTCCACGGCCTCGCCTCCGGGCGTCGTGCCCCAGGCCTCGGCGGAGATGCTCGGGCGGGACTTGGCGGCCGCGGCCGTGGCCGCGGTGACGCCTGTGGCGGCCACGAGGCCGAGGCCGAGGACGGCGGCGAGGGCGCGCGTGCGCCCGGTGCTGGGACGGGGGGGCATGAGGTTCTCCCGGTGGTGAGGCGTCGTTGCCGCCCGGTGCACGGGTGGTGCACAGGGGGAGTGCGGCGAACGTAGGGCTGCGCCCCAGCGGTGTCAACGGGGCGTCGTGCGCCGTGCGCGCAGCGGCGCGCGCTGGGCCGGACGGGGGTGGCCCCCGCGTCCGGCGGGACCGGCTCGCGGGAGCCGGTGCCCCTGTCGGCGCCGCGCGGGCGTGGTCGAGGATGGGACCGGTGCGCGCCGCCGCGGTGGGCGGGCGCCCGCTTGACACGACCGGCGGGGCGGACAACAATTTGAAGCCGCAACAACCGAGGAGGACCCGTGACCGAACCCCGCTGGCTCTCGCCGGACGAGCGCCGCGTGTGGTTGCGGCTGGCCGCCCTCATGCAGCTGCTGCCGGCGGCCCTGGACGCGCAGCTGCAGCGCGACGCCGACCTCACCGCGACGGCCTACCTGACCCTCGCGATGCTCTCGGAGGAGGACGACCACCGCCTGCGCATGAGCGAGCTCGGGGCCCGCTCCAACGCCAGCCCCTCGCGCATGTCGCACGTCGTCGCCCGTCTCGAGAAGGACGGCTACGTGCGCCGCGAGCGCAGCACCGACGACGGCCGCGGGCAGGTCGCCGTCCTCACCGACGCGGGCCTCGCGAAGCTGGAGGAGA
This sequence comes from Kineococcus siccus, assembly GCF_009906795.1. Lineage (GTDB taxonomy): Bacteria > Actinomycetota > Actinomycetes > Actinomycetales > Kineococcaceae > Kineococcus > Kineococcus siccus. The sequence continues at coordinate 15,279 of NZ_JAAALN010000007.1, forward strand.
CCGCGCCGGGGCACGTCGAGCACGTGCGGCAGCTGGTGTTCGACCCGCTGGCCCCCGAGCACCTCGACCAGCTCGACGAGGTCGCCTCGGCCATCCTCGGCGTGCTCGACCCGGGTGGCCGCTTCGCCGCGACCGCCCTGGCGCGGAGCCGGTGCTCCGGCCAGGGCTGAGCCGTCAGAGGTCGGCGGGCGGGAACCCGACCTCGCCGCGCCAGGAGTGCCGGGGCTCGTAGCCCAGCACCCGGCGGGCCTTGTCGATCGACAGCAGCGTCTCGTGCGGGGCGAGCTCCTTGCGGACCTCCACGCCCGGGAACACCTCGGCCACCAGGTCGGCGCTCGAGCGGCTCATGACCGTGTCGGCGTTGGCGATGATGAACACCTCGACCCCGGACTCCGCGCGCTGCAGCGACAGGCGCACGGCCTGCGCGCCGTCGCGCGCGTCGATGTAGCCCCAGAGGTTCCACTGCCGCGACGCCACGTCGGCGTCGAAGGAGGGGAACGCCGCGTACTTGTCGACCGACATGACGTTGGAGAAGCGCAGGCCCGTCATCGTGAGGTCGGGGTTCCACCGGCAGAAGTGGTGGGCCATCTCCTCCTCGAGCGCCTTGACCAGCGAGTACGTGGACTCCGGCCGCACGCGGTACTCCTCGTCGAGGGGCACGTACGGCGGCGGGGTGTCGAAGGGGATGCCCAGCAGGGTCTCGCTCGAGGCCCACACGACGTTGTCGATGCCGGCCTGACGGGCCGCCTGGAACACGTTGTAGGTCGCGGGCGCGTTGTTGGCGAACGTCGCCGCGTTGGGCATCAGCCCGGCGGAGGGCACCGCGGCGAGGTGCACGACGGCGTCGACGCGGGGGCCGCGCTCGTCCGTGCCGCCCGAGAGCACCTCGAGGACCTGGCCGTAGTCGGTCAGGTCGACGGCCACGAAGTCGCCCGACCAGCCGGGCGGCGGCGTGCGGTCCAGGGCCAGGACGCTCCAGCCGTGGGCGGCGAGGTCGGCCACGACGACGCGGCCGAGACCACCGCCGGCACCCGTGACGGCGACGCGGCCACCCTCGGGGGCGGCGCTCACGCGAGGGCCCCGGTGCGGGCGGGCAGGGGCAGGTGGGACAACGTCATCGTCCTCTTCCGGTCGGTCGTGCTGGGGGGAACCCGGTCACCGGTCGGCGATGACCCGGATGGCTTCGGTGTCGACGCCCAGGACCGCGCGCTCGTCCGGCTTGTCCGGCAGGACGCCCACGACGTAGGAGTCCACGGCCTCCTCGATGCCGACGTCGCGCCCGGCCCGCTCGGACAGGTACCAGCGGTGCTCGAGGACCTCGTGGAACAGCTCGGCCGCCTCCATCTTCCCGCGCAGCTCGCGCGGGACGTGGCGCTGGACGGGCTCGAAGACCGCGGCCACCCAGTCGTGGGCCACGATCTCCTCGTCGTCGCTCTGCCGGTCGGTCGCGGCCCGGTAGGCGTCGAGGTCGTTGAGCAGGCGCCGCGCCTGGTTCTCCTCGGCGTCCAGGCCCGTCAGGCGCAGCAGCCGGCGGGAGTGGTGACCCGCGTCGACGACCTTGGGCTCGATGCGGACCGTGGTGCCGTCGATGTCGGTCGTGATGGCGAGCTCGCCGACGTCGAAGCCCAGCTCGTTGAGCCGGCGGATCCGCGCGTCCACGCGCCAGCGGTCGCCGCGGCCGAAGGACTCGGGTTCGGTGAGCTCCTGCCACAGGGTCCGGTAGCGGGAGATGATCCGGTCGGAGATTGCCAGGACCTCGTCCATGTCCGCGTCGAGGGCGCCGCTGGCGACGACGTCCATCAGCTCGCCCGCGATGTTGGTGCGCGCCACGTCCAGGTCGTACTCGCGCTGCCCGTCGGAGACGACGTCGTACAGCTCGCCCGTCTCGGCGTCGACGAGGTAGGCCGCGAAGGCGCCGGCGTCGCGGCGGAACAGCGTGTTCGACAGCGACACGTCGCCCCAGTAGAAGCCGGTCAGGTGCAGCCGCACGAGCAGCACGGCGAGGGCGTCGACGGCGCGCTTGGCGGTGTCCGGGCGCAGCGTCTGGCTGTACAGCGCGCGGTAGGGCAGCGAGAACTGCAGGTGCCGCGTGATGAGGACGGAGTTCAGGGGCTCGCCGTCGGGCGCGGTGCGCCCGGTGATGACGGCCACGGGCTGCACCGAGGGCACCTCGAGGCGGTTGAGCAGGCGCAGCATCCGGTACTCCCGGTGCGCGATCTCCGCGTTGGTCTCCTTGACGGCGAGCACGCGGCTGCCGAGCTTCACGAACCGCACGACGTGCCGCGAGATGCCGCGCGGCAGCGCGGCGAGGTGGTGCTCGGGCCACTCCTCGAGCGGCACCTGCCACGGCAGGTCCAGCAGCTCCGGGTACGGCCGGGCGGCGGTGATCTGCAGCGAGGTCGTCGTCGTGGGCGTGCTCACGGGGATCATCATGCCCCTCCGGGAGCGGTTGTCCTGCCGGGTGGGCGCCGGGCGGAGCGCGGGCAGACGGCGGGGCCGCCACCTCGGCAGAGGTGACGGCCCCGTCGTTCGCGGTGCGGGACGCTCAGGCGCCGATCCGCAGGCCGGACTTGTCGTCGAACAGGTGCACGTGACCCGCCTTGGGGGTGAAGTGCACGGTCGAGCCCTTCTCCGGGGGACGGCGGCCGTCGACGCGCGCGATGACCTGCAGGTCCCCGCCGGCCGGGCCACCCTCGCCGCGCAGCGTGCCGTAGATGTAGGCGTCGGCGCCGAGCTCCTCGACGACGTCCACGATGACCGGCAGGCCCTGGTCGGAGAGCTCCAGGTCCTCGGGGCGCACGCCCAGGGTGAGCTTGTCGCCCGTGGCGGCGAGCGCCGCGCGCTCGACCGGGTGCACGGTGTCGCCGAACTTCACGCCGCCGTCGGTGGTGTCCAGCGTCAGCAGGTTCATGGCGGGGGAGCCGATGAAGCCCGCGACGAAGACGTTGTTCGGGTGGTCGTACATGCGGCGGGGGGTGTCGACCTGCTGCAGGAGACCGTCCTTGAGGACCGCCACGCGGTCGCCCATCGTCATGGCCTCGACCTGGTCGTGGGTGACGTAGACGGTCGTGACGGCGAGGCGGCGCTGCAGCGACGCGATCTGCGTGCGGGTCTGCACGCGGAGCTTGGCGTCGAGGTTCGACAGCGGCTCGTCCATGAGGAAGACCTGCGGCTGGCGGACGATGGCGCGGCCCATGGCGACGCGCTGGCGCTGGCCACCCGAGAGGGCCTTCGGCTTGCGGGACAGGTAGGCCTCGAGGTCGAGGATCTTCGCCGCCTCCTGCACGCGGCGCTTGATCTCGTCCTTGGGGGTGCCGGCGATCTTCAGGGCGAAGCCCATGTTGTCGGCGACCGTCATGTGGGGGTACAGCGCGTAGTTCTGGAACACCATCGCGATGTCGCGGTCCTTCGGCGGGACCGTCGTGACGTCGCGGTCGCCGATGAGGATGCGACCGCCGTTGACGTCCTCGAGGCCCGCGAGCATCCGCAGCGAGGTGGACTTGCCGCAGCCCGAGGGGCCGACGAGGACGAGGAACTCGCCGTCCTCCACGTGCAGGTCGAGGGCGTCCACCGCGGGCTTGTCGCCGCCGGGGTAGATGCGCGTCGCCTTGTCGAACGTGACCGTGGCCATCGTCGTCTTTCCTCTCCACCGGCAGGTACGTGCCGGACGATCCGTCGTGGAATGGACCCGGTGCGGTGGGCGAGCCGGGCTCGCCGTGGCACTGCGGGTGTGTGTGGTTGTGCCGGGGGCACGGGGCCCCGCCGGAGGTCCACGTCGAAGTGGGCCGAGCGGGAGTCACCTGCGACTCCGACCCCGTGGTGCCGTCCCCACACGAGGTCGCGGCGCCGCGGTGAGCCAGATCCTGTCCTACGGATCCGCGTCCGTCCAGGGATGTGATGCAGCCCACACGGTGTTCACCCGGGTGGACGCCCGCCGCGGCGTCCGGGGGTGGCCTGGTCGCCGGTGGCCCCGGCGGTGGAGGAGGATCGGGGCGTGGACCTGGAAGAGACCAAGCTGCCGGGCGTGGGGCTGCGCCACGACTTCACGACCGCGCGCGGGCGCCGGATCGGGGTCGTCTCCCAGCGCGGCGGGGACCGTGAGCTGCTCCTGTACTCCCAGGACGACCCCGACGCGTGCCACGCCGTGGTCGACCTGGACCCCGACGAGGCGGAGGTGCTCGCGGAGCTGCTCGGCCAGCCGCGCGTCGTCGAGCGCCTCGCCCGGCTGCGCGAGCAGGTCGAGGGGCTGGCCACGGAGGGCATCTACGTCGAGCCCGGCTCGCCCTTCGACGGCCGCACCCTCGGCGACGCCGCCATCCGCAGCCGCACCGGGGCCTCGGTGGTCGCGCTCGTCCGCGCCGGCGAGGTCCTCCCGTCGCCCGCACCCTCCCAGCGCTTCCAGGCGGGCGACAAGGTCGTCGTCGTCGGGACGCAGGAGGGGGTCCGCGCCACCGCGGACGTCCTCGCGAACGGCTGAGCCGGGGTGCACACCGCTGCTCTGCTCATCGAGCTCGGCGCGGTCATCCTCGGCCTGGGCCTCGTCGGCCGGCTCGCGGGCACGCTGGGCATCAGCCCCGTCCCGCTCTACCTGCTGGCGGGCCTGGCGTTCGGCGCTGGCGGCATCTTCCCGCTCAACGCCCCCGAGGAGTTCCTCGACGCCGCCTCCGAGATCGGCGTCGTCATGCTCCTGCTGCTGCTGGGGCTGGAGTACACGGCGGGGGACCTGCTGGGCAACCTGCGCCGGCAGGCGCCCGTCGGCGTCCTCGACCTGTTCCTCAACGGCCTCCCCGGGGCCGCCTTCGGGCTGCTCCTGGGCTACGGCCCGGTCGGGGCGCTCGCGATGTTCGGGATCACCGCGGTCAGCTCCTCGGGCATCGTCGCCAAGGTCCTCGCCGACCTCGGCCGGCTCGGCAACCGGGAGACGCCCAGCGTCCTCGGCATCCTCGTGCTCGAGGACCTGGGGATGGCCGTCTACCTGCCCGTGCTGACCGCCGTCCTGGCGGCCTCGGGGGTGTGGGAGGCGACCGGCTCGGTCGCCGTCGCCCTGGCGTGCCTGGCCGTCGCGCTCGTCGTGGCCCTGCGCTGGGGCGCCGTGATCTCCCGGTTCGTCTCGGCGGGGTCCAACGAGGTGACGCTGCTGCGCGTGCTCGGGCTCGCGCTGCTCGTCGCGGGGGTCGCGGAGCAGCTGCACGTCTCGGCCGCGGTCGGCGCGTTCCTGCTCGGCATCGCGCTGTCCAACGACCTCGACGAGGAGGCGCACCGCTCGCTGGAGCCGCTGCGCGACCTCTTCGGCGCCGTGTTCTTCGTGAGCTTCGGGCTGACGACCGACCCGAGCACGCTGCCGCCCGTGCTGCTGCCCGCCGCCGGGCTCGTCGTCCTCGGCGTCCTGACCAAGCTCGTCACGGGGTGGTTCGCCGCGAAGCGGGCGGGCATCGCCGTCCCCGGCCGGATCCGCGCCGGGGCGGCGCTCGTGCCGCGCGGGGAGTTCTCGATCGTCATCGCGGGCCTCGCCACCGCGGCCGGCCTCGACCCGCAGCTCGCGGCGCTGGCCGCCGCCTACGTGCTGTCGATGGCGGTGCTCGGCCCCCTGCTCGCGCGCTGGGCCGACCCCGTCGCGCGTCGCTACGTGCGCCGGCAGCGCGAGCGGGCGGCCACCGCCCGCTGACCCGCGGTCAGGGCGTGCGGCGCAGCGCGGCGAGGTGGGTCAGCAGCACGGCCACCTCGGCCGGGTCGGCGACCCGGTGCCCGGCCCGGGTGTCACCCGGGCCGACCTTGACCGTCACGTCGCCCGCGTCGGGGTCGAGGACCGCGAAGGCGTCCTCGTCCGTGACGTCGTCGCCCGCGAACAGCACGGCCTCGACCGGGGCGCCCGCGGCGCCCAGCGCCTCGCGCAGCCGCAGCAGCCCGGCGCCCTTGCCCAGGGGCACCGCACCCAGCTCGACGACCTCCTTGCCGCGCAGCGCGTGCACGCCCGGCAGGGCCGCGGGCCCCGCCAGGGCGGCGCGGGTCGCCTCGACCGCGACCACCCGGTCGGCGGCCCGGGTGTGCAGGACGGCCGACATGGGCTTGCGCTCGACCGACGTGCCGGGGTGCGCCGCCACGAGGGCGTCGAGCTCCTCGCCCAGGCGTTCCAGCAGGGCCTGCTCGGCCGCGTCCAGCCGGCGCCCGCCGCCGGGGGCGTCGAGCGAGCTCTGGGTGCCGTGGCCCCCCACGAGCCGGACGCCCGGCGGGGGCTCCGCGCAGGCCGCGAGGTCGGTGATGTCGCGCCCCGAGACGAGGGCCACGTCCGTCGTGCGGACCAGCTCGGCGAGCGCCTGCGCCGAGGCGGGCAGCGCGCGGGCGGCCGAGGGCACCTCGACGATGGGGGACAGGACGCCGTCGAAGTCGAGGGCCACGAGGACCCGGCCGCGCCCGGCGAAGGCCTCGAGCGCCGCGACCAGCGAGGGGCGCAGGACGTCGACCGCGCGCGTGCTCACGACGCACGCTCCGCCGCGGCCGCCTGCGGGTTGTGCTCGGCGTGGTGCTGCGCGAGCGCGTCCAGGAACGACGCGGCCCACCGCTGCACGTCGTGGTCGCCGACCCGCCGGCGCAGGGCCCGCATCCGCCGCCCCGCCTCGCGCGGGGACATCGCGAGCGCCCGCACGATGGTGTCCTTCAGGCCGTCGATGTCGTGCGGGTTGATCATCAGCGCCTGGCCCAGCTCGTCGGCGGCCCCCGTGAACTCCGAGAGGACGAGGACGCCCCGCTCGTCGTGCCGCGCGGCGACGTACTCCTTCGCGACGAGGTTCATGCCGTCGCGCAGCGCGGTCACGAGCATGACGTCGGCGGCCAGGAACAGCGCCGCCATCTCCTCGCGCCCGTAGGAGTGGTGCAGGTAGTGCACGCCGGTGTGCGCGATGGTCGAGTAGGTGCCGTTGATGCGCCCGACGGTGACCTCGACGTCCTGGCGCAGCTGCACGTACTGCTCGACGCGCTCGCGGCTGGGGGTGGCGACCTGCACGAGCGCGGCCTCGCCGACCTGCACGCGGCCGTCGTCGAGCAGCTCCTCGAACGCCTTGAGGCGGTGCAGGATCCCCTTGGTGTAGTCGAGGCGGTCGATGCCCAGCAGGACGTGCTCCGGGTCGCCCAGCTCGTGGCGGATCTCCGCGGCGCGGGCCTTGACGTCGTCGCGCTGGGCGAGCTGGTCCAGCGCCCCGAAGTCGATGCTGATGGGGAACGACGCGGCGCGGACCTCGCGGCCCTCCTCGGCGTCGAGGCGGATCCGCCCGGCCCGGGCCGGCAGGTTGCGCGCCCGGCGGCACGCGCGGGTGAAGTTGTTGGCGTCGGCGGCGCGCTGGAACCCGATGAGGTCGGCGCCCAGCAGCCCGTCGATGATCGCCGCGCGCCAGGGCAGCTGGGCGAAGATCTCGAACGGCGGGAAGGGGATGTGGTTGAAGAAGCCGATCGAGAGGTCCGGCCGGCGGCGGCGCAGCATCCGCGGCACGAGCTGCAGCTGGTAGTCCTGCACCCAGACGGTGGCGCCCTCGGCGGCCTGCTCGGCCGCGGCCTCGGCGAAGCGCTCGTTGACCGCGACGTAGGCCTCCCACCAGCTGCGGTGGTAGCCCGGCGCCACGATCACGTCGTGGTAGAGCGGCCACAGGGTGCCGTTGGAGAAGCCCTCGTAGTAGTCCTCGACCTCCTCGGCCGACAGCCCGATCGGCACGCACCGCACGCCCTCGGCGTCGAAGGGCTCGGGCGGCTCACCGGGCGCCCCGGCCCAGCCGACCCAGGCGCCGTCCTCGCGCTGCATGACCGGTTCGAGCGCGGTCACGAGGCCGCCGGGGCTGCGCCGCCACGACGTGCCGCCGTCGGGCTCCTCGACGCGGTCGACGGGGAGGCGGTTGGCCACCACCACCAGGTCGTAGTCGCCGGCCATGGGGTGGTCCTCCTCCGTCGGTGATCGTGGTCCGGACACTACCGGCCGCCACCGCCGTCCACCCGTCGGTGGACGCCGGCGCCCGCGAGCCCCGTCCGGAGGACGAGGTCGCCGGGGCCGCCCTGTCGTACCGTTGCGGTCGTGGTCACCCCCTTCCCCCGGTCCCCCGGCGACGCGTCCCCGCGCCCGGCCGGGGACGGGGGCGCGCGCCCGTCCCTCGCGCACGACACGCCCTCGCTCGGCTTCGCGCCCGGCCAGCACGCGCCGGCGCCCGGGTCGCGGCTGGGCCGCTACCGCCTCGACCGCGTCGTGGGGGAGGGCGGCATGGGCGTCGTCTACCTCGCCCTCGACCCCGACCAGCGCGCGGTCGCGCTCAAGGTGCTCAAGCCCCACATCGCCGCGGACCCGCACGCGCGGCAGCGGCTCGTGCGCGAGGTGGCCACCCTGGAGCGGGTCCGCTCGCCCCGCGTGGCCGAGGTCCTCGAGGCCGACGTGGAGGGGCCCTGGCCCCACCTCGTGACGCGCTACGTGCCCGGGATGCCGCTGGACGCCGTCGTCGAGTCGCGCGGGCCGCTGACCGGGACGGCGCTGCGGGACCTCGGGCACGGCCTCGCGGAGGCGCTGCACGCCATCCACGCGGCGGGCGTCGTGCACCGCGACCTCAAGCCCGGCAACGTCCTGCTCCTCGACGGCCTGCCCGTCGTCATCGACTTCGGCATCGCCCACGTCGCCGACGACGTCCGGCTGACGTCCACGGGGCTCGTCATGGGCACGCCCGGCTACCTCTCGCCCGAGGTCGTCGCGGGCGGCCACGTCTCGCCGGCCACCGACTGGTGGGGCTGGGCCGCGACCGTCGCCTACGCCGCGAGCGGGCGGGCGCCCTTCGGCAAGGGCCCCATGGAGGTGGTCCTCGACCGCGTCCGGCGCGCCGACGTCGACCTCGCGGGCGTCCCCGGCCCGCTGCGGGCCCCGCTGCTCGCGGCGCTCGCCGTCGACGCCGCGGACCGCCCGGACCCGGCCGTCCTCCTGCGGGCCCTGGACGGCGCCACGACGGGCGCGGTGCCGCAGACGCCGCCGCGCGGCGCGACCGCGTCGCGGTTCTCCGCCCTCATGGCCCCCGAGACCGCCGCCGTTCCCGTCGCGCCGCCGCCCCCGTCCGCCGCGGCGACGACCGCGGTGCCGCCCGCCGCCGACGCGACGTCGGTGCTGCCCGCCGTCGGACGCCGCGGGGAGGGGCGTGACGTGGCGGGGGGCGACGCCGCCCGCCGGGCGCAGCAGGCGCCGCCCGGCTGGATCCCCGGGGTGCCGGGCCCGGGTCACGCCTCCCCGGCCCCGCCGGCCGCGCGGACCCAGCAGTTCGGTGCGCCGCCGGGGCCACCGGGACAGCAGTTCGGGCCGGGACAGCCGTTCGGGCCGGGTCAGCAGGTCGGGCCGGGTCAGCAGGTCGGGCCGGGTCAGCAGGTCGGGCCGGGACAGCAGGTCGGGCCGGGACAGCAGGGCGCCCGGCCCACCCGCCTCGGCACCAGCGGCGAACCCGCCCGGCCGCAGCGCAGCTGGACGCTGCTGGCGGGGCTGGTCGCGCTGGTCGGCGTCTTCGCCGTCGCCCCCACCGCGGGCGTGCTCCTCGTGCTCGTGCTCAGCGTCCTCGCCCGCACGGTCGACCGGGCCGCCGCCGGGCTGTTCCGTCGCCGCTGGGAGGCGGGACCCCGCTCCAGCGACGTCTTCGCGGTCGGCTTCGCCACGCCGTGGCACGTCGTGCGGGCCGTGCTGTCCACCGCGGTGGCCGCGATCATCCCGGTCCTCGTGGGCCTCAGCGTGGTGTTCATCGGCGCGACGCTCACGCAGGGCGGCGGCGCGGCGGACCCCGGGTCCCCGGCGCTGCTGGCGCTCGGCGGCCTCGCCGGCGTGCTGGTCGGCTGGCACGGCCCCGGCAGCCGTCCCCTGCAGCGGGGTGGGCGCACCCTCGTGCGGAGCCTCCTGCGGGGTGAGCGCGAGACGGGGGTCGTCATCGGCGTCCTGCTCCTCGTCGCGGTCGCCGCGCTGCTGACCGCGCTCGGCGCGCAGGGACCCGACTGGACCCCGCTGTCGCAGTCGCCGTTCCAGCTGTTCTGAGCGCGCGCGCCCTGGCGGCGCGTCAGGCCTCCGCCGCGAGCGCCCGCCGGCCGTGCCCGGCCAGCGAGGCCCCCCGCGCCGGGTCGCTCACCCCGTCCGCGACGACGACGGCGTGCCGGAACCGCAGCGTCGCGCCGGCTGCGAACGGCAGCTCCTCGACGGCGAAGGGGGCGGGGCACAGGCCCGGGTACTCCTCGCTGCGAGCGAACCACGGCGGCGGGTGGCGGGGGTTGTCGGCCGCGTCGAGGAGCAGGACGGTCGAGGTGGCGTCGGCGTCGTCGTGACGTCCGCAGAACGCCATCCACTCCGCGGTCCGGCCGCGCTGGTCGTCGCCGCCGACCCGGTCGGCCGTGACGACGTCGCCGCCCCGGAAGGACAGCGGGCCGCGCCAGAAGAACCCGCCGTACCCGGCGTCGCTCCGCCCGGCCGTCGCGGGGCTGCCGATGGCGGTCGGGGCGCCGCCGACGTTGGTCATCGCCGACGACGACGTCAGCACCCAGGCGGGGCCGGCGTCGCGGACCGTGAGTTCCCGGTGCTCGCGCACCACGAGCCGGCCCGACTGCGTCGTCCAGGCCAGGTCGTGGGCGAACCGGGCCACGCCGTCGGCGGGGGAGCCCTCGGTCGCGGTGCGCACGGCGACGGTGTCGACCGACCCGTCGTTGGGCAGCTGCACGTAGCCCTCGCCGCGCACGAAGGTCGGCCCGCCCCAGAAGTTCTCGTGCCCCAGGTGGGGCAGGGACCAGGCGATCCCGCGGTGCCACACGTGGTCCGCCGGCCGGTAGCCGGAGACCAGGTGGCCCGCGAGCGTGCGCACGGGGTGCAGGAACGGGCGCGGGGCCTCCAGCTGCGGCACCTCGTGGCGGTAGGCGTAGCGGGCGACCTCCACGCCGCCGCAGCGCACGGTGAACTCGCCCGCGACCGCGTCGTGCCGCGCGACGAGCTCGCGGCCGGGCGGGGTCACGGCCTCGCGCCCGGCCACACCGCACCGGGGCCGTCCATCCGGCGCGCGAAGGGGTCGTCGGGGCCGATCTCCCCGCGGCGCACCGCGCGGCCCGTGAAGGCGGAGCGGTAGGTCGCGGCGACGAGCTCCAGGGTGTCGCGTGAGGTCGCGAGCGCGACCGGCGGGACCCGGCCCGCGTCCAGGGCGGCGAGCACCTCGGCGAACTGCGCCTCATGGCTGCTGCGCACGCCCCGCGGCTCGCGGGCCCAGGCCGCGGCGAGCGCCGCCTCGTGCCCGGGGGCCGCGGTGACGGTGAAGTCCTCGTCGCCGTAGCCGTAGAGGTGCTCGAGCTCGATCGAGGCGTGCTCGAGGTCGAAGCGCATCACGGTCGTCTCGCGCGGGGAGACGACGGAGTTCACGACGCTCGCGAGGGCGCCCCCGGCGAAGCGGACCGCGGCCACGGACACCTCCTCGGTCTCGGTGGGCCGCGAGCCGCGCGCGGCCATGGCGGTGACCTCCTCCCACGGACCGAGGACGGCGAGCAGCACGTCGACCTGGTGGATGCCGTGGCCCGTGGTCGGCCCGCCGCCCTCCAGGGCGAACGTCCCGCGCCACGGCACCTGGAAGTAGGCGTCGGGCCGGTACCACTGGGTCAGGCACGTCGCGACGAGCGGGCGGCCCAGCGAGCCGTCCGCGACGATCGAGGCGAGCCGGCGCACGCCCGAGCCGAAGCGGTGCTGCGACACGACGGCGACCGAGCCGGGTGCGGCCGCCTCGGCGGCGAGCAGCCGGTCCACCTGGGCGAGGGAGAGCGCGACGGGCTTCTCGACGACGACGCTCGCGCCCGCGGTCAGCGCGGCCTCGGCGAGGGCGACGTGCGAGGACGGCGGCGTGCAGATGCACACGAGGTCGACGGGGCCGGAGCCCAGGACCTCGGCGAGGGAGGTGGCGGTGCGGGGGACGTCCCAGTGCCGGGCGAAGTCCTCCGCCCGCCCGGCGTCGACGTCGACGGCGGCGACGACGCGCACCCGCGGCCCGGCCGCGCGCAGCGCCCGGGCGTGCGACTCGGCGATCGCCCCCGTGCCGACGACCACGACGTCGTAGCGGCGGCCGGCGGGCACGGGGTGGTCTCGGACGGTCGGGGAAGCGCTCTCCACGCTCCCATCCTGGCCCCCGCGGGCGGCGGGCCCGCGCCCGCCCCGCCGCGTCAGCCCGCGACGCGCGGGGTGCTCGCCCGCAGCAGCACGCGTCCGTCGACGTGCTGCACGCGGCGCTGCGCCGGCTCGGGCGCGTCCAGCAGGTCGAACACCGCCCCGCCGATGTCGCTGAGCGGCAGCCGGACCGTGGTCAGCGCGGGGGTGATGTCGCGCAGCGTGGGGATGTCGTCGAAGCCGGCGACCGCCACGTCGGCCGGCACCCGCAGGCCCGCGTCGCGCAGCGCCGCGATCGCGCCCACGGCCATGACGTCGTTGGCGGCGAACACGCACGGCGGCGCAGCGCCCCCCGTGCGCGGCCGGCCGGGCGAGCCGAGCAGCCGGGTGACGGCCTCGTGGGCGCCGTCGCGCGTGAAGGGGGACGCGATCACCCGGCGGTCCCCGGGGGCCACGCCCGCCGCGGCGAGCGTGCCGGTGAAGCCCGCCGTGCGCTCGGCCGCCGTGAGCAGGTCGCCCGGGCCGCCGAGCACGACGAACTCGCGGTAGCCCGCGTCCAGCAGGGCGCGGGCGAGCTGCGCGGCCCCGTCCGCGTTGCCCAGCAGCACGGTGTCGACGTCGAGGACGTCCTGCGTGACCGCTGCGACCCGCCCGCCCGAGGCGCGGAACGCGTCGAGCTCGGCCCGGAGCGCGGCCACGCTGTCGTCGTCGCGCCACCGGCTGCCCACGAGCACGACCGCCCGCACGCGCTGCCGGCGCAGGGCCGCGACCTGCGCGACCTCCCGGGTCCGCGACCCGTCGGTCACCGCGAGCGTCACGATGACGTCGGCGGCGGCCGCCCGGGTCATGAGCCCGGCCGCGATGGTGGAGAAGTAGGGGTCGGCGATGTCGTGCACCACGAGCCCCACGACGTCGGAGCGCCCGCGCGCCATGGCCTGGGCCTGGGCGTTGGGGGAGTAGTCGAGCCGGGCGGCGGCGTCGGCGACGCGCTCGCTGAGGGCCCGGCCGACCGTGCGGGTGCTGCCGTTGAGCACGCGCGAGGCGGTGGCGAGCGAGACGCCCGCCTCGCGTGCCACGTCGTCCAGGGTCACCGGCCCCGCCGGACCCCGCCGCGGCCGGCGGCGCGCGGCGGAGTCGGCGTCGTCGGGGGGGCTGGCGGCGCTCACGCCGTCATCCTGCCGGGTGGTCCTCCGGCTCGGGCCCGCGGCGGTGGGCCTCGCGCTCCGCGACGTCGTGCAGGGCGCGCCGCTTGACGGCCTCGCCGAACAGGCACAGGCCCGCGTTCAGGGCCACGAGACCCACGGTGCCCTGCCCGGCCCAGCGCGCGACGCCGCTGCGCCCGCGCCGGGTGGAGGCGTCGACCGCCACGCTCACCCCCGCCCCGACGAGCAGCAACCCGCTGGGAGCCAGCACCTGCCAGGCGCGGTAGTCGTCCACGGGCCCAGCCTGCCGTGCGGTGCGCCGCCGCGCAGCCGCGGCCCTCAGAGGAGGTCGGCGTACTCCTCGCGGTGGCGCTGCACGTGCAACCGGACGAAGGAGCACGCGGGCAGGACCTTGAGGCCCCGCCGGCGGACGTCCAGGAGCGCCTCGTGCACGAGCTGCGTCGCGAGGCCCTCGTTCTCGTGCTCGGGCGCGACCTCGGTGTGGGTCATGGCCAGGACGCCGTCGCGCGGCACGTAGTCCGCGATGGCGACGAGCTCGCCGTCCAGGCGCCCCTCGTAGCGGTGCGCCACCTCGTCGTGCGTGACGACGAGCTGCTGGGTGCCCACGGTGCCTCCCGGGATCGACTGACGGCGCCAACGCCGGGCGCGGGCGCCTGCTTCCCGGCGGCCGCACGACCGGGCGCGGGCTCCGCCGGGGACCCGGGGCGAGGGCCGCCCGCGGCTACGATGAGCGGGTCGCAGGGCGCGCGCCGCCCCGCCTCGGCCAGCATGGCGCAACTGGTAGCGCACCGAACTTGTAATTCGGGGGTTGGGGGTTCGAGTCCCCCTGCTGGCTCCGCCGTCCGCCGCGCCCGCCCGGTCAGCTCCCCGCCCGGTCAGCTGCCCGCCGGCTCGCGCCCGGGCTGGAGGTGCTCGGCCAGGAACCGGACCATCGTGGCCGCCAGCCGCTTCTTCGACGCCGCCCGCCGGTACTCGTGGCCCTCGCCGGTGAGCTCGAGGTAGTCGACCGGACGGCCCAGCGCCCGCAGCGCCGCCACCACCTGGTGCGCCTCGCCGATCGGGACGTTGGTGTCCAGCTCACCGTGCACCACGAGCAGGGGCACGGTGATGCGGTCCGCCCGGGCGAGCGGCGAGACGTCCTCGATGAGCTTGCGGTCGCGCTCGGGGTGGCCGTACTTCGACACCGCGGCCGCGGCGATCCACGGCTCGGTGTCGCGGTAGAACGTCGTGAGGTCCGACATCCCGCAGATGTCGATGCCCGCGGCGAAGACGCCGGGGGAGAAGGCGAGCGAGGCGAGCGTCAGGTACCCGCCGTAGGAGCGCCCGGTCACGGCGATCCGCTCCGCGTCGGCCAGGCCCCGCCGCACGAGGTGGTCGGCGCACGCCAGCACGTCCGCGAACGCGCCGTAGCGGCCCTCGACGTCGTCCGCGTGCACGAACTCGCGGCCGAACCCGGAGGAACCCCGGACGTTCGGCGCGAGCACCGTGAAACCCGCGGCCACCAGCGCCTGCGCCTGCGGGTTGAACGTGGGCCGCTCCTGCGCCTCGGGGCCGCCGTGCAGGCTCAGCACCGCGGGGCCGGGACCGTCCTGGCCCGGGGGCCGGTACAGCCAGCCCGTCAGCGCCAGGCCGTCCTCCGCCTCGAACGTCTCGAGGACCGGCACGACGCAGGGGCGTTCCGGCAGCGGGGGCCCCTCCGTGACGCGGCTCCAGACGTGGGTCAGGGTGTCGACGTGCCACAGCTCGCGCGGCCGCTGCGGGCCCTCGACGCCGAGGACGACGCTGCCGCCGTCGCGCGAGAGCACCGGGTTCGCGGCCACCAGGCCCGGCAGCCCCGGGATCGTCGTCCGGTCGTGGGTGGTGGTGTCGAACAGCTCGAGCTCGCTGGAGCCCGCGACGTTCCAGACGAGCAGCAGCAGGCGTCCCGCGTCGTCGGCGTCCAGGCCCTCCAGCTCGGCGTCGTCGCGGAACGCCAGGGTGCGCGGCTCGCCCTTGAAGCCGTTGGGGCCGAACGGCATCCCGATCAGCTGCCGGCGCGGCAGCCCCACGTCGGAGGCCAGGTAGACGTACACGGGGCCCGTGTGGCCCTCGGGTGCGGGCCGCAGCAGCGCGACGTCGGTCGAGCCCGTCGCGCCGTGCGGGAGCAGCGTGGAGTGCTCGTCCATGAGCCGGTCGACGACCGTGCAGAACTGCTGGCCGCGCTCCCCGTCGATGAGGACGAGGAACCGCTCCTCGAGCGAGACGTCGAGGACGTGGAAGAGGTCGCCGACGGCGAGCGGGTCGAGCCGCCCCGTCGCGGGGTCGCCGAGGAACGAGCGCGTGCCGTGGCCCCCGTCGGGCGGGAACGTCACGACCACCCGGTGACCGCTGCGCGTCCACGGGCCGAGCTCGGCGTGCTCGTGGGCGTCGCCCGCGATCCGCCGGGCGTCGCTGCCGTCGGGGCGCACGACCCAGACCTGCGTGCGCACCCCGCCGTCCGTGGCGACGGCGCACGCGAGCCAGCGGCTGTCCGCGGCCCACGTCACCGAGACCACGGGGTCCGCGGACAGCGGGACGTGCCGGGCCGCGGGTGTCGGGCCGTCGAGCACGACGTCCTGGATCCACAGCTGCGGCACGCCGGAGCGGTCGGAGATGAACGCCACGGTGCGCGCGTCGGGCGTCATCGTGGGGCCCCAGCTGCCCCAGGCGTCGACGAGGTCGTCGGCGAAGGCGATCGCCGTGTCGAGGCCGGGCAGCGCCGTCGTCGTCTCCATCGCCCCATCGTGGAGCACCGGGGCCCCCGCCGTCGTGGCGGGGCCGCTCACCCGGCGCCGTGCTCCTGCAGCCACATCTCCAGCACCGCGAGCTGCCACAGCGCGTTCGAGCCGAGCGTGGTGCGCTCGGCGTTCGGGTCGGCCAGCAGCCGGTCGACCGTGGCCCGCGGGAACAGCCCGCGCCGCCGCGCGGCCGGGTCGGTCAGCGCGTCGCGCACGCGCGCCAGGTACGGGCCCTCGAGCTGGCGGACGGCGGGGACGGGGAAGTAGCCCTTGGTCCGGTCGATCACCTCGTCGGGCACGACCCCGCGGGCCGCCCGCTTCAGGACGCCCTTGCCGCCGTCGGCGAGCTTGAGCTCCGGCGGGACCCGCCCGGCCAGCTCGACGAACTCGTGGTCGAGGAACGGCACGCGGGCCTCCAGCCCCCACGCCATGGTCATGTTGTCGACGCGCTTGACCGGGTCGTCGACCAGCATCACGGTCGTGTCGTTGCGCAGGGCCGCGTCGACCGACGTCTCCGCGTCGGCGCGCGCGAACTGCGCGGCGATGAACTCGGTCGCGACGTCGCGCTCGGGCAGCCACTCCGGGGCCAGCACGTCGCCGAGGCGGGAGAACCGGCGGTCGAAGAACACCCGCGCGTACGCCTCCGCGGCCTCACCCCGGGGAACCCCCTGCAGGGGCGGGTACCAGTCGTAGCCGCCGAGCACCTCGTCGGCCCCCTGACCGGACTGCACGACCTTCACCGACGCCGAGACGTCCTGCGAGAGCAGGTAGAAGGCGACGCAGTCGTGGCTGACCATGGGTTCGCTCATGGCCCGCACGCTGCCGTCGACGCCCGGCAGCAGGCGCGCGGAGTCGATGGCGATGCGGTGGTGGTCGGTGCCGAAGCGCTGCGCCACGAGGCTCGAGTACTCGAACTCGTCGCCGGACTCCCCGCCCGCGGCGTCGAAGCCGATGCTGAACGTGGCCAGGTCGGTCTGCCCCGCCTCGGCCAGCAGCGCCACCACGAGGCTCGAGTCGATGCCGCCGGAGAGCAGGACGCCCACGGGGACGTCGGCCACCGTCCGCCGCCGCACCGCGACCCGCAGGGACGCCAGCAGCGCCTCCTCCCAGTCGCGGGAGGTCCAGTCCGCGCGGTCGGGGTCGCGGGAGAAGTCGGGTTCCCAGTAGACGTGCTCGCGGCTCGTGCCGTCGGGTTCGACGACCCGCACGGTCGCCGGCGGCAGCTTGCGGACCCCCGCGAGGATGGTGCGCGGCGCGGGCACCACGGAGTGGAACGTCATGTACTGCGCCAGCGCGGTGCGGTCGAGCGACGTGTCGACCCCGCCGCCGGCCAGGAGGGCCTGGACCGTGGACGCGAACCGCAGGCGCCCGGGCCGCTCGTCCAGGTACAGGGGTTTGACGCCGAGCCGGTCGCGGCCCAGGACCACGCGGCCCGACGCGTGCTCGTGGATCGCGAACGCGAACATGCCCAGGAAGTGCTGGACGCAGTCGGTGCCCCACTGCGCGTAGGACTTCTCGACGACCTCGGTGTCCGACGTGGACGCGAAGCGGTGGCCCAGGGCCTGCAGCTCCCGCCGCAGCGCCTCGTGGTTGTAGATGCAGCCGTTGAAGACGACCGAGAGGCCGGTCGCGTCGTCGACCATGGGCTGCGACCCCGCCGCCGACAGGTCGATGATCGACAGCCGCCGGTGCCCGAGCGCCACGGGCCCCCGCGTGTGCACGCCCTCCCCGTCGGGACCGCGGTGCGCCAGGCACGCCGTCATCCGGGTCACGGCACCGACGTCGGCCCTGCCCCCGTCGAACCTCAGCTCACCGGCGAACCCGCACACGGGAACCCCCTCCGTCGTCGTCGCCCGTCACGATCCAGGTGTCCTTGGCGCCGCCGCCCCGCGAGGAGTTCACGACCAGGCTCCCCTCGGGCGCCACGCGGGTCAGGGCCACGTCCGCCAGCGTGCAGTCCTCCCGCTCGGTGCCCGTGACGTGCACGAACGCCCGCAGGTCCACGTGGCGCGGGTGCAGGACGCCGTCGGACAGCGACGGGACCGAGGACAGCTGCACCACCTCCTGCGCCACCCAGTCCCGCGGCCGGGCGGCGATCTGCGCCCGGCGCTCGGCCACCTGCGCGGCCGTCGCGGCGGGGCCGATGAGGACGCCGGCGCCCCCGTAGCCGTCGACCGGCTTCGTCACCAGCTCGCCGACGCGCTCCAGCACGGCCCGGCGCTCGCCCTCGTCGCTCGTGCGGTAGGTCGGCACGGAGTCCAGCAGCGGCCGCTCGTCGAGGTAGTAGCCGATGAGCTCCGGCACCGAGCGGTAGACGCCCTTGTCGTCGGCGACGCCGTTGCCCGGGGCGTTGGCCAGCACGACGGCGCCCGCGGCCGCGGCCTCGAGGACCTCGCAGCCGATCGGGCGGCCCCGCGCGTCGCACAGGTCGACGAGCTCGCCGTCCAGGCGCAGGTACAGCGAGCCGACCGGGTCGGACGTGGCGCGGTGCACGACGCGCCCGCGCACGACGGCCAGGTCGTCGGCGCCCACGAGCAGCAGCCCGGCACCGTCCGCCAGCCGCCGGTGCTCGAACCAGGCGCCGCTGCCCGGCCCGCTGGAGAGCAGCGCGGCGCGGGTGCCGGGCTTGGACCCCGAGAGCAGGGTCGAGCGCAGCAGCTCGAACGCCGTCGCCGGGTCGGCCAGCCCGGCCGGCCGGGGCAGGTCGGGCAGCACGGCGTCCAGCAGCGACCGCGTGGCGATCGCGTAGGCGGCCCCGCTGGGGTTGCGGAGGTTGTCCTCCAGGACCCGCCACCCGCCGTACTCGTTGCGCACCAAGTCGAAGCCCTGCACGGCCGCCCGCACGACGTCCGCGGGCAGCCGCGTGGCCTCCTCCCGCCAGCCGGGGGCGCCGCGGACGCTGCCGGGGGGCAGGACCCCGTCGGCGACGATCCGCTGCTCGCCGTAGACGTCGCGCAGGAAGCACTCCAGGGCCCGGGCGCGCTGCACGAGGCCCGTGCGCAGCTCGGCCCACTCGTGGGGGCTGATGATCCGCGGCACGAGGTCCACCTCGAACGGCTGCTCGGCCCCGTCGACGACGAAGGCGAGGTGGTGCGCGGCCGACCAGGCGGCCTTCTCGGCCTCCCGCCGCGCCAGGTCCTCCGGCGCCAGCCCGCGGACGAACTCCACGACGTCGCGGTAGGCCGCCCGCGGCAGCGACGAGGCACCGATCGCCTCGTCGCCGGCCCGGGCGCGGTAGCGGCGCAGGGCCTGCGGGGCGGGGGTGGCGGCGCCCGCCTCGCCGTGCGTCTCGGCCACGACGAGGCGCACGACGTCGTCCAGGTCGCCGCGCTCGACGAAGGCCGCGCGCTGGCGGTCCGCGGAGTTGCCGCGCGCGAGCGCGGTCTCGGCGAGCTCGCCCACGTCGTCGGCGTCGCCGAGCTCCTCCAGCTGCGGGCGCAGCCGCGCGACGAGCGCCCGGACCACCTCGGCCGCGGGCCGGGGGCGCGGGTGGTCCGTGCCGTCGAGCAGGTGCCCGGACAACCCGCCGCGCGCGGCCTGCCAGACCCCGGCCCGGTACAGCGGTGCCGGCACGAGGGGGACCGGCCGCCCGGCCTCGGCGTCCAGCTCGGCGGCGCGCACGAGCGCCCGGAAGAGCCCGGCGACGAGCACGGCGTCGTCGACGACCGGGCAGGCGTCGGACAGCCGCAGCTCCAGCGTGGGCGCGTGCGCGGAGGGCCGGACGTCGAAGTACGCCATCTTGGCGTCGGCGATGACGCCGGAGGTGATGAGGTCGCCCAGGAGGGCGTCGTAGTCGGCGGCGCACGACAGGGGGCCGGTCGGGCCGGAGCTCGGCCAGCGCTGCCAGATCGTGGTGCGGATGCTGGCGTAGCCCGTGTCCTGGCCGTTCCAGAAGGGCGAGCTGGCCGACAGGGCCAGCAGGGTCGGCAGGTCCCGCGCGAGGCGCTGCATCACGTCGACGGCCAGGTCGCGGTCGGAGACGCCCACGTGCACCTGCAGCCCGCAGATGAGCTGCTCGTCCACCAGCAGGCGGTACTGCTCGTGCATGCGCCCGTAGCGTCCCGTCGCGGTCAGCTCGAAGTCGGCGAACGTCGACCGCGGCGCCGTCCCCACGGCGGCGACCCCGAGTCCCTCACGCGCCGCGACCTCGACCAGGCCGCGCCGCAGGCGCACGAGTTCGGCCCGCAGCGCGGAGAGCGAGCTCACGACGTCGGTGTTCGTCTCCACGGTCGTGCGCTGCAGCTCCGCGGAGTAGGACCGCCCCGGGAGCCGGGAGAGCAGCTGCGGAGCCCGCGCGGACAGCTCCCACCGCTCGAGGTCGATGAGGTGGAGCTCCTCCTCCGCCCCGAGCGTCAGTTCCGCACCCATCGCGTCAACCTAGTCCGGGAAACGGCCCCTGCGGCCGCCGCGCCCGGAACGACCTGCGACTATCACTCACAGTCAACTCTTGTGACGCTCCAGTGCGCGGTTCCCTGCGGCGTGTTGCCGCCGGGTTTCCGCCGGGTTGCGGGCCGGTACCTCCCGCCTGCGCGCGGCCGGCCCCCTGGAACGCCCGCGCGGGAGCCGTAGGGTCGACGCACCGCCCGGCGCCCTGCGGGGCGCTCGGTGGAGGAGGAACGGGTGCAGCGGCTGCTGGTCACGGGTTCGAGCGGCGGCATGGGCCGCCTCCTGCGCGAGCGGCTGGCCCGGCCCGGCCGGGTCCTGCGGCTGCTCGACCTCGCGCACCCGGACGACGTCGTGGCCTCGCCCGACCTCGAGCTCCGCACGGGCTCGGTCACCGACCCGGCGGTCGTGGCCCGCGCGCTCGACGGCGCCGACGCCGTGCTGCACCTGGCCGGCATCAGCGTCGAGGGCCCCTGGCCCGACGTCCTGGACGTCAACGTGCACGGCACGTGGTGCGTCCTCGACGCGGCGTCCCGCACGGGGGCCCGCGTCCTGCTCGCCTCCAGCAACCACGCGGTCGGGATGCTGGCCCGCGCCGACGCGGGGCCGCAGGGCGTCCCGGCCGACGCCCCGCCTCGCCCCGACACCTACTACGGCTGGTCGAAGACCGCGGGGGAGTCCCTGGGCCGGATGTACGCCGACCGCACGGGCCTCGACGTCGTCGCCCTGCGGATCGGCAGCTGCTTCGCGGTGCCGACGAACGTCCGCGCGCTGTCGACGTGGCTCTCGCCCGACGACGCCGCGCGGCTCGTCGAGGCCTGCCTCGCCGCGCCGTCCCCGGGGTTCCGGACCGTGTGGGGCATCTCCCGCAACACGCGCCGGTGGTTCTCCCTGGCCGAGGGCGAGGCGCTGGGCTACCACCCGCTCGACGACGCCGAGCGCTTCGCGGCGGACGTGCTCGCCCGGGCGGAGCCCGACGAGGTCCTCGACCTCGTCGGCGGCGGGTTCACGGAGTACGTCCTCGGGACGACGTCGCGGCCGCCGCGCCCCTGACGGCCCGGCGCGGCGGCCCGGCCGGATCCTCCCCGCGGAGGCGCTCGGGGCCCTACGGTGCGGAGCACCGAGCCCGTCGAGGAGGAGACCCGTGGAAACCCCGTCGTCCCGCAGGCCGTCCGTGACCTACGCCTCCGCCGAGGAGGGCTACTTCGACAAGCGCGGGCTCAAGCGCTCGGCCGGGTTCTGGGGGTTGTGGGGCATCGGCGTCGCCGCCGTCATCTCCGGCGACTTCTCGGGCTGGAACTACGGCATCAGCTCCGCCGGGTGGGGTGGTTTCGTCATCGCCGTCGTGCTCGTGACGGTGATGTACGTCGCCATGCTCTGCAGCATCGGCGAGATGTCCGCCGCCATGCCGCACACGGGCGGCGCGTACTCCTTCGCCCGCGCCGCGATGGGCCCGTGGGGCGGGTTCGTCACCGGGATGGCCGAGACGATCGAGTACGTGGCGACGACCGCGGTCGTCGTCTACTTCTCCGCCTCCTACGCCGACGGCATCACCTCCGAGCTGTTCGGGGTGTCGCTCCCGCCGTGGCTGTGGTGGGTCCTGCTCTACGGGGTGTTCCTGGCGCTGAACATCGTCGGCGCCGAGGTGTCGTTCCGCTTCGCCCTCGTCGTCTCCGTGCTGTCCCTGCTGGTGCTCGCGGTCTTCGCCGTGCTCGCGCTGACCTCCGACGCGCTGGAGGGGGCCAAGCTCTTCGACATCGCCCCCGACCCCGGGGCGAGCACCTTCCTGCCGCACGGGCTCGGGCCCGTGGTGCTCGCGATGCCGTTCGCCATGTGGCTGTTCCTGGGCATCGAGGAGCTGCCGCTGGCGGCCGAGGAGGCGCACACGCCGACGCGCGACATCCCGCGCGCGGGCCTGTGGGGCCTCGCGACCCTCGTCGTCACGGGCGCCGTGGTCGTCGTCCTGAACCCCGCCGTCACGGGGGCCGCGGCGCTCGGCGAGTCCGACGAACCCCTGCTGGACGGGTTCCGCGCCATCCTCCCGGGCGGGGACCTGGCGGCCGTGCTGTCGGCGTTCGCCCTCATCGGGCTCCTCGCGTCGCTGCAGGGGATCATGTACGCCTACGGCCGCAACGTGTACTCCCTCTCCCGGGCGAGGTACTACCCGAAGGCGCTGTCGCTGACGGGGTCGCGCAAGACGCCGTGGGCGGCCCTGCTCGCCGGGGCCGTGGTCGGCTTCCTGGCGCTGCTCGTCGTGCAGTTCAGCGGCAGCGAGGCGGCCGGTTCGATCGTCCTGAACATCGCGGTCTGGGGTGCCGTCGTCGCCTACGTCCTGCAGATGGTGTCGTTCGTCCTGCTCCGGCGGCGGTTCCCGCGGGCCACGCGGCCCTACCGCAGCCCGGTCGGCGTCCCCGGCGCGGTGCTGGCGGGCGCCCTGGCCCTCGTGGTCTTCGTCGGCTTCCTGTTCAACGCCACCTACCGGCCCGCCATCGTCGCGATCGCCGTGGTGTTCGCGATCGGCCTCCTGGGTTTCGCGCTGCACGGCCGGCACCGCCTGGTGCTGTCGCCCGAGGAGGAGTACGCGATGACCGGCGGCCTGGCGGGGGAGGCGGCGGACGACGCCGCGCGCTGAGGCGTCCGGTGCGCGGTCGGCGGCCCCTCAGGCGGTGACGTCCGAGGCGGGCGCGGCGGCGGTGCGGCGGCCGACCGCGCACCGGACGCCTC
>NZ_JAAALN010000007.1:38432-47251 GCF_009906795.1 Kineococcus siccus
GACCGCCATGACGACCAGCGCGGCCGCGACCACGAGCAGCGGCGCGTCCCAGCCGCCGCTGGCCTCGTGCACCGCGCCCACGACGTAGGGCCCGACGGCCGCGACCGCGTACCCGCCGCCCTGGACCATGGCGGACAGCCGTCGGGCGTCGGCCTCGTCGCGGGCCTGGTGCACCACGGCGATGAAGACGACCACCAGCCCACCGCCCTGCGCGACACCGCCGACGCAGGACCACGCGACCCACCCCTGCGGGTCCAGCAGCAGACCGACCGGCAGGACGAGCCAGGCCGCGCACACCAGCAGCAGCACGGGGACCAGGCGCCCCCACCACGCCGCGAGGGCCGGCACCGCGAACGCCCCGGCGATGGCGAACACCTGGAAGATCGACGCGCTGCGGCCCGCGGCGCTGGCCGAGACGCCGAGCTCGTCGGCGAGCAGGGAGGGCAGCCACGCGGTGACGGCGTAGTAGGAGAACCCCTGCCCCGCGAAGGCCACGAGCAACCACCAGGCCGCCGGGCGCCGCCAGACGCTGCCGCCCGCGGCGCGGGCCACCTCGCGGCGGACGGTCGGTGGGACCAGGTGCAGCCGCCCGCGGGAGGCCGCGATCCAGACGGGTACCGCGAGCAGCACCCAGACCGCCGGCAGCAGCAGCGCTCCCCGCCAGCCGGCCGCGATCGCCAGGGGAGCGGTGACGGCCGTGGCGATGACCGACCCCAGGTTCAGCGAGGCCGTGTAGGCGCCGGTCACGAGCCCCACCGACCCCGCGCGGTCCCGCGAGATGACCACGGGCACCACAATGTTGCCGATCGTGATGGCGACGCCGAGGAGCACCGTGCCGGCGAAGGCCGCCACGAGGCCACCGCTCGAGCGCACGAGCGAGCCCGCGAGCACGCCGACCGCGGCGGTCAGCAGCGCGAGGTCCGGGCCCAGGCGCGCGGTCAGCGCCGACGCGGGTGGCGCGGCGAGCGCGAAGCAGAGGACGGGCACGCTGGTCAGCAGGGCGGTCGTGCCGAGGCCGATCCCGAGGTCCTGCGACAGCTGCTCCACGACGGGGGCGACCGCGACCACGGGGCCCCGCAGGGCCAGCGCGAGGAGCAGGACCCCGAGGACGACGAGGGGGGCGCGCGTGCGCGGCGCGGAGGCGGCCGAGATGCTCATCGCTCGCGACGGTAGTCCCCGCCGGCCCGCCCCGACGGGCGGCGCCGGGGTGCGCGCAGCGGCCGCGGCAGGGGTGTGACACCGCACGGCTGATCGGTGGTAGCGTTCTTCTCAGTCGCAGTTCTCGATGTGCTTCAAACGCCCCCGGGGATCTACACGAGGGCTTCTTTGCTTCCCAACCGGGTCAGCCCCTCGGCGGCTAGCTCCTCACGGAGCGTTTCACCCCAGGAGGCCTCATGGCTCAGGGCACCGTCAAGTGGTTCAACGGCGAGAAGGGCTTCGGCTTCATCGCCCCTTCTGACGGCACGGCAGACGTGTTCGTCCACTTCAGCGAGATCGTCGGCGACGGCTACCGCAGCCTCGACGAGAACGACCGCGTCGAGTACACCGTCACGCAGGGCCAGAAGGGCCCGCAGGCCAGCCAGGTCTCGCGCGTCTGACGCACGGTTCCTCAGCACTGCCCGTCACCGGTCTCCGGTGGCGGGCAGTTCTGCGTCCCGGGCACCACGTCCCGGCACCACGTCCCGCGCGGCTCGTGCTGCGCCGCCGCCCGGGCGTCCGTAGGGTCGGGCAGGTGCTGGAGGACTTCGCCGACGCCTGGCTCCGCGACGCGGACCCGGGCGCGCCGGAGCTGCTCCCGGACTCCCTCGCCCGCGCCTGCGCGTCCGTGCTGGCCGTCGACGGCGCCGGCCTGAGCATCATCAGCCGGCCGTCGCTGCGCCTGCCGATCGGCGCCAGCAGCGCCGCGTCCGCCGCGGCCGAGCGCTGGCAGTTCACGCTGGGGGACGGCCCGTGCTTCCGCGCCCACGACACCCAGTCCGTCGTCGTGGCGCCCGCCTCCGTCTTTGCGACGCAGTGGTCGGTGCTGCAGCAGGAGATGCGGCGCCACGCCGGGTTCCGGTCCGTCGTCTGCCTGCCGCTGGGCCGCAGCTTCGCGGGCTTCGGGGTGCTCGACCTCTACTTCGCGTCGCCGTCGGCGGCCGCGACGTTCGACCCCGCACGGGCGCTGGCCCTGGCCGACGAGGTGTCCGACGTCCTGCTGGCGGCGTCCCCGGTCCCCGAGGGGCCCGGGGAGGACGAGCCGCTCGACGCGACGTCCTGGCTGGACGCCCCGGGTGCGCAGCGCCGCCGGCGCGTGTGGGTCGCGCTGGGGATGCTGAACTTCGAGCTCCGCCTGAGCTCGGCCGACGCGCTCGCGGTCCTGCGCGGCCGGGCCTACGCGCAGGGGCGCTCGCTCGAGGAGCTCGCCGACGACATGATCGAGGGCCGGCTGCGCTCGGAGCAGTTCCTCCCCGACCTCGGTCGCTGAGCGGTCCGCCGGGTCGGGCGAGCGCACGCCCCCGGCCGGACTAGGCTCTCGTGCGCAGCGTGGAGCAACCGGCGCGGAGCAAGTGAGTGCGGGGACCGCAGCGATGGTCCCGCGCCGCCCCAGGAGGTGTTCCCCGTGAACGGGTTCCCGTTCCCCGCCCCCCGCCGTCGTTCGACGGCTCGCCCGCCGCAGCCACCGGCCGCGCCCGCCTCTCGCGGGGGCCGCCACGAGTCCGCGGGAGGGACTCGACCCTGGACGGGGACCCGGTGAGCACCGGTGAGGTCCCGCCCCCGGGCGACAGTCTCGACGACGCGGCGCGGCTGCGCCTCGTCGCGGGCCTGTCGCTGCTCTCGGTCGCGACCCGTCCGGCGGGAGAGGTCGTGCGGCGCGTCGCCCAGCTCGTCGTGGAGGCGCTGCCGGGCGTGGCGGAGGCCTCGGTCAGCGTGGCCCACCGCGGCGTCGTGCGGGCCGTGCAGTTCAGCGGGCACCTGGCGAGCGTGCTCGACGAGCGGCAGCACCCGCGGGGTTTCGTGCCCGCCCCGCCACCCGCACCGCACGTGCTCGTGGTGGACACCGCGGGAGGCGGCGGGCACGCCGAGTTCCGCGCCGCCGCGCGGCGGCACGGGGTGCACCGCACTCTCGTGAGCGCGCTCCCGGCCGCGGGGGACTTCACGGGCACCCTGGTGCTCTACGTCGAGGAGCCGGAACCCGCGGCGGACCCGGACCCCGCTGCCGTGGCGGAGGTCGTGCGCCTCGTGGCGGTGCCCGTCCTGGACGCGGCCGCGTACGCCGAGGCCGTGCGGCGTGCGGAGCAGCTCACCGAGGCGATGCGCTCGCGCGCCGGCATCGAGCAGGCCAAGGGCATCCTCGTGGCGGTCCACGGGTGTTCCCCCGACGAGGCGTTCGTCCGCCTGAGCCGGATGTCGCAGCAGAGCAACCGAAAGCTGCGCGACGTCGCGGAGGACGTCGTCGCGGGGTACGTGCGCGGGGAGGTGACGCAGGCGCCCTGAACCGCGGGACGGACCCGGCCGGGCCCGGACCGCCGGGACGCCGACACGGGGCGCGGACACGGGGCGCGGACACGGGGCGCGGACACGGGGCGTCGACACGGGCGGGGGTCCCGGTGCATGGACGCCCACCTCCGGGGTAGAGCAGCGGCGAGGGCCTCCGGGCCAACGCTGCACTGAGAAGGGACGACCGTGTCGGAACGACAGACCGTCATTCGATCGATGCACGACCTCGGGCTGGCCGCCTGGTTCGGCGGCTCGCTGTTCGGGGCCGTCGGGCTGAACGGCGCGTCGGCGGCCGTGAGCGCGCCGGGTGACCGCACGAAGGTCGCCTCGGTCGGCTGGGCCCGCTGGGCGCCGGTCAACGCCGCGGCGATCGGGGTGCACGCCATCGGCGGCATCGCGCTCATCGCCGGCAACAAGGGCCGGGTAGCGGCTCAGAAGGGCACGCGCGGCAACACGATCGTCAAGGGCGCGCTCACGCTGGTCGCCATGGGGGTCACCGCCTACTCGGGCACGCAGGGCGCCCGGCTGGGCAAGGAGTCGCCGACGCCCGCCGAGAGCGGTGTCGAGCCCAACGCGGCCACGTCCGACGAGGCGGCGTCCGCGCAGAAGCAGCTGAAGCTGCTCCAGTGGTCGATCCCCGTGCTGACCGGCATCCTGCTGGTGCTGGGTGCGCAGCAGGGTGAGCAGCAGAAGCCCTCGGAGCAGAAGAAGGGCTTGCTGACCCCGCTGGGCCTGTGACCACGACGAGGAGTGTCCCTGTGAGTTCTCAACCCGATGACACCGCCGGTTCCGCCGCCAAGGCGGAGGACGGCGAACTGCAGGGCTACGGCAACGACACCGGGTTCGCCGAGGAGGCCGAGGCGGCCGACGAGGACGGGCGGGACGCTGCGGCGCCGTCGGACTGAGGCACGTCAGGAACACCACCGGGACCCCACCGCGCAGTGCGCGCGGTGGGGTCCCGGTGCGTCCGGGTGACGGCAGCACGTGATCGCCGTCACGTGGTCTGCAGATGCCGAAGCGTGCTGGCGCCCGCACGATGGACCAGGGGCCGAGAGGGTCCCGCAGCACCCGAGCACCACCGGAGGGAGTTCCCGTGAGCCAAGTGATCGAGACGATCGACGTGTCCGTTCCCGTCCGCACCGCGTACGACCAGTGGACCCAGTTCGAGTCCTTCCCCGAGTTCATGAACGGCGTCGTGTCGATCACGCAGACCGACGCCACGCACACCCGCTGGACGACGAAGGTCGCGGGCGTCGAGCGCGAGTTCGACGCGGAGATCACGGAGCAGCACCCCGACGAGCGGGTGGCCTGGAAGAGCGTCGACGGCAAGGACCACGCCGGGGTCGTCACCTTCCACCGCCTCGCGGACTCCGAGACCCGGGTCACCGTCCAGCTGGACTGGGAGGCCGAGGGGCTCGTCGAGAAGGTCGGCAGCGCCGTCGGGGCCGACGACCGCCAGATCAAGGCGGACCTCAAGCGCTTCAAGGCGTTCATCGAGTCGCGCGGCACCGAGACCGGTGCCTGGCGCGGCGACGTCGCCGCCGGGAGCTGACCGCTGCGACCCGCACGACTCACCACAGCCCCTGCCGCAGCGCGGCGGGGGCTGTGGTCGTCCTGACCGGGGGCGGGTTCAGGAGCGGGCCGGCGGAGGCCGGTCGGGCCTCAGCGCCTCGACCGCCGCGGCGCGGCGCAGGGTCTCGAGCTCCTCGACCTGGCGCTCCGCCCGGGCCGTGAGCGCCTCCAGCCGACCGCGGTCCAGGCGGTCGTCGTGATCGGCCAGGGCGCGCAGCGCCCGCCACAGGGCGGCCTTCCCCGTGACGCCGAGGACCAGCCCCTCCAGGTCGATGAGCGCGGACAGGGGGGAGCGGTGCCGCAGGCGGCCGTTCGGCTTCAGCCGGCCGACGCGTTCGGCGACGACCGCCAGGACCCGCAACCCGTTGCGCCGCGGGAGGTGCAGCGCCTCGACCAGCGACTCCAGCTCCTGGACGTCCTGGGCCACCTCGTCCGCGAGGCGGCCGAGCACCTCGCCCGCCGGGGTGCCGCGCTCGGCCGCGGCGGCGCTGCGGAACCTCGCGAGCCCGGCCGACGCCCCCGCCAGGTGGTCGTCCAGGTACGTCGCGAGCATGCGCCCGGAGGCCGGCGCCCCCGCGTCACCGGACCGGCGAGCCGCGCTCGTGGTGTCGTTCACGTCGTTCCTCCGCACGTCGGGGACCGTCTGATCGCCGCACTCCGGCCGCCTCACCCTGGCCGGTGAACGTCGCCGGCGCACGTCGTGCGGCCACGGTCTCGCGCCGGGACCCACGCCGGGTTTGCGCCCTGCCGCGCGGGGTACCGCCCCCGCATGAGCCACGACCAGCACACCGGCGCGACCGCAGCACCGCAGGTCACGACGGACACGCCCCTCAAGCGGGCCATCACGGGCAAGCTGCTGTACCTGTTCATCCTCGGCGACGTGCTGGGAGCCGGGATCTACGCCCTCGTCGGGGTGCTGGCCGGCACGGTGGGCGGCGCGGTGTGGCTGCCGCTCCTGCTGGCCCTGCTGCTGGCCCTGCTGACCGCGGCCTCCTACGCGGAACTCGTGACGAAGTACCCGCGGGCGGGAGGTGCCGCGGTGTTCGCGCAGCGGGCCTTCCGCGCCCCGCTGGTCTCCTTCCTCGTGGGGTTCTGCATGCTCGCCGCCGGCGTCACGAGCGTCGCGGGGCTCGCGCTGGCGTTCTCGGGCAGCTACCTCTCCGAACTCGTCGACGTGCCGCCGGTGCCGACGGCGCTCGTGTTCCTCGCCGCCGTCGCCGCCCTGAACGCCCGCGGGATCAAGGACTCGCTGCGCGCCAACGTCGTCATGACGCTCGTCGAGGTGAGCGGGCTCGTGCTGGTCGTCGTCCTCGCCGCGGTCGTGCTCGGTCGCGGGGACGGCGACCCGGGCCGGGCGCTGGAGATCGGTGGCAGCGGCTCCGCGGCCGGGGCCGTGCTCGGCGCGGCCGTCATCGCCTTCTACTCCTTCGTCGGCTTCGAGACCTCTGCGAACGTCGCGGAGGAGTCGGTCGACGTGAGCCGGAACTACCCGCGCGCGCTGTTCGGCGGTCTGCTGACCGCCGGGGTCGTCTACGTCGCCGTGGGTCTCGCCGTCTCGATCGCCGTGCCGACTGACGTCCTGGTGGGTTCCACGGGTCCGCTGCTCGAAGTCGTCACGGTCGCCGACGTCGGCGTCCCCGGGTGGCTGTTCGCGCTCGTCGCCCTGATCGCGGTGGCCAACGGGGCCCTGCTGACCGCCATCATGTGCAGCCGCCTCACCTACGGCATGGCCGCGGAGCGCCTCCTGCCCGCCGTCCTCGCCCGCGTGCTGCCCGGTCGCCGCACGCCGTGGGTGGCGATCGTCGTCACCACGCTCATCTCCATGGTGCTGGTGCTCAGCGGCGACCTGGAGACGCTCGCGGCCACGGTCGTCCTGCTGCTGCTGTTCGTGTTCATCTCGACCAACGTCGCGGTGCTCGTCCTGCGGCGCGATCGCGTCGAGCACCGGCACTTCCGCGCCCCGGCCGTCGTGCCGGTGCTCGGGGTCGTGTCCTGCATCGTGCTCCTGACGCAGCAGGAGGCGCGGGTCTGGCTGTACGGCGGCGCCATGCTGCTGCTGGGCGTCGTGCTGTACGCGCTGGCCCGGTTCTCCGTGCGCCGGCAGGGGACGCCCGCTCGGCGCTGACGCGCGGGTCCGGTGGTTCGACGTTCACCGTTTCGGCCCGCCGCGGCGGGGTACCGAGCCGGGTGGGACGACTCCGTCACCCCGTCCGACCGACGACACGTGACCCGGGACGGGTCGCGGAAGGAGCAGACGTGTTCTTCCACAAGCAGGAGCTGCAGCACCAGGCCAAGCCCGACGCTCCCGACGCGGTGTACGCCCGCAAGCTGCAGGAGGTGCTCGGCGGCCAGTACGGCGAGATCACGGTCGCCATGCAGTACGGGTTCCAGGCCTGGAACACCCACATCCCGGGCAAGTACCGCGACCTCCTGTACGGCATCGCGACCGAGGAGTTCGGGCACGTCGAGATGCTGGCGATCATGATCGCCCAGCTGCTGGAGAAGGCGCCCATCGGTGCCACCGACGACGCGGTGCAGGCCGACCCGGCGATCGCCGCGGTCATCGGCGGCATGGACGTCCAGCACGCCATCGTGGCCGGTGCGGGTGCCCGCGCGGTCGACTCCAACGGCAACCCCTGGCAGGGCAGCTACATCACCGCCAGCGGGAACCTCCTGGCCGACTTCACGGCCAACGCCAACGCCGAGCTGCAGGGCCGCCTCCAGGTCGCGCGGCTGTGGCACATGACGAGCGACAAGGGCGTGCGCGACATGCTGTCGTTCCTCATCGAGCGCGACACGATGCACCAGCGGCAGTGGACCGCCGCCGCGGCCGAGCTGCAGGCCGAGGGGATCGAGCTCATGCCCGTCCCGCACAAGTTCCCGCGGGACAAGCGGTACACCGACACCGCGACCCAGTACATCAACTTCTCCGACGGCGCCTCGGCGGCGGAGGGCTCGTGGGCCAAGGGGCCGACGCCGGACGGCGAGGGCGAGTTCACCTACCTGCCCGAGCCCAACCCCGGGGTGCCGATGCCCGCTCCCACCACGCCGGACCCCCGCCTCTACGGGACCGACGCGAAGTCCAACCGGGTCGAGAAGGTCAGCGCCACCATCAAGGACGCCCTGCACAAGGGCTGAGCCCGACCCCACGGCGGCGGAACCCGGCACCGGGTCCCGCCGCCGTCGCACGTCCCGCCCGCGCGGTTGCCGAGTCACGCACGGTGCCTAGGCTGGGACCGAGGTCCAGCAGTCGAGCCTCTCCCGCGCCGGGTCCGCCGGCACGTCCTCCCGGAGAACCCCGTGTCCTCGACCACCCGTTCCGCGTCCACCGTCCGCCGCTCTCCCGTGCAGCTGTCCTCCCTCGTCGTCGGCCTGATGTTCGTCCTGGTCGGCATCGCCGGTTTCGTCCCGGGCGTCACGACCGGCATGGGCGACATGGCCGGTGCCGGTCACACGTCGGGGGCCCACCTCCTCGGCGTGTTCCAGGTGTCGGTCCTCCACAACGTCCTGCACCTCCTGCTGGGCGTCGTCGGCGTGGTCGCGGCCCGCAGTTCAGCGGCCGCGCGGGCGTTCCTGCTCGTGGGCGGGATCGCCTACGCCGGGCTGTGGATCTACGGGCTGCTGGTCGACCAGGCCTCGTCCGCGAACTTCGTGCCGCTGAACACCGCCGACAACTGGCTGCACCTCGTGCTCGCGGTCGGCATGGTCGCGCTGGCCCTGATCATGCCCCGCCGCACCTCGACGGACACCGCCGCCCACCGCTGACG
>NZ_JAAALN010000080.1 GCF_009906795.1 Kineococcus siccus
GTCGGGGTGGTCGGTCGGGGCGGGGCCGAAGGTGCCGCGGCGCACGAGACCCGGTGCGGGCCGGTCGACGCGCTCCTCCGCACCGGCGGAGCTGCTGAGCTGCCACGGGACGCTGGCCACCATGACGCCGGGCGTGTAGCGCAGCCGCGCCTTGAGCCGCAGCGCGGACTGGTTGTGCAGGAACGTCTCCCACCAGTGGCCCACGACGTACTCGGGCACGTAGACGACCACGAGGTCGCGCGGGTACCGCTGCCGCAGCGCCTTGACGTGCTCGACCACGGGCCGGCTGACCTCGCGGTACGGCGAGTCGAGGACCGTCAGCGGGATGGGCAGGTCCATGGCGTCCCAGCGGGCCTGCAGCGCCGCCGTCTCGGCGGGGTCCACCGCCACCGTGACGGCCTGCAGGTCGGTGGGGCGGGCCGCGCGCGCGAACGCCAGTGCCCGCAGCGTGGGCTTGTGCAGCTTGGAGACGAGCACGACGCTGCGCACCCCGGTCGGCAGCGCCTTGGGCGTGGCCTCCTCGGGGATCGCGAGCTCCGCGCTGACGGAGCGGTAGTGGCGCCGGATCAGCTTCATGTTCACGAAGATCACGGCCATGGCCAGGATGGCGATCCAGGCGCCCTGGGTGAACTTCGTCAGCAGGACGATGACCAGCACGAGCGCGGTCATCGCCAGGCCGACGGAGTTGATGACGCGCGAGCGCTTCATGCGCTGACGCGTGCCGCGGTCGGTCTCGTCGCGCAGGTGCCGCGTCCAGTGCCGGATCATGCCGGTCTGGCTCATGACGAAGGACACGAAGACGCCGACGATGTAGAGCTGGATGAGCCGCGTGACCTCGGCGTCGAAGGCCAGGATGAGGACGATCGCCGCCCCCGCCAGGGCGATGATCCCGTTGGAGAAGGCCAGCCGGTCGCCGCGCGTGTTGAGCTGCTTGGGCAGGAACCCGTCGCGCGCGAGGATCGAGGCCAGCACCGGGAAGCCGCTGAACGCCGTGTTGGCGGCCAGGAAGAGGATGACGCCCGTCGCCGCGGTGACGACGTAGAAGGCGACCGGGAAGTGGTCGAAGATCGAGGCCGCCAGCTGGCCGATGATCGGGTCCTGCACGTAGCTGTCGCCCACGGGCACCCCGTCGCGCAGCAGCTGGGTGGCCGGGTCCTCCGCGAACCGGATGCCGGTCAGGTTGGCGAGCGTGATGACGCTGACCAGCATCGTCACCGCGATGAGCCCGAGCAGCAGCAGCGTCGTGGCGGCGTTCTTGCTCTTGGGCTTCTGGAACGCCGGGACGCCGTTGCTGATGGCCTCCACGCCGGTCAGGGCGGCCGCCCCCGAGGAGAACGCCCGCAGCAGGAGGAAGGCACCCGCGATGCTCGTGAACCCGCCCTCGAACGTCCGCTCGCCCTCCAGCTCCAGCCCCGCGCTCGCGGCCTGCGGCAGGTCCCCGAACAGGTAGCGGCCGAAGCCCCACGCCGCCATCCCGAGGATCGAGGCCATGAAGATGTACGTGGGGATGGCGAACGCCGAGCCGCTCTCCTTCAGCCCCCGCAGGTTGGCCGCCATGAGCACCACGACCAGGGCCGTGGCGAAGAGGGCCTCGTGCCCCCGCAGCGCCGGGATCGCGGCCGCGGCGTACTGGGCGCCGGAGGAGATCGACACGGCGACCGTGAGCACGTAGTCCACCAGCAGCGCGCTGCCGACCGTGAGGCCCGCGTTGGGCCCCAGGTTGACCGTCGCGACCTCGTAGTCGCCGCCGCCGGAGGGGTAGGCGTGCACGTTCTGCCGGTAGGACGTGACCACCGTGAGCATCACGGCCACGACCGCCAGCGCGATCCACGGCGAGAACGCGTACGCCGCGATCCCGGCGATGGAGAGGGTGAGGAACACCTCGTCGGGGGCGTAGGCGACCGAGCTCAGCGCGTCGGAGGCGAAGACGGGCAGCGCGATGCGCTTGGGCAGGAGCGTCTCGGACAGCTTCTCGCTGCGGAAGGGACGTCCGACGAGCAGGCGCTTGGCCGCGTCTGTCAGGGAGGGCACGTCTGGTGATGCTACGTCCGCCGGGCCCCGCCGTGGGCACGCGCGCCCGGGCCGGTGCCCCCGGCGGGGGCGGGAGCGGTAGCGTCGCCGCGATCGGTCCGCCTCCCGCCTCCCCGCGGGAGCCGGACGGGACGGCGACGGGACCGGAGCGGGCGTGCACTTCGTGATCATGGGCTGCGGACGGGTCGGGTCGACCCTCGCCCTCACCGTGGAGGCCCGCGGGCACAGCGTGGCCGTGGTGGACCAGGACGCGGACGCCTTCCGCCGCCTCGGGCCCGCCTTCGAGGGCCGGCGCGTGACCGGCGTCGGCTTCGACCACGACACCCTCGTCGAGGCGGGCATCCACGAGGCCGACGCCTTCGCCGCCGTGTCCTCCGGCGACAACTCCAACATCATCGCCGCGCGCGTGGCGCGGGAGAAGTTCGGCGTGCAGACCGTCGTGGCCCGCATCTACGACCCGGGCCGCGCCGAGGTCTACGAGCGCCTGGGCATCCCGACCATCGCCACCGTGCGCTGGACGGCCGACCAGGTGCTGCGCCGCCTCGTCCCCGAGGGCGCGGTCTCCGAGTTCCGCGACGCCAGCGGGAAGGTCGTCCTCCTCGAGACCCCCGTCCACCCCGACTGGGTCGGCCGGCCGCTGCGCGAGCTGGAGACCGCCGCCGGGGTGCGCATCGCGTTCATCACCCGGCTGGGGACGGGCCTCGTGCCGACCCGCGGCACGGTCCACCAGGAAGGGGACCTCGTGCACGTCGTGGTCGAGGACGAGCGCTCGCAGCGGGCCGTCCAGGTGCTCGCCACCGCCCCGGCGGGTGACGCCTGATGCGCGTCGTCATCGCCGGCGCCGGCATCGTGGGGCGCTCGATCGCCCGCGAGCTGCTGGGCAACGGCCACCGCGTCCTGCTCGTGGACCGCTCCCCCGCGGCCATGAAGATCTCCAGCGTCGCCGACGCGCAGTGGCTGCTCGCCGACGCGTGCGAGATCTCCAGCCTCGACGAGGCCGAGCTCGCCGACTGCGACGTCGTCGTGGCCGCGACGGGCGACGACAAGGCGAACCTCGTCGTCTCGCTGCTGGCCAAGACCGAGTACGGCGTGCCACGCACCGTGGCCCGCGTGAACAACCCCAAGAACGAGTGGCTGTTCGACGAGGCCTGGGGCGTCGACGTCGCGGTCTCGACCCCGCGGCTCATGACGGCCCTGGTCGAGGAGGCGGTGAGCGTCGGAGAGCTCGTGCGGCTGTTCACCTTCCAGCAGGGTCAGACCTGGATGGCGGAGTTCACCCTCGAGGACTCCAGCCCGGTGCTGGGGCACACCGTGGGCCAGGTGCGCCTGCCCGGCGACACCGTCCTGGTCGCCATCGTCCGCGGGGACCGGCCGATCGCGCCGTCGGCCGACGACGTGCTCGAGGCCGGGGACCACCTCATGTTCCTCAGCTCCCCCGACACCGAGGCCGCCCTGCGGGCCCTGCTGGGCAAGGCCTGACGCCCCGGCCCCGGAGGGCCCCTACGGGGCGCCCGGGCCCTGCAGGCTCGCCGGGTCCTGCAGGGGCGTGCGGCCGCGCAGCAGCACGAGGCTCGCCACGGCCACGCCGAGCACGAGCAGCGGCCAGCCGAGGACGAGCTTGCTCGCGGCCAGCCACGTCGTGCTCTCCGCGAGGTAGAGCGGCAGCTGGACGGCGACGCGCACGACGTAGCCCGCGAGCAGCAGCCCGGTCAGCTTCTGGCACAGCCGCACGACGCCGCGGTCGCGGCGCCAGCCGGTCGGGTCCTCGGTGACGGCGCCGACGAGGAACCCCACGACCGGCCACCGCGTGAGCATCGAGACCGCGAAGACGACCGCGAGGGCCGCGTTGAGCAGGATGCCCGGCAGGAAGACGTCCTCCGCGCGCCCCGTGCGGGAGGCGATGACCGCGGCGACGGCGATCGCGACGATCCCGCCCAGCGCGTGCTGCACGGTCTCGCGGCGCGCGAGGCGCACCACGAGGGCGACGAGCAGGACCGCCGCCGACGCGCCCACGGACGGCCACAGGTCCGACGTCGTGATCCAGGTGACGAGGAACGCCAGCGCGGGCGCCGCGGAGTCCAGCAGGCCCCGCCAGCCGCCGAGCGCGAGCGAGAGCCGCTGCCGCACGACCTCCTCGACGGTGGTGGGGACCGCGGTGGGGGTCGAGGCGGGCGTCCGGGCCTCGCGCGGCCCGGCGCCCGCGTCGGCTCCGCCGTCCCTCACGGGCCCGCCGGCGCGATGAGCTCGTAGCGCGGGTTGAAGATGACGCGCTGACCGTCGTCGTCGGCCACGAGGCCGCGCGCCTTCACGCGGCGACCGGCCTCGATGCCGGCGATCCGCCGGCGGCCCAGCCACACGAGCGACACGCTGCCCGACCCGTCGAAGAGCTCCGCCTCCAGCGCCGGCACCCCGCCGCGGGGCCGCAGGGTGACCGAGCGCAGGGTCCCGCAGACGCACGCCTTGCGCCGCGTCGGGACGGCGCCGCAGGGCAGGGCCCCCTGGCGGACCGCCTCCTCCTGCGCGTCGGCCGCGGCGAGGTCGGACTCCGAGGCCGTGAAGCGCGACAGCGCGCGGCGCCACAGCGGCGCGGTCTGGACGTTCTGCTTCGTCACGGCCCCCAGCCTAGGCCGCCCGCACCCCCGGTGGGGTGCGGGCGGGGGGTCTCACCCGCTCAGCGGACCTCGGTGATCTCGGGGCCGCGCTCGAAGGGCTTGAGGTCGTCCTCGCCCGCGGCCGGGGCGTCGGCCGCGGCCGGCTCCTGGCCCACGGGCGCCATCTCGGGCAGGGCGAGCGGCAGGAGCTCGCGGGGGGCCATGGCCTCCTCGCCGCGGACGACGACGACGCCGCGCACGACCTCCTCGAGCGGGGCCGCGGCCGCGGTGTCGTGGGCCGCGGGGCCCGCGAAGACCGCGCGCAGGAACCAGCGGGGACCGTCGACGCCCGCGAAGCGCGTGGGCTGGTGCGCGGTGCGCCCGTCCTCGGTGCGCACGGGGAGCCGGCACAGCAGCTCGGGACCGAAGGGACCGGGGACCTCGTCGGCCGCCCCGCCCTGGGCCGTGACGGCGGTGGCGATCTCGGCGCGGATCTCGTCCCAGACCCCGAAGGTGCGCGGGGCGGCGAAGACCTGCAGCTGGACCGTCGAGCCGGCGATCCCGACGGTCACGGCGATGACCCGCTGGGTGCTCTCCTCGATCTCGAAGCGCAGCTCCATGCCCTCGCGCCCCGCGAGCCGCAGGGCGCCCAGCGGCAGCCGGCCGTCGGGCAGCTCGACCTCGGTGGCGTCGAACGGGCCCGCGGAGCGGTCGACGGCGCTCGTGGTGACAGCCTCGGCGGAGGCGTCGGCAGCGGCCCCGGTGGCCGGCCCGGACGCGGCGTCGTCCGCCTCGGCCGCGGCGAGCGCGGCGGTCTCGGGCGTCGGGTCGTCGTCGGCGCTCTTGCGGCGTCGGAACAGGCTCACTGCGGGCCCCCAGGAGGAGTCGTGGACGGGGTGGTGGGCGCGCCCGGGAGCTCCCCGGCCGCGAGGGCGCCGGCACCGCCGGTGCTGCCGTGCCCCCCGGTGCCCCGCGCCGAGCCGGGCAGGTCCTCGACGGGCCGGAACACCACGCGCTCGACGCGCTGGACGACGAGCTGGGCGATGCGGTCGCCCACGTGCAGCTCGACGGGCGTGCTCAGGTCGGTGTTGTGCAGCGTGACGCGGACCTCGCCGCGGTAGCCCGCGTCCACCGTCCCCGGGGAGTTCAGGACGGTCAGGCCGCGACGCGCGGCCAGGCCGGAGCGTGGGACGACGAAGGCGACGCAGCCCTCGGGCAGGGCGATCGAGACGCCGGTCGGCACCGTCGCCCGCTCCCCCGGGCCGATCACCACGTCGACGCGCGTGGTCAGGTCGGCGCCCGCGTCACCCGGGTGGGCGTAGGCGGGCAGCGCCGCGTCGGTGCCGAGGACCACGGGCACCTCGAGCGCGGCGGCCACGGCGGGGCTTCGGACGGTCACGGACACGGACACTACCGCCGCGTCCGGGGCGTCCGGCCGCCGCCGCGACCGTCCGCACCGCCGTGAGACGCTGGGGCCATGGACGGCGCACCCGCCTGGGACGGGACCGAACGGTGGTGGCCCGCGGTGACGACCTGGCTCTCCTGCGTGCCCCTCGTGGTCGCGGGGTGGCTCGTCCCGCTGCCGGTGTTCGGCTACCGCGCCGCCGCGGTCGGCGCGGTCGTGGCCGCCGTCCTCACCCTCGCGGCCCTCGCCAGCCTGAGCTGGCGCACCCGGTTGGCCGACGGCGTCTTCCAGGTCGGCCGCGCGCGGCTGCCCGTCTCGGTCATCAGCGGCGTGGACCCGGTCCCCGCCGCGCAGCGCCGCGCCGCGCTCGGCCCCGGGCTGGACGCGCGCGCCCACCTGGCCATCCGCTCCTGGGTGCCCTCGGCCGTGCGGATCCACCTCGACGACCCGCGGGACCCGACGCCCTACTGGATGGTCTCCACCCGCCACCCCGAGCGGCTGGCCGCGGCGCTGCGCGCGGCGGCGGAGACGACGAAGGCCGCCACCTGACGTCGTGCGACGTCGCGGTGACGGCCTCACCGTCCTGCGCGGCCGGCCGGGCCGGCCGGCACCTCAGGCGGCGCAGTCGGTGCAGATCATCTGCCCGCTCGCCGATTCCCGCAGCTGGCTGCGGTGCACGACGAGGAAGCAGCTCGTGCAGGTGAACTCGTCCTGCTGACGGGGCAGCACGCGGACGGACAGCTCCTCGTTGGAGAGGTCCGCCCCGGGCAGCTCGAAGCCCTCGGCCGCCTCCGTCTCGTCCTCGTCGACCGCACCCGAGCTCTTGTCCGTGCGACGCGCCTTGAGCTCCTCCAGGGAGTCCTCGCTCAGCTCGTCGTCGGTCTTGCGCGGTGCGTCGTAGTCGGTCGCCATGACCTTGCCTCACACTCCGGGATCGGGGTCGTCGTCCGCCCGGCTGACTCCCAGCCGGACCGGTGCGCCGGAGCAACGCTGGAGACTCCGGTTCCATGCCCGCCGACCGTGGAGGGACTGCCCGACCACGGTCTGCGAGGAGCACGCATTGTGACCTACCGCAGCGGCCCGCACGAACCGGGGCGCGGCGCGCGGGGAGGCCGCCGGGCCCGCACGAGCCGTTCAGGTGGA
Organism: Kineococcus siccus; assembly: GCF_009906795.1. Taxonomy (GTDB): domain Bacteria; phylum Actinomycetota; class Actinomycetes; order Actinomycetales; family Kineococcaceae; genus Kineococcus; species Kineococcus siccus. The sequence continues at coordinate 7,171 of NZ_JAAALN010000080.1, forward strand.
GTTGTCCACAGCGACACCGGGGGAGTTGGCCGCGACCCCCGGGGGCCGTAGTCTTCGCGCGTCACCGCGCCGCCGAGGACCGACCGCGATCCGCCGGCGGTCCGAGGGCGCCGCTGTCCGAGGAGGTGCCCGTGTCCGTGCCGCAGTCGGGAACAACGCTCGAGACGTCGACCGACGTCCGCAGCGACCACCCCACCACCGCTCCCCCGGCCTTCGTGGCCCAGCTCTCGGAACGCATCCTGCGAACGCGCTCCTCCGTCGACTCCGCGTCCGCGGAGGGCGACGACGACCTCGCCGAGGCGCACCTCGCCGAGCTGGAGTCGCTGCTGCGCCTCGCGGAGGCCCACGACGTCGAGCTGCCGGACACCGCGGCCTACCTCGCCCGCCGCCGCGCCCCCGTGAGCGTGGACCTCACCGCCAGCCGGACGCCGCAGGAGGCCTGAGCCCACCGGGCGCCCGCCCGCGCCGTCAGGACTCGAGGGCCTCGCGGAGCACGGGGTGCAGACGGCCGCCCGCGGCCAGCAGCCCGTGCTCGCCCGCGCGGCCGCCCGCGAAGTCGGTGACGACCGCACCGGCCTCCGTGGCGACGAGCACGGCCGCGGCGAAGTCCCAGGGCTTCAGCCCGCGCTCGTAGTAGGCGTCGACGCGGCCGGCCGCGACCGCGCACAGGTCGAGCGACGCCGTCCCGATCCGGCGCAGGTCGCGCACGCGCGGCAGCAGCCGGGCCACGACGGCGGCCTGCTCCGCCCGGCGCGCGGCGTCGTAGCCGAAGCCCGTCGCGACCAGGGCACCGGCCAGCTCGACGCCCTCGGTCACGTGCAGCGGGTGCCCGCCCAGGTGGGCCCCGCCGCCGAGCGTGGCCGTCCACGTCTCGCCGCCCGCCGGGTCGTGCACGCAGCCCACCAGCGGCTGCCACCGGGCGGGATCGGGCGGCAGGGCGGGATCGGGCGGCCCTGCGCCGGCCCCGGGCGGGCGGGCCCCGCCGTCGGCCACGAGCGCGACGCTCACGGCGTAGGCGCGGATGCCGTAGAGGTAGTTGACGGTGCCGTCGATGGGGTCGACGACCCACGTGAGACCGCTGCGGCCCGGACGGTGGCCGCTCTCCTCGCCGAGGAAGCCGTCCTGCGGCCGGGCCGCGGTCAGGCGCTGCAGGACGAGCGCCTCCGAGGCGGTGTCCATCGCGGTGACGACGTCCGTGGGACTGCTCTTGGTCGCGGCGACCTCGACGCGGCGGGGACGGCCGTCGTGGATGAGCGCGCCCGCCTCCCGCGCCGTGCGCTCGGCCAGCGCCAGCAGCTCGCGCAGCGGCGTGCCGTCCGGCGCCGTCGTCGTCACACCGGCACCGGGGGCCGGTAGTCCTCACCCGTGGCGGCCGGGAGGTCGCCACGCAGGTTGCGGCAGCAGTCCACCGGGCAGACGACGTGCGAGGGCGGGAGGTCACCCGCGACCGGGCGCTCCACCTCCTCGCCGCGGGCCATCCGCGCCCGCTCCTCGACGAGGTCCACGAGGCCCCGGACGAAGGGCGCCGCCGTGCCGACGGTCGCGGCCCGCGCGAACGGCAGCCCGATCTCCGCGGCCGTCTCGGCGGCCTCGGTGTCCAGGTCGAACTTGACCTCCATGTGGTCGCTGACGAACCCGATCGGCGCCACGACCACCGCCGGCACGCCCTCGGCGTGCAGGGCCCGGAGGTGGTCGTTGACGTCGGGCTCCAGCCACGGCTGCGTCGGCGGGCCCGAGCGCGAGCAGTAGGCGAGGTCCCAGGCCTGCTCCGTGCCCGTGCGGGCGGACACCTGGCGCGCGACCTCCGCGGCCACCGACAGGTGCTGGCGCACGTACGCCCCGCCCTGCGGACCCGAGACGTCGTTCATGGCGTCCGGGACGGAGTGCGTGACGAACACCGTGCGGGCGTCCGCGCGCAGCGGCTCCGGCAGGTCGAGCAGCGCGGCCGCGACGGCGTCCGCGTTGACGGCCGTGAACGCGGGGTGGTTGAAGTAGTGCCGCACCTTGTCGACGTCCAGGGAGCGGCCCTCCGCGGCCAGCTCGCCCAGCGACTTCGCGAGGTCCTCGCGGTACTGCCGGCAGCCCGAGTAGGAGGAGTAGGCGCTCGTGAAGATGGTCAGCACGCGGCGGGCGCCCGACTCGTGGGCCGCGCGCAGCGTGTCCGTGAGGTAGGGGTCCCAGTTGCGGTTGCCCCACAGCAGCGGGAGCCCGGCCAGGCCCCGGCCGTCCAGCTCGGCGCGCAGCGCCTGCAGCAGGGCCCGGTTCTGGTCGTTGATGGGGCTCTTGCCCCCGAAGTGCAGGTAGTGCTCGGCGACCGAGGCGAGGCGCTCGCGCGGGATGCCCCGGCCGCGGGTCACGTTCTCGAGGAAGGGCATCACGTCGTCGGGGCCCTCGGGCCCACCGAAGGACAGCAGCAGCAGGGCGTCGTACGGGCTCGCGTCGCTCACCCGGGCATCCTCCCCCAGCCGGCGGCGGCCGGCGTCCCCGGGTGCAGCCTCGGCGGCGTGAGACCGGCGACACCGCCGCCCCGGGCGGCGCCCGCGAGGGAGGTGGCAGAGTGGGCCGGCGTGGGAAGGTGCCCGCAGGGCCGACATCCCGCCGCCGGCCCGGCGGCGGGGACGACACCGCAGGGAGGGCGCTCGACATGCAGGACCTGAGGCTCGTCGGGGTGCACGACGACGGCGAGCACGTCGTGCTGGCCGCCGGTGACGGCACCCGCTACCGCCTGCGCGTGGACGAGGCGCTGCGCGCGGCCGTCCGGCGCGACCGGGCCCGGCTGGGCCAGCTGCAGATCCAGATGTCGGCGCAGCTGCGCCCGCGCGACATCCAGGCGCGCATCCGGTCCGGGGAGTCCGCCGAGGAGGTCGCCGAGGCCGGGGGCCTGACGCTGGAGCACGTGCGCCGCTACGAGGGCCCGGTCCTCGCCGAGCGGGCCCACGTCTCGGGCCTGGCGCGGCGCGCGCCGTGCGGCCGGGGCGCCGGTGGCGGCTCGCTCGAGGAGGTCGTCGTGTCGCGGCTGACCGCGCGCGCCGTCGACCCGGAGGGTGCGCGCTGGGACGCGTGGCGCGAGGACGACGGCGGCTGGACCGTGCAGGTCGAGTTCGTCGCGGGTGGCCGCGGCCGGCTCGCCCGCTGGTCCTTCGACCCGTCGTCGAAGGCGCTGTCCGCGACCGACGACGAGGCGCGCTGGCTGTCGGAGGAGGAACCCGCCGAGCCCGGCCCGCTGCCCTCGCGCCGCCTGGTCAGCGTGCCCGGCGCCGGCGACCGGCCCGCGGGCGAGCGCGTCTACGACGTCGAGGCGGACGGCGGCGTGCGCTCCGCGGGCGGTCTCGCGGCGCACACCGACGACCTGCTCGACGCCCTGCAGGCGCAGCGCGGCGTGCGCGGACCCGTGCCCGTCCCGGACGACGCGGACGACGCGGCCCCCGCGGGCGACGGCACCGCGGACCGCGTGGCCCGGCGGGTCGACGCGCTGCTCGCGGACCCGCCGCCCGCCCACCCGGCGGCGTCCGCACCCGACGAGCACCCCGACACGACCGTGCTGCCCGCACCCGCGACCGCCCGCGCCCTGCCCGCGGACGGTCGTGACGCGGAGGGTCCTGAGGCGGAGAGCCCGGACGCGGCGCCGGGCGAGGCCGCCGACGAGCAGCCCGAGGAGGACACCGGCGGGGCACCCACCGCGGACGCCCCCTCGGCCGACGCACCCACCGCGGCGCCGAAGCCCGCGCCCCGCAAGCGCAACCGGTCCGCCCGGCGGCCCGGGGGCACGCCACCCGCGGGCAAGCGGCCCAGCGTCCCGAGCTGGGACGAGATCATGTTCGGGACGAAGAAGGACTAGAGCGGGCGGGCGGGCCGGACGTGGCGCAGGACGCATCCGACGGCGAGGACTGGCGGCGACGGCGGCGCGAGGCCGCGGACGCCCACGCGGCGGCGGCCGAGCGAGCCCGCCGGCGCGACGTCGCGCAGGCCCGCGAGCTGCTCGGGGGGTTCGTCGCCGAGGTGCGCCGGCGCGGGATCGACCCGCAGCCGCTCCAGGCGACGGCGCAGGGGCGCCGCTACCGCACGGGGCTCACCGGCTGGTACCTGCGCCGCGACGGCTCCCTGGGCGTGGGTGAGGACGGCGCCTACTACGTCCTCGGCGTCCAGCCGTCGCTCGCGGCGCGCCTGCGCGGCGTGCACCTGGAGCCCGCGGACCCGCCGCTGCAGGTCGGCCGCGGCGCCCGCGACGGCGAGGCCATCGACCTGCAGGACCTCATCGCCCGGCGCCTCGACGACCTGGGCGACCTCGACGCCTGACCCGCGAGCGACGTCACGCGTCGACGACCCGGCTCACTCGAACCGCGAGGGGTCCCCCGCGCCGACGCGCACGACCTGCGGGTAGCCCTCCGACCAGTCGACGACGGTCGTGGGCTCGGTGCCGCAGTCCCCCGCGTCGACGACCGCGTCGAGGAGGTGGTCGAGCTCCTCCTTGATCTGCCAGCCGTCGGTCATGGCCTCCTCGGCGTCCGGCAGCAGCAGCGTGCTGGACAGCAGCGGCTCCCCCAGCTCGCGCAGCAGCGCCCGCACGACCGGGTGGTCGGGGATGCGCACGCCGACCGTCTTCTTCTTCGCGTTGGCCAGCCGCTTCGGGACCTCGCGGGTGGCGGGGAGGATGAACGTGTAGGGGTTCGGCGTGGCCGCCTTGATGGCGCGGAACGCGGCGTTGTCGAGGTGCACGAACTGCCCGAGCTGCGCGAACTCCGCGCACACCAGCGTGAAGTGGTGCTTGTCGTCCAGACGGCGCAGCCGGCGGATGCGGTCGGCGCCGTCCGGGCTGTCGATGCGGCAGCCCAGCGCGTAGCTGGAGTCGGTCGGGTAGGCGATCAGGGCGTCGTCGCGCAGCATCGCCACGACCTGCGCGATGCTGCGCGGCTGCGGGTCGCGGGGGTGGACGTCGTAGTACCGGGCCATGCCGCGGAGCCTACGAGCCGCGCGGGGGCCCGGCCGGTCGGGCGGTCGTCCGGCGGGTGGCGGGGCCTCAGAGCACGACGCTGAACAGCGGGACGTGCCGCTCGGCGTCGCTGAGGGCCCCGTGCTGGCCGATCAGGCGCAGCGCCTCGGGCCGCATCCGCGCCGAGTCCACGACGGCCATGAGGTCGCGGGCCACGACCAGGACGTCGCCGATCCGGTCCGCGACGCGGGCCTCGACGGGCCCGAACCAGCCTGCGGCGACGGCGTCGGCGCGCAGGACGACGTGCGCGTCGCGCCCCAGCCGGGCCCGCCAGGTCGTCGACACCTGCTGCGCGGCACCGGGTTCGCAGTACAGCTGCAGCACCCGCGGTTCACCGCCGGCGTGGCGGACCCCGGCGCGCAGCTCGGGTTCGTGCGCGAGGTCGATCCGCCCGGCGAGGGGGACGTCCACCATGCCGTGGTCGGCGGTCACGAGCAGGAGGGTCCCCCGCGGCAGGCGCCGCGACAGCTCCGCGACGGCGGCGTCGACGCGCCCCAGCTCCTCGCCCCACTGCCAGGAGGCGACGCCCTCGCCGTGCCCCGTGTGGTCCAGCGCCCCCCAGTACACGTAGGTGAGGTTCCGGCGCCCCGCGCGCACGGCCGTGACCGCGGCGTCGACGCGGGCGTCGAGGCGGTCCGGGGTGCCCGCGAAGCGCCCGCCGCGCAGGGCGGCCTCGGTCAGGCCCGAGCCGTTGAAGTGGGGCGGCGCCACGCGGACCACCTCCACCCCGGCGGCCACGACGTGCTGGAACACGGTCGTGTGCGGCTGCCAGCGGCGGGGGTCCACCGCGACGTCCCACGCGAGCTGGTTGAGCAGGACGTCGCGGGCGGGGTCGAGCACCTCGTAGCCGACCAGGCCGTGCGCCCCCGGCGGCAGGCCCGTCCCCAGCAGGCCCATGCTCGTCGCGGTCGTCGTCGGGAAGCCCGCGGTGATGCGGCGGTGCAGCCCGTCGGCGCGCCAGCGCCGCAGGGTGGGCGCGTGCCCCGAGCGGCCGACGAGCGCCTCGTCGCCCATGCCGTCGACGAGCAGGAGGCAGACCCGCTCGACGGCCGGCAGGTCCAGCGCGGAGCCGCCCGGATCGGCGAAGTGCGGCACCCCGAGGGCCCGGGCCGCGGCCGGCAGGACGTCGGCGAGGCTGTCGACGCCGTAGCGCGGGGCGGGCAGCAGGCGGCCATCGTCGGCGGCCGTGTCGTCGGCGGCCGTGTCGTCGGTGGCGGCGGGTTCGTCGGCGGGGGGCGTCGTCATCCGGTGCGGGTGGCTCAGCGCGCCGTGACGGCCGACAGGGCCCGGGCGAACTCCAGGGCCGCCGCCACGGCGTCGGCGCCCTCGGCGGCCCCCGCGATGCGGACCGTCAGGTCGTCGCCCGTGAGCGAGCCCGTGTAGCCGTGGTCGGCCTCGCAGTCGGGGTCGGCGCACGTCGCGGGCTCGAGGTCGACGCGGTGCAGCGCCCCCCAGCCCAGCGTCAGGCTGACCTCCGAGGGCAGGGTGCCTGCGCGGTGGTCCGCGGGGCGCGCGACGACCTGGGAGACGACGACGGACTGCACGCGGTGCAGCGCCACCGACTCGGTCGAGCACACGGCGTAGGGCTCGGTGCCCCCCTCGTCGGGGCCGTGGTCGTCGGCGTGCGCCACGACGAGCCGGGTGGGGGTGGTGACGAGCACGGTGACGTGCCGGCGGACCTCGTTGGCGTCGAACGTCGTCTCGGGGTGCACGAGGTGCGCCTGCACGCCCTCCCCGGCCATGACCGTGCGCAGCGAGTCCGCGACGAGCTGCGGGTAGTAGCCGGCGCGCTCGAGGTCGGTCAGCAGCACCGGCGGCAGGTCCTGCGGGGTGTCCACGGTGCGGTCGGTCTCCGGGCTGGGGTCGGTGCCGGCGGTGGGCCGCCGCGGGGAGGTGCGCTCGCGCATCCGCCCATCCTGGCGCACGCGGCTCCCGGCGGGGACCGCGGCGTCCACACCGCGCGCGTGCCCCGGCACTCCCGGCGGCCTCAGCTGGGCAGCGTGCGGCGGTCGGGGTCGGCGCGGCTGAGCGGCGCCGCGAGCTGGACGACCGCGTCGAGCACGGTCGCCCCCCGCTCGGCCACCAGGACCGGGGCCAGGCGCAGGTCGGCGACCTCGGGCACCGCGTCGGCGAGGACCGCGACGCGCGCGACGACGTCCTCGAGCGCGTCGACGTCCAGCGGCGGCGCCCCGCGGTGCCCGAACAGCTTGGGGGCGGCCTTCACCGAGCGCACGAGGTCGGCCACGTCGACCTCGGTGAGCGGGGGGATCCGGTAGCCGACGTCGCCCATGAGGTCGATCGGGTCGCCCTCGACGCCGAAGCTCACGACGGGCCCGAACAGCGGGTCCTCGGTGCTGCGCACGACGCAGGCCACCCCGAGCCCGGCCATGGTCTGGACCGCGAGGGTGTGCGCGTCCCCCCCGAGCGCCGCCCGCATCTCCTGCACGGCCGAGCGCAGCGCGTCGGGCGTGGCGAGGGAGAGGCGCACCCCGCGCAGGTCCTGCCGGCCCGCGAGCTCCTCCCCCACGGTCTTGAGGGCCACGGGCCAGCCGAGCCGCTCGGCCGCCTCGACGGCCTCCTCGGCGTCCGTGACCTCGGCGCGGGGCAGCAGCGGGACGCCCGCGGCCGCGAGCAGCCGCGCGGTGGCGTCGCGGTCCAGGCAGACCCCGTCGGGGTGTTCGGCCAGCGCCTGCTCGACGAGGGCTCGGGCCGCGGGCAGGTCGACGCCCGCCGGCGCCGCGAGGTGCCCGGCGTCGCGGCGGCGCCACTCGGCGTAGCGGACGACGGCCGCGAGCGCCCGCACGGCGTCCTCGGGGGTGGGGAAGCTCGGCACCACGGTCGTGCGCGCGGGAGCGGTGGAGCCGGCGGGGTCCACGGAGCCGGCGGGGTCCACGGAACCGGCGGGGTCCACGGAGCCGGCGGGGTCCACGGAAGTGGCGGAGGTGATGCTGCGCGCGCCCAGGAAGCAGGTCACGGTCGTCCGGCCGCCCGCTCCCGCGGTGCGCGCCACCGCCTCGGCGACGGCCGCCGCGGCGTCGAGCGTCGCGGTCGGCGGCACCCAGCTCGCGACGACCGCGTCGACGCTCGGGTCGGCGTAGGCCTCGGCCAGCGCGGCCGTGAAGACCTCGACGCCCGCCTCGGGGTGCACCGCGGTCGGCCCGTGCACGACCTGCAGGCCCCAGCTCACGCACGCGTCGGCCGCGAGCGTCCCGAGCGCGTCGGAGTTGCCGACGATGGCGATGCGCGCGCCGCCGGGCAGCGGCTGCTGGACCGCGACCTGGGCGACGTCGAAGAGCTGGTGGACGTTCTCGACGCGGATGACGCCGGCCTGGCGCAGCATGTTGTCCAGGGCCTCGAACGGCACGCGCGACGCGCGCACCGCGTGCCCCGGCGGCACGCCGAACCCCGAGGCCCCGGACTTCACGACGACGACGGGCTTGCGCCGCGACAGCGCGCGGGCCACCCGGCTGAACTTGCGGGGGTTGCCGACGCTCTCGAGGTAGAGCCCCACGACCGAGGTCGCCTCGTCGTCCATCCAGTACTGCATGCAGTCGTTGCCGGACACGTCGGCGCGGTTGCCCGCGGAGACGAACGTGGACACGCCCAGCCCGCGGCGCTGCACCGAGGTCAGGACGGTGACCGCGAGGGCCCCCGACTGGCTGAACAGCCCGAACCGGCCGACGGGCGGCAGCTCGCGGTGCAGCGAGGCGTTCAGCCGCACCGCGGGCGCGGTGTTCAGGACGCCGAAGGAGTTGGGGCCCACGACACGCATGCCGTTGGCGCGCGCGATGCGGACCATCTCGCGCTGGCGGGCCAGGCCCTCCTCGCCGGTCTCGGCGAAGCCGCTGGAGACCACGACGAGCCCCCGCACGCCGTGCGCGGCGCAGTCCTGGACCGTCTCGACCACCGCGGCGGCCGGCACGGCGACGACGGCGAGGTCCACGGGCACGGGCAGGTCGCGCACCGAGCGCACGACGGGCACGCCCAGCAGGGTCTCCGGGGTGCCGTCGGTGCCGGCGTCGGCGTTGACGGCGTGCACGACGCCCGTGAAGCCGCCCGTGACGAGGTCGGCGAGCAGCTGGTGCCCCACCGAGCCCACGGTCCGGCTCGCGCCCACGACGACCACCGAGGACGGGGACAGGAGCGCGAGCATGCTGCGGGCCTCGGCGCGCTGCTCGCGGGCGCGCATGACGTCCATCGAGCGCTCGGTCGGGTCGATGTCGAAGGACACCTCCAGGACGCCGTCGGAGTAGCCGTGGCGCACCTCGAACCCCGCCTCGCGGAAGACCCCGATCATCTTGGCGTTCTGCGGCAGCACGTCCGCCGTGAAGCGCCGGACGCCGCGCTCGCGGGCCGCGGCCGCCAGGTGCTCCAGGAGGACCGAGCCCAGGCCCCGGCCCTGGTGGGCGTCGGAGATGTTGAAGGCCACCTCGGCCGAGCGGGGGCTGCCGGCGCGCGGCGGGGCGGCGTCGTAGCGGGCGATGCCCACGATGTCGCTGCCGACCGTGGCCACGAGCGCGACGCGGTCGACGTGGTCGACCGTGGTGAAGCGGGTCAGGTCGCGCTGCGACAGCCGCGGCATCGGGGCGAAGAAGCGCAGGTAGCGCGACTCCTCGGACTGCCGGGAGTGGAACTCCGCCACCGCGTCCGCGTCGGCGGGCGTGATGGGGCGGACGTGCGCCGTCCCCCCGTCGCGGAGGGCGACGTCGGCTTCCCACCGCGTGGGATAGCCCACCGACGGCAGCGGGACCATGCCGTCGAGACTAGTGCGCAGGCGGCGGGGCCCGACGGCAGCCCGCGGGCCGGTGGGCGGGGCCCGTGGGC
>NZ_JAAALN010000081.1 GCF_009906795.1 Kineococcus siccus
CCGCTGAGCGCCACCCGCACCACCCGAGCGCCGGGGTCGTCCTCGCGGACGGCCCCGGCGCTCGGGTGGTGCGGGTGGCGCTCAGCGGCGGTCGACGTCGACGAGGTCGACGCGGACCGGCTGGCCGCCGGCGAGCGCACCCATGACGGTGCGCAGCGCCTTCGCGGTGCGACCCGAGCGGCCGATGACCCGGCCGAGGTCCTCGGGGTTCACCCGGACCTCGAGCATCGACCCCTTGCGCAGCGTCTTCGCGGTCACCCGGACGTCGTCCGGGTGACCCACGATGCCGCGCACCAGGTGCTCGAGCGCGTCCGCGAGCACGGGCTCAGCTCTCCGACGGAGCCGCGTCCGCGGCGGGGGCCTCGGTGGCCGGGGCGGTGGCCGCGGGGGCAGGGACGCCGGGCTTCGTGCGCGGCTCGGGCTTGCGGTAGGTGCCCTCGGTGCCGGGGAGGCCCTTGAACTTCTGCCAGTCGCCGGTGACCTTGAGCAGGGCCGTGACCTGCTCGGAGGGCTGCGCGCCCACGCCGAGCCAGTACAGCGCGCGCTCGGAGTTCACCTCGATGGTCGAGGGGTCCGTCGTCGGGTGGTAGATCCCGATCTCCTCGATCGAGCGGCCGTCGCGCTTGGAGCGCGAGTCGGCGACGACGATGCGGTAGTGGGGCGAGCGGATCTTGCCGAGCCGCTTCAGGCGGATCTTGACAGCCACGTGGAGGTGTCTCCTGAACTTGGTGTGGTCGAGCCCCGCCGTCCGGTGTGGGGACGCCGACCGCCGGTGCTCTGAGGACACGAGCGGTCAAGGTGAGAGGGTCCCTGGCGCTCGAGTGCTCCAGCATTCTGCCAGACGCCGCGCCCGCCGGGCGACCGCGGCGGACCGCGCCGGCCGGGGCTCAGCCGTGCACCGCGGTGGTCACGACGAGCTCCACCCCGAGCACCGACCCGTCCTCCGCGAGGACGCCGACCTGGCGCACCGCGTCACCGTCGTCCGTGTCGTCACCCGCGGGGTCGCCGTGGGCACCGGCGTGCTCGGCGAGGGCGATCATGGCCGCGGTGGGTACCCCCTCGGGCGTCTCCTCCCCCTCCTGCGCCCAGCCCACCCGGACGAACGCCTCCGTCCGCTCGGGCAGGACCCCGGACGTCGTCGTGCAGCCCTCGACGCGGACGTCCGACCCGACCGCCCGCTCGACGGGCCAGCAGAGCAGCAGGCGCACCTGCGACTCGGAGCCGGGGGCGGGTTCGACGGACGACCACCAGGCGCCGGTCGGGGGGTTGCCCGCCGCGGCCAGCGCGGTGAACAGGGCGGTGAACATCCCGTTGGCCGCCTCCGACCCGTCGTCGTCGCCCGTGCCGTCGACGAGTCCCGGCGGCGCGAGGACCCCGGCCCACGGTTGCCGCGCCGCCCGTCGGGTCCCGACGACGAGGGGAGCGGCGTAGGCGGCGAGCGCCGCGGTCCCCTGCCGGACGGCGAGGTCCTGCCTCGCGCGCTCGGCCGCCAGCTCGTCGCGGTAGGCCGCCACGACCGCGTCGCAGCGGTCGGGCTCGTCCACCGCCACGCGCACCTGCGCCAGCGGCATCCCCATGTCCCGCAGCACCTTCACCGTCGCCGCACGGCGCAGCTGCGCCGCGCTGTAGCGCCGGTACCCCGACGCGGCGTCGACCTCCGCCGGCTGCAGCAGCCCGTTCTCGTCGTAGAAGCGCAGCGCCTTGGCGGTCAGGCCGCTGGCCTGGGAGAACTGCCCGATCGTCATCATGGGACCAGGCTCCGGCCTCCCGCAGGGGGAAGGTCAAGCGCCGCCGACGACGCGGCCCCGCAGCACGACCGCTCGCGGTGCGCGCAGCGTCCCGAGGTCCGTGCGCGGGTCGGCGTCCAGGACGAGCAGGTCCGCGCTGGCGGCCTCCTCGAGCGCCGGCCGGCGCAGCCAGCGGCGCGCCGCCCAGGTGGCCGCGTCGAGGGCCGCGAGGGTCGGCAGGCCGGCGGTGACGAGCTCGTGCAGCTCGTCGACGACGAGGCCGTGCGGCAGCACGCTGCCCGCGTCGGTGCCCGCGAAGACGGGCGCGCCCGCCTCGTGCAGCGCGGCCACGGTCGCGTACCGGCGCTCGTGCAGCGCCCGCACGTGGGCCGCGTAGGTGGGGAACTTCGCCTCCCCGCGCGCGGCGATGTCCGGGAAGGTCGCGATGTTGACGAGCGTCGGCACGACGGCCACGCCGCGGGCGGCGACCTCGGCCACGGTCGGTGCGGTGAGCCCGGTCCCGTGCTCGATGCCGTCCACCCCGGCGGCGAGCAGGTCCTCGACCCCCTCCTCGCCGAACTGGTGCACGGTGACCCGGACGCCGAGCTCGTGCGCGGCCGCGACGCCCGCCGCCAGGACGTCCGCGGGCCAGCAGGGCGCGAGGTCGCCGGTCGAGCGGTCGATCCAGTCGCCGACGAGCTTGACCCAGCCGTCGCCGCGGCGCGCCTCGACGCGGACGTGCTCGACGAGGTCCTCGGGCTCGATCTCGTGCGCCAGCCCGCGCAGGTAGCGCCGCGTGCGGGCGAGGTGGCGGCCCGCGCGGACGATGCGCGGCAGGTCCTCGCGCTCGTCCATCCAGCGCGTCTGCGAGGCCGAGCCCGCGTCGCGCAGCAGGAGCGCGCCCACGTCGCGGTCGGCGACCGCCTGCGCCTCGCTCGTCGCGTCGTCGACCCACCCGTGCGCGCCGATGCCGACGTGGCAGTGGGCGTCGACCAGGCCGGGCACGACCCAGCCCGGCAGCTCGACGACGTCGACGGCGGCGGGGGGACGCTCGAACGTCAGCCGCCCCCCGACGACCCACGCCTGCCCGACGACCTCGTCCGGCCCGACGAGGACGGGGCCGCTCAGGTGCAGCGCGCGGACGGTCACGGTGGCGGGCGCCCGGTCAGCGGCCGCCGAGGAACTTGTCGAAACCCTTGGGCAGGTTCAGCTGCGACGGGTCGAACTCCTGGCCCGGCTCGGGCACGCCGAAGGCGGAGCCCGCGCTCTCCTTCGCCTCGGCCGAGCGGGTCAGCGCAGCGCGCTCCTGCTCGGCCCGCTTGGCGGGGTTGCCGCTCTTGCCCTTCTTGCCCTTCGCCGCGGCGATGCGCGCCTTCTGCTTCTTGGAGCCGGCGCCGGCCGCGCCCGGCATCCCCGGCATCCCCGGCATCCCGCCGCCCATGCCCTTGCGCATCTGCCGCATCATCTTCTGCGCCTGGCCGAAGCGCTCCAGCATGTCGTTGACCGCGGAGACGCTCTGCCCGCAGCCCTTCGCGACGCGGGCGCGGCGGGAGCCGTTCATGATGCGGGGCTGGCGGCGCTCCAGCGGGGTCATCGAGCGGACCATGGCCTCGATGCGGTCGAACTCGCGCTCGTCGAAGGAGTCGAGCTGGTCGCGGACCTGCGCCATGCCGGGCAGCATCCCCAGCATCTTCTTCAGCGAGCCCATGTTCCGGACCGCGTTGAGCTGCTGCAGGAAGTCGTCGAGCGTGAAGTCCTCGTCGTTGGCGAACTTCGCCGCCATGGCCTGCGCCTGGTCGGCGTCGAAGGCCTTCTCGGCCTGCTCGATGAGGGTGAGCACGTCGCCCATGTCGAGGATGCGCGAGGCCATCCGGTCGGGGTGGAACAGCTCGAAGTCGTCGAGCTTCTCCCCCGTCGAGGCGAACATCACCGGCATCCCGGTGACGTGGCGCACGGAGAGGGCCGCGCCGCCGCGCGCGTCGCCGTCGAGCTTGGTGAGCACGACCCCGTCGAAGCCGACGCCGTCGCGGAAGGCCTCGGCGGTGGCGACGGCGTCCTGGCCGATCATCGCGTCGAGGACGAAGAGGACCTCGTCGGGCGAGACGGCCGCGCGGATGTCGATGGCCTGCTGCATCATCTCGGCGTCCACGCCGGTGCGGCCCGCGGTGTCGACGACCACGACGTCGTAGCCCTGGCGGCGGGCGTGCTCGAGGCCCGCGGTCGCGACGGCGACCGGGTCGCCCACGCCGTTGCCGGGCTCGGGCGCGAAGACGTCCACGCCGGCCCGCTCACCCGTGATCTGCAGCTGGTTCACGGCGTTGGGACGCTGCAGGTCGCACGCGACGAGCACCGGCCGGTGGTTCTGCTGCTTCAGCCAGCGACCCAGCTTGCCCGCCAGGGTCGTCTTCCCGGCGCCCTGCAGGCCCGCGAGCATGATCACCGTGGGCGGGTTCTTCGCGAACCGCAGCCGCCGCGTCTCGCCGCCGAGGATGGCGATGAGCTCCTCGTTGACGATCTTCACGACCTGCTGGGCCGGGTTCAGCGACTGAGAGACCTCCGCGCCGGTGGCGCGCTCGCGCACCGAGGCCGTGAAGGCGCGCACCACGGGCAGGGCGACGTCGGCGTCCAGCAGGGCGCGGCGGATCTCCCGGACGGTGGCGTCGACGTCCTCCTCCGAGAGCCGACCCTTGCCGCGCAGGGTCTTGAACGTCGCGGTGAGGCGGTCAGACAGGGTGGCGAACACGACAGCGATCCTAAGGGAGCAGCGCGCCCCCTCGGCGCTCGTGCCGTCCGCTACCTCCCGCCGCCCGGCACCTCGGCGGCGTCGGAGAGCGCCGAGACGGCCATCGCGACGCGCGGTGGGGACAGCCGCTCCCCCGACGGCTCGGCCAGGTACAGCACGTCCACGGCCTGCGCGGCGTAGGTGGCCACGTGCGCGGAGCGGATGTCGATGCCCTCGCTCGCGAGGGCCCGCCCGAGGGCGTGCAGCAGGCCGGGCCGGTCGGCGGCGCGCACCTCCAGGACGGTGGCGCGCTCGGAGGCGCCCGGCAGGATCACCACGCGCGGGTGGGCCACGAGGGAGCGCGCACCCCCCGCGGGCCGCTGCGTCTGGGCGTCGCGCGCGGCGAGCCGGTCCAGCACGGCGACGTCACCGCCGACGATGCGCTCGAGCCCGCGGCGCAGCGTGTCCGGCGACGGCACGTCACCCGTCGGCGACTCGACCCACCACGTGTCGACCGCGACCCCGTCGAGCGTGCGCACGAGCGCCGAGCGGACGAGGAAGCGGTGCCCCGCGAGCAGGCCCGCGAGGTCGGCGAACAGGCCCGTGCGGTCGGTGGTCACGACGGTGACGACGTAGAAGCCGTCGACCTCGCGGACGGTGACCTGCGGGCCGGACCCGGCGACGACCTCCTCGGCGAGCGCCTGCTCCTCGGCGTCGAAGGGGGCCGGGCCGGGCACCTCCTCCCCCGACAGGCTGGCCTCGGCGCGCAGCATCAGGTCGTCGACGAGCCGCGACCGCCACGGCGACCAGGCGGCCGGGCCGGCGGCGCGGGCGTCGGCCTCGGTGAGGGCCCGCAGCAGCGCGAGCACGTCGGCGCGGCCGCCGACGGCGTCGCACAGCGCGTCGACCGTCTGCGGGTCGTCGGGATCGCGGCGCGTCGCCAGCTCGACCAGCGTCAGGTGCTCAGCGACCAGCCGCTCGACGACGGCGACGTCCTCGGGGTCCATCCCGGTGCGGGCGCAGACCGCCCGGGCCAGCGGCGCCCCGGCCCGCGGGTGGTCGTGCTCGCCGGGCAGCTTGCCGATGTCGTGCAGCAGGGCCGCCATCAGCAGCAGGTCCGGGCGCGGGACGTCGCGCAGGAAGGGCTGGGCGCGCACGGCGGTCTCGATCATGTGCCGGTCCACGGTGAAGTGGTGGACCGCGTTGCGCTGCGGGCGGTTGCGCACGCCGGTCCACTCGGGGATCCAGCGCTCGACGAGCCCGACGAGGTCCAGCGACTCCCACACGGGCACCTGCGCCGGGCCGGACGCGAGGACCTCCAGCAGGGCCTCGCGGGCCGACGCGGGCCAGGGCACGGGCAGCGGCGGGCACGCGGCGACGACGTGGTCGAGCGTCACGGGCGACAGCGGCAGGCCCACGCGCACCGCGGTGGCGGCCGCGCGCAGGGGCAGGACGGGGTCCTCCGCGGGCACGACGCCCGCACCGAGGACGACCTCGCCGTCGTGCTCGACCAGGCCGTGGCCCAGCGAGCGCAGGCGGGGGCGGCGTCCCGCGGCCCGGAAGCGGCGCGTCGGCATGGACTGCCGGGCCCGGCGCGCCGTGGTGTCCACGGCCGCGGAGATGGTGCGCGCCGCCTGCGCGACGGCGCCGAGCAGGAGGTCGGCGTCGGCGTACCCGCAGACCACGGCCGTCGCGTCCTGCTCGGGCAGGACCAGCCGGTCGCCGGGACGCCCCGACGACGTCTGCAGGCCGTCGCGGACGTCGAGGAGGACCGTGTGCGCCTCGTCGACCGGGCCGTGCGGGCGGTCGGTCAGCCAGCTCGCGGCCAGGGCGCGCAGCGTGATCGCGTCGCGCAGCCCGCCGCGGGCCTCCTTGAGGTCGGGTTCGAGAAGGTAGGCCAGCTCGCCGAAGCGCTGCGCGCGCTCGGCCAGGGAGTCGAGGATCTGCGGCAGCCGGCGGCGGGCGCCCATCCGCCAGTCGTCCAGCAGGTGCCCGCGGGTGCGGGCGACGAGACCGCCGTCGCCGGCCACGACCCGCAGGTCCAGCAGGCCGGTGGCGGCGGCCAGGTCGTGCGCGGCGACCTCGCGGCACTCCTTGGCGGTGCGCACCGAGTGGTCCAGCCGCAGCCCCTGGTCCCACAGGGGGTACCAGACGCGGTCGGCGAGCGCCGCGACGTCGTCGGGCCGCAGCCGGCGGCCGTCGTGCAGGAGCACCAGGTCGACGTCGCTCGCGGGACCGCAGTCGCCGCGGGCGAGGGAGCCCACGCACGCGAGCGCGACCCCCGTCGGGTCCTGCAGCAGCTCCGGGACGGGCGCCAGGGCGTCGGCCCACACCTGGCGCAGCCGGGACTCCACGAGCTCGACGAGCTCGGCGCGGCGGTGCGGGCCGGGACGACCGGCCCGCACCGCCATCTGGAGACGCTCGGTGCGCAGGTCGGCGCTCAGCGCCGATCCGCGGCGAGCGCGAGGTGGGCGTGGGTCACAGGGCGTCCGGCCCGTGCTCGCCCGTGCGGACGCGCACGACGTCCTCCACGTGCTGCGTCCAGACCTTGCCGTCGCCGATGCGACCGGTCTGGGCGCTCTTCACGACCACCTCGACGACGTCGGAGATGTCCACGTCGTCGACGAGGACCTCGACGCGCACCTTGGGCACCAGGTCGACGGTGTACTCCGCCCCCCGGTAGACCTCGGTGTGCCCGCGCTGGCGGCCGTAGCCGGAGGACTCGGAGATCGTCAGGCCCTGGATGCCGTAGGCCTCCAGCGCCGCCTTCACGTCGTCCAGCTTGTGCGGCTTGATGATGGCGGTGAGGAGCTTCACGCCTTGACCTCCTTGGTGGGCGTCGCGGTGCCGGCGGTGTGCGCACCGGGCCGGCTGCTGCCGAGCCCGAGTCCGCTGCCCCCGCCGAGGTTGCCCCAGTCGTAGCCCGACTCGGCGTGCTCGACCTGGTCGATGCCGGTGACCTCGTCCTCCTCGTCGATCCGGAAGCCCATCGTCTTCTGCAGCACGAGGCCGATGATGCCGGTGACGACGAACGAGAACACCATGACGGCGACGGCGCCGATGATCTGCAGCCACAGCTGCGAGAGGCCGCCGCCGTAGAAGAGCCCGTCGACCCCCGCCGGGGCGTCGGCCGTGGCGAAGAAGCCGATGGCCACGGTGCCCCACAGGCCGCCGACGAGGTGGACGCCGACGACGTCGAGGGAGTCGTCGTAGCCGAACCGGTACTTCAGGCCCACCGCGAGGGCGCACAGCACCCCGGCGACGACCCCGACGACGATCGACGTCACCGGGTTCAGGGCGGAGCAGGCCGGGGTGATGGCCACGAGGCCCGCGACGGCACCCGAGGCGGCGCCCAGGGAGGTGGCGTGCCCGTCCCGGAGGCGCTCGGTGAGCAGCCAGCCGATGACGGCGGCACCCGTCGCCGCGAGGGTGTTGACCCAGGCGACGGCCGCGGTCCCGTTGGCCGCGGTCGCGGAGCCGGCGTTGAACCCGAACCAGCCGAACCACAGCAGCCCCGCGCCGATCATGACGAGCGGCAGGTTGTGCGGCCGCATCGGGTCCCGGCCGAACCCGCGGCGCTTGCCGAGGACCAGGGCGAGGGCGAGACCGGCTGCGCCGGCGTTGATGTGGATGGCCGTGCCACCCGCGAAGTCGATGACGCCCAGGCCGGCGATCCAGCCGCCCGCCTCCGAGACGACCCCGTCGAAGGAGAACACCCAGTGGGCGACGGGGAAGTAGACGACGGTCGCCCAGATGCCGACGAACACCATCCAGGTGCTGAACTTCGCGCGGTCGGCGATGGCGCCGGAGATGAGCGCCACCGCGATGATGGCGAAGACGGACTGGAAGGCGACGAACGCCATGGCGGGGAGCGTGCCCACCAGGTTGTCGGGGCCGAGCAGGCCCGCGAGGCCGAAGTACTCGCCCGGGTCGCCGAGCAGCCCGCCGCCGACGTCGTTGCCGAAGGCGATCGAGAAGCCCCACAGGACCCACAGGACGCTGACCAGCGCCAGTGCCCCGAAGCTCATCATCATCATGTTCAGGACGCTCTTCGCGCGGACCATGCCGCCGTAGAAGAGCGCGAGACCGGGCGTCATCAGCATCACGAGCGCGGAGCTGGTGAGAACCCAGGCGGTGTCACCGGTGTCCATGGGCAACAGGGCCTTCCACGAGGCCGGCGAGCGCCGGCGGGGGGACGGGGTGGCGCCGCGGGAACCCGCGGCGTCGAGCGGTCCCTACCGTGGACCGGGCGGGTTACAGCCGGTCTCGTGGTGTGTTTCGTGTCGGTGACGTCGGCGTGCGCCGTGTGAACATCGTGTTGCGCGTGACGTCAGGACAGCAGCGCGTCGACGAACGCCTCCGGGTCGAACGGCGCCAGGTCGTCCGCGCCCTCGCCGAGCCCGATCAGCTTGACGGGCACGTCGAGCGTCCGCTGCACCGCGACGACGATGCCGCCCTTGGCGGTGCCGTCGAGCTTGGTCAGCACGATGCCGGAGACGTCCACGACCTCGGAGAACACGGCCGCCTGGCGGAGCCCGTTCTGGCCCGTCGTGGCGTCCAGGACCAGCAGCACCTCGTCGACCGGGCCGTGGCGCTCGAGGACGCGCTTGACCTTGCCGAGCTCGTCCATCAGCCCGGCCTTGTTCTGCAGGCGCCCGGCGGTGTCGACGATCACGACGTCGGCCTCCGCCTCGATGCCCGCCTTCACGGCGTCGAAGGCGACGGCCGCGGGGTCCGCGCCGTCGCGCTCGGAGCGGATGGTCGGGACGCCCACGCGCTCGCCCCACGTGGCCAGCTGCTCGGCGGCCGCCGCGCGGAAGGTGTCCGCCGCGCCCAGCACGACGTCCTTGTCCTCCGCGACCAGGACGCGGGCGAGCTTGCCGACGGTCGTCGTCTTGCCGGTGCCGTTGACCCCGACGACGAGGACGACCGCGGGCCGGTCCTCGTGGCGCTCGGTGCGCAGCGAGCGGTCGACGTCGGTGCCGATGGCGCTCAGCAGCTCCTGGCGCAGCAGCTCGCGCACGTGCTCGGGGTCGCGGGTGCCGAGGACGCGCACGCGCTCGCGCAGGCCGTCGACGATCTCGGTGGTCGGCCCGATGCCGACGTCGGCCAGCAGGAGGGTCTCCTCGACCTCGTCCCACGTGGCCTCGTCGAGGCGGTCGCGCGAGAGCAGCGTCAGCAGCCCCTGCCCCAGAGCGGAGTTGCTGCGGGCCAGGCGTTCCCGCAGCCGCACGAGCCGGCCGAGGACGGGTTCGGGGCGTTCGGTGACCGGTCCGGCCGGCTCGGCGGGCAGGTCGACCACGTCGACGGAGCGGCTCGGGGAGTCCCGCGGGACCTCGGCGTCGTCGCCGACGCCGGGCAGGCGGTCCTCGTCGGGGCGGCCGACCAGGGGGCGGCCCTGCTGCTCCGCGGGGCGCGGCGGCAGCGACCTCCCCCGGCGCTTGGGACGGACGAGGCCGACGAAGGCGGCGACGCCGCCGACCGCGATGAGACCGATCAGGCCGATGACGTAATCGAGCGTGTCCACGGGAGCCGATCCTCTCAGACCGCGGGACCGGCGCCGGGCCGGTGCGTCCCGCCCCTCCCGCCCCCCGGGGGACGGCGCCGGCTCAGTGCAGGTGCGCGGTCTCCCGGTCGTCGCGGACGGCGGCGTCGCGGTGGGCCGCGACGCGCTCGCGCACGGCCGAGGCGAGGCGGTGCAGCACGCGGTCCACGGTGGCGATGAGCCGGCTGCCCCGGGCGCGCAACGGCGGTCCGGCGACCGAGTAGAGCACCGCCAGGGCCAGTCCCACGGTGACGGTGAACGTCACGATCAGCGTTGTCAGCACCACGGGTCCCACCCTGCCCCCACTGCCCCTCCAGCAGCAGGTCCGCCACGACACTGTTGCCGCTCTGTGACCATGTGCTCACTAGCCGTCCACCCTCGGTCAGCTCGGCGTGGCCGCCCGCAACCGCTGGCTGACGACCGTGCTCACGCCGTCGCCGCGCATCGTGACCCCGTACAGCGCGTCGGCGATCTGCATCGTGCGCTTCTGGTGGGTGATGACGATGAGCTGGCTGGAGCCGCGCAGCTCCTCGAAGAGCGTGATGAGGCGCGAGAGGTTGGCGTCGTCGAGGGCGGCCTCGACCTCGTCGAGCACGTAGAAGGGGCTGGGACGGGCGCGGAAGATGGCGACGAGCATCGCGACCGCGGTGAGGGAGCGCTCCCCGCCGGACAGCAGCGACAGCCGCTTGACCTTCTTGCCCGCGGGCCGCGCCTCGACGTCGATGCCCGTGGTCAGCATGTCGGAGGGGTCGGTGAGGACGAGGCGTCCCTCGCCGCCGGGGAACAGCCGGGCGAAGACCCCGACGAACTGCTCGGCCACGTCCGCGAAGGCCTCGGAGAACACGCGCTCGACGCGCTCGTCGACCTCCCGGACGATGTCGAGCAGGTCCTTGCGCGAGTTCTTGAGGTCGTCGGACTGCGTCACCAGGAACGAGTGCCGCTCCTCCATGGCCGCGTACTCCTCCAGCGCCAGCGGGTTCACCGTCCCGAGCTGCGCGAGCGCCCGCTCGGCCGACCGCCGCCGCTTCTCCTGCTCGGCGCGCACGTAGGGCCGCGGCTGCGGCTCCTCGGCGGGCTCCGGGTCGCCCGGCGCGGGCGGCGACGGCGGGACCAGCTGGTCGGGTCCGTACTCGACGACGAGGAGGTCGGGGTCGCTGCCCAGCTCCTCGAACGCCCGCGTGCGCAGCTGGTCGATGCGCCACCGCTGCTGCGCGCGGGCCACCTCGTCCTTGTGCCGCGAGTCGCCCAGGCGCTGCTGCTCCGCCTGGAGCGACTCCACGACGCGCCGGGCGCCGGTGACCTCCTCCTCGAAGCGGGTCCGGGCCGCCTCGGCGGCCTCCCGCAGCCGCGCGGCCTGCGCGGCGGAGGACGTCCACGCGGTCAGGGCCGCGACGGCCCCGTCGCGCACCCGGACCGCCACCGCGGACTGCCGCGCCCGCTGGGCCCGGCGGGCCGCGGCGCGCTCGCGGGCGCGCAGCTCCTCGGCCGCCTGCCGCTCCAGCGCGTCGGCCCGCCCGGACAGCGCCCGCACGCGCTCCTCGGTCGTGCGCAGCGTCAGCCGGGCCTCGGTCTCGCCGCGGCCCAGCGCGCGGGCGGCGTCGGCGAGGCGGTCGCGCTCGTCGGTGCTGACGTCGGCCGCGGCGTCCAGCGGCGTGGCGCTCGCGTTGTCGAACCGCTCGGTCAGGGTGGCCAGCTCGGCGCGGTCGCCCTCCAGCCGCTGGAGCACCTGCCGGCGGGTGACGGCGGTGCGCTCGGCCTCGGCGGCCGCGGAGCGGACCGCGGAGCCCAGCTGGCCGAGCTGCTCCGCGACGGCGTTCATGCGGGCGTCGGAGTCGTGCAGCCGCTCCAGGCTCGCCTCGACCGCCTCCGCGGCGGCGGTGCGCTCCACCGTCGCCGCCTGCAGCGCGAACGTCGCCCGCTGGACCCGGTGCCCGGCGGCGGACAGGGCGTCGGCGGCCTCGTCGACCGCGGCCTGCACCTGCAGCAGGCTCGGCGCGGAGGACGAGCCGCCGGCCGCGCGGTGGGCCGCGAGCAGGTCCCCCTCGCGCGTCACGGCGACGAGGTCGGCGCGGGCGGCGACGACGGCGCGCGCGGCGGTCAGGTCCTCGACCACGACGACGTCGGCGAGCAGGCGGTGCAGCGCGCCCGCGAGGGCCGCGGGGGCCTGCACGAGGTCCAGCGCGGCGCGGGCCCCGGCGGGCAGGTCCGCGAGGTCCGTCGCGCCGGCCGGGGCGTCCGCGACGAGCAGGCCCACGCTGCCCCCGTCGTCCCCCTTGAGGTGGTCGATGGCGGCCGCGGCGTCCTCCGGCGTCGCGACGGCGACGGCGTCCGCGGCGCTGCCGAGGGCGGCCGACACGGCGGGCTCGTAGCCCGCCTCGACGCTGAGCAGGGCGGCGACGGACCCGAGGACGCCGGACAGCCGCTCGCCCGCGGCGAGCAGCGCGCCGGCGCCGTCCTTGCGGGCCAGCCCGAGCTCGAGGGCCTCCTTGCGCGCGGTCCAGGTCGCCCGCTCACGCTCGGCGGTGCGCTCCTCGGTCAGCGCGGCCTGGTGCGCCGCCTCGGCGGCGGCCAGGGTGGCGGCGGCGCGCTCGTGCTCGGCGTCGAGCCCCTCCTCGCCCTCCTCGACCCCGGCGACCTGCGTCTCGAGCGCCGTGAAGGCGGCCTGCGCCCGCGCCCGCCGCTCCTCGGCGTCGGCGACGGCCGTGGCGAGCCGCTCGGCCTCCGCCTCGGCCGCCTCGACGCGGCTGCGGCGGGCGGCGACCTGTCCCCCGAGGCGCGCGAGGCCCTCGCGCCGGTCGGCCGCGGCGCGCAGGGCCGCGGCCACGCGACGGTCCTCCGCCAAGGCCGCCGCGTCCGCGTCGGCGCGGTGGGCGAGCACGTCGTCCAGGGCGGAGCGGTGCTGCGCCAGCAGGGCCGCCAGCTCGGCCTCCTCGGCGCGCACGCGCCGCGCGGCGGCCGCGAGCTCCTCGGGGTCCCGGCGCCCGGTCGCCTCCTCGGGCTCGGCCGCGAGCAGGCGCAGCCGCTGCTCGGCCAGGGCCTGCACGCCGCGCAGCCGCTCGGCCAGGGCCTGCAGGCGGTGGTGGGTGTCGACGGCGCGCGCGAGGTCGGGTGCCGCCGCCGCCGCGGCCTGCTCCGCAGCGGCGAGCCGCCCGGCGGCCTCGGCGAGGTCGGCCTCGACGCGCACCTGGCGGCGCTTGAGGTCGGCCTCGTCGGCCTCGTCGCGCTGCAGCGAGCTGGTCGCCTGCACGAGGTCGTCGGCCAGCAGCCGCGACCGCGCGTCCCGCAGGTCCGCCTGGACGACCTGCGCGCGGCGGGCGGCCTCGGCCTGGCGGCCCAGCGGCTTGAGCTGGCGGCGGATCTCGGTGACGAGGTCGGCGACGCGCGTGAGGTTGGCCTCCATCGCGTCGAGCTTGCGCAGCGCCTTCTCCTTGCGGCGCCGGTGCTTCAGCACCCCGGCCGCCTCCTCGACGAAGGCGCGGCGCTCCTCGGGGGAGGCGTGCAGGACGGCGTCGATCTGGCCCTGCCCGACGATGACGTGCATCTCGCGGCCGATGCCGGAGTCGCTCAGCAGCTCCTGCACGTCCAGCAGCCGGCAGGTCGAGCCGTTGATGGCGTACTCGCTGCCGCCCGTGCGGAACATCGTCCGGGTGATCGTCACCTCGGCGTACTCGATCGGCAGCGCGCCGTCGGTGTTGTCGATGGTCAGGCTGACCTCGGCGCGGCCGAGGGCGGAGCGTCCCTCGGGGCCGGTCGTGCCCGCGAAGATGACGTCCTCCATCTTGCCGCCGCGCAGGCTCTTCGCGCTGTGCTCGCCCATGACCCAGGTCAGGGCGTCGACGACGTTGGACTTCCCCGAGCCGTTCGGGCCGACGACGCACGTGATCCCCGGTTCGAGGCGCAGGGTCGTCGCGGAGGCGAACGACTTGAACCCCTTGAGGGTGAGCGTCTTGAGGTGCACGGGCAGCGAGCCTAACGACTGCGGGGCCGCGGACCGGGGCGCCTCGCTGGTCGTGGTCCGGCTAGCGCTCGACGAAGCCCGTGACGCCCCGCGCGGCCGCCCGGAGCTCCCCCACCGCGACGACCTCGCCGGGCCGCCCGCGCGTCGACGGCTGCTCGCGCAGCCGCGCCAGCAGCTCGTCCAGGGCCTCGACAGGCCCCTCCGCCACGACCTCCACGCGCCCGTCGGGACGGTTGGCGGCGCTGCCCGCGAGCCCCAGCTCGAGCGCCTGCGCCTTGGTCCACCAGCGGAAGCCGACGCCCTGGACGCTGCCGGACACCCAGGCCGTGAGGCGCTGCGAGGGAGATTCCATGCGAACCGTCCTGTGTCAGGTCATGGTCTACCGACGTCGAGCTGGTTCAACCGACCGACAGAGGAGGCATCTCCTTGTCGGAGACGCCCAGGTCATGAGCGAAGGCGCGTGAGATGGTCACGTAGCTGGTCGCCTGACGTCCACCGTCGGGCACCTCGTCGGAGAACCGCTCGTCCCAGGAACTGTCCCACGCATGGCCAGCGCCCCGCTCGTGGCGGAGGTGCTCGGGCCTCATGCGGAGAAGAGCGTCCACTCCAGCTCCGCCCCAGGTCGCGAAACGCGCTCTGATGAACTCTTCGTACGAGGTCTGCAATGCCGCCGAGAAGAGGTACTGGTTGGTGAAGAAGAGGCGATCAAGATCCCTCTTCAGCTGCACGGCCTCTGGTGGCGATATCGAACGGAAGTGGCCCACGCAACGGAAGAAGCAGTGCAAGTCGTTCAGCAGGGGCGCCATCTCCCTGTGCAGTTCGACACGGCGAGCAATGATGGCCCGCGTCGACTCCTGAGCGGCTTCCACTCTTCGGGTGGCTGCCGCCACCCAGACGCCCAACAGCAGGAGCACGACAGGAATGCTGGCCTCGACGATCAGTCTCGTGACTTCGAGTGAGTTCCAGGGCCCCACGCCAGTCATCACGGTCGACTCCTCGAAGCGGAAGAGATGGTGCGTCCGCAGCTAAGCACAAACCCCTCGGCTGCGCTCATCGCTCCCACGAGCCTCGCGAAGCAGGTCGAGCTGAAAGACCTCCGCATCGGGACCGGCGTTCATGACGTCAACTCACCTCGGCGGTATCCGCGGAGCTGAAGAGCGAGGCAAGCGTCCTTCGTCCAGTTCAACGCCGAGGACCAGCGCGGTCGGCCGTCGGGCTTTCCCGCCGAGGTGGAGTGGAGGACTAAGGGCCGTCAGGGCCGCGAGGTGTGCCGACGGGCGTGCTGCGGGGCTCTGTGGGTGGGTGTTGGGCGGAGCATCCGGCGCGGTAGAACTGCTGAGCGGTCCGGGCCCCCGGACCGGCGGCTGGAGCGGCCCGTCAGCGACGACGGGCAGGGGGAGGACAGCGTGCGCGCAGCGTTCCTGGCCGGACCGGGTGACGTGCGGGTCGGCGACTTCGGCGTCCAGTGCCCGCGCGATCGCGAGGTGCTCGTGCAGATGCACCACGCCGCGGTCTGCGGCTCCGACGTCCACCACGTCTACGACGGCTTCCACGTCGACGCCATGCTCGGGCGCCCGGGCTACCCCGGCCACGAGGGGGTCGGCGTCGTCGTCGAGAGCCGGGCCCCGGGGTTCGCCCCCGGCGACGCCGTCCTGACCGTGCCGGCCGGCACCGCGGGCGGCTGCTTCGCGGAGTACCAGGTCGTCGACGACCTGCACCTCGTCCCGCTGCGTGCGGGGGCCGACCTGCGCCGCGCCGTGCAGGCCCAGCAGCTGGGCACCACGGTGTTCGCGCTCAAGCGGTTCCTGCCGCTGGCCGGCGAGGTGCGGCACGCGGCCGTGATCGGGGCAGGGTCGGCCGGGACCTACTTCCTGCAGCAGCTGCTCGCCGCGGGCGCCGAGGTGGTCGTCTCCGACCTCGACCCCCGGCGGCTCGCGACGGCCGCGGCGCTCGGCGCCACGCGGACGGTGCTGGCGCCGCGGGAGTCGGTCGTGGAGGCCGTCCTCGACGCCACGGGCGGCGCGGGCGCCGACCTGGTCGTGGAGGCCGCCGGGTACGACGCGTGCCGCGAGGACGCCGTGAAGGCCGTGCGCCCGCACGGCGTCGCAGGGTTCTTCGGCTACGCCGAGCGGCTGGGCAGCTCGCCGTTCCCGGTGCAGCTCGCGTTCACGAAGTCCGTGTCCTGCCTGTGGGTCTGCGGCACGCAGGCCGAACCCGGGCTGGCCTCGTTCCGCCAGGCCCTGGACTGGATCGACGCCGGCCGGATCAGCGTCGAGCACTGCCTGGGCAGCAGCTACCCGCTCGAGGAGGTGCCGACCGCCCTCGCGGTGGCGCGCGAGCACGGGCACGGCGCGGCGAAGATCACCATCGAGCTGCCGGCCGCGACGCGCTGAGGCTCACGCGGCCGGTGGGGTCGCGGAGGCCCGGATCCGCCTGCGCCGCAGCACGAGCACGGGCCCGACGACGACCGCGGCGAGCAGCGCGAAGGGCAGCACGGCCCCGAGCAGGACGGCGCTGACGCCGACGACGCGGCCGAGGGCGGCCCAGCCGCCCGCGAGGCCCCCGAGGAACCCGCCGCGGGCCTCGGCGTCGGCGGCCGCGGCGGCGACCGGCGCCCGCACCAGCTGCACCTGGAGGGTCGCGAGCTCGACGCTGTCGGCCAGCGCGCGCTGCCGGGCCTGCAGCGCCTCGAGGTCGGCCTGCCGCCGCGCGATCTCCCCCTCGATCGCGAGGACGTCGGGGATCGTGGTGGCCTGCGGAAGCCGGCTGCGGAACGTCGCGAGCACGGCCTGCGCGGAGGTCACGCGGCTGCCGACGTCGGCGACCTCCGCGGTCACGTCGGTCGCCGACGTGGTCAGGGCCGTGCGCCGGCCGAGCCCGCCGACGGACTCCACGGCACCGGCGGGGGCGAGGGCGGGGACCGCACCACGATGACGGTCCGCGTGCCCGGGGCGGCGTTCGCCGGTGC
>NZ_JAAALN010000082.1 GCF_009906795.1 Kineococcus siccus
GGGTGCGGTGGGCCGACGTGTCGGCGACCGCGACCCCCGCGCTCGCCGGGATGGCCGCCGACGGGGCGATCGGCACGGTCGCCGTCCGCTCGGTGTTCACGGCCGCCTGCCCCGGCGACGGCTGGCTCGCGCTGTCCGCGGGTCGCCGCGCCACCGACTTCGCCGGCAGCTCCACCGAGCACGTCGACGCGGCCTGCGCGCCCGTCGCGCCCGTGCGCGACGGGGTGCAGCCGGACGCGGCCCGCTACACCGAGATCGCCACCGCCGGCACCTACGGCG
Source organism: Kineococcus siccus (assembly GCF_009906795.1). GTDB lineage: Bacteria > Actinomycetota > Actinomycetes > Actinomycetales > Kineococcaceae > Kineococcus > Kineococcus siccus. Next base: position 280 of record NZ_JAAALN010000082.1, read on the forward strand.
CCACCCCGGGGCTGCTCGGGCGGGCGCTGGCCGACGGCGGGGTCCGCACGGCCGCGCTCGGGCGGGGCGCGGGCCTCGCGCTGGCGCTGCCGGACGGGCGGCTGGCGGGGACCTACGTCGCCGACAGCCCCGTCCTCGACCCGGCGGCCGGGGAGAGCTGGGACCCGGCGGCCCTGGGCGCGGCCGTCGCGGCGCAGCTCGCGGCCGGGGCGCAGGTGGTCGTCGTGGACGCGGGCGCCGTCCGGGACCCGGCCGACCTGCCGCGCGAGGAGGCCGCGCCGGCCGCGAGCCGGGCCGAGCAGGTCGCGCTCGTCGACGCGCGCGTGGCCGCGGTGCGCGCGGCCGTGGCGGCCGCGGGCGACGACCCGGCGCTCGTCGTCGCCTCGATCGCCGACGCGGGCCGCACCCCGCACCTGCAGTTCGCCGCCGCGACGGGCCCCGCCCCCGGCGGCGGCCGCTACGAGGGCCTGCTCGGCAGCCGCTCGACGCGGCAGACGGGCATCGTGCAGACGACGGACCTCGCGCCCACCGTGCTCGCCCTGGCGCTGGGCAGCGACACCGCGACCCCCGGCCTCGTGGGCTCACCCGTCACGGCCACCGACGCGGGCACGCCCGTCGCCGAGCGCGTCGAGAAGGTCCGCGACCTCGACCTGGCCGCGCAGGCGATCCAGCCGCTCGTCCCGCCGTTCGTCGTCGTCTGGGTGCTGTCGCAGATCGTCCTCTTCGCCGTCGCGACGATCGCGCTGCGGCGCTCCTGGGGCGGGCCGCGCGTGCGCCCGCGCGTGCTCGCGTGGCTGCGGCGGCTCGCCATCGTCTTCGGCGCGGTCCCCGCCTCGACCTACCTGGCCAACACCGTCCCCTGGTGGCGGGCCGGCACGGCCGAGGGCTCGCACCTGCTGGCGGTGACCGGGGCCGTGGCGCTGTTCGTCGTCCTGCTGAGCGCGCTGGCGCTGCTCGGGCCGTGGCGGCGGCACCCGCTGGGCCCGGTCGGCTTCGTCGGCGCGGCCACCGCGCTGGTGCTCGCGGTCGACGTCGCCACGGGCTCCCGGCTCGTGACGTCCAGCCTCATCGGACTGCAGCCCGTCGTGGCGGGCCGCTTCTACGGGCTCGGCAACCCCCAGTTCGCGCTGTTCGCGGTCGGCACCCTCCTCCTCACGGTGGCCGTCGCCGACCGCCTGCTCGCGACGGGCCACCGCCGCCTCGCGGTCGCGGCCGTCATCGTCCTGGGGCTGACCGCCACCGTCGTGGACGGCGTGCTGGGCAGCGACTTCGGCGGCCCGCCCGCGATCATCCCGGCGTTCGGGCTGCTGGCCCTGCTCGTCGCGGGGGTGCGCGTGACGTGGCGGCGCGTCCTGCTGATCGGGGCCGGGACGCTGCTGGCGATCTCGCTGATCGCCGTGGCCGACTGGCTGCGCCCGACCGACGACCAGACCCACCTCGGGCGCTTCGTCACCACGCTGCTGGACGGCGGCGCGTGGCAGGTCGTGGAGCGCAAGGCGGCGCAGAACCTGCGGATCCTCGTCGGGTCGTGGTTCACGGTGGTGCTGCCGTTCGCGGCCGCGTTCATCGCCTTCGTGCTCATGCGCCCGTCCGCGCTGGGCGTTTCGGCGCTGCAGACGACGTACGACCGGCACCCCGTCGTGAAGTCGGGGGCGGTCGCGCTGCTGGTCCTGCTCGGCATCGGCTTCGCCGTCAACGACTCCGGCACCGCCGTCCCCGCGGCGGGCGCCATGCTCGCGGTGCCGCTGCTGCTGGCGGCCTGCACGCGCGTGCTGGAGACCGCGGAGGGGACCCCGCGCGGCGGGGCCCCGGCGCCCGCGGGCGACGTCCACGCCGGCCCCGCGCCGGTCGACGGGACCCGCTGACGCGGGGCCCGCCGGGGCCGCGCTACTCTTGTCGAGAATCGTTCCCATCGTCAGGAGAGCTTCCATGCCCCGCGTCGCGCCCCTCCGCTCCCGCACCTCCGCCGTCGCGCTGGCCGGCGGCGTCGCGACCGCGCTGCTGCTCACCGGCTGCGGCGGGGACTCCACGACCGCGACGGAGGCGGGCGCGACGCCGAGCGGCACGGACGGGCTGAGCATCGTGGCCTCGACCGACGTCTACGGCAGCATCGCGACGGCCGTCGCGGGCGACGCCGCCACCGTCACCTCGATCATCACCGACCCCTCGGCGGACCCGCACTCCTACGAGGCGAACACCCGGACCCAGCTCGAGCTCTCCCGCGCCGACGTCGTCGTCGAGAACGGCGGCGGGTACGACGACTTCGTGGACACCATGCTGAAGGCGGCCGACAACCCCGACGTGAGGGTGGTCAACGCCGTCGACGTCTCCGGCAAGGCCGCCGGCGCGGGCGAGGAGCTGAACGAGCACGTCTGGTACGACGTCCCGAGCGTGCGCAAGGTCGCCGACGCCGTCGAGGCCGCCCTGACGCAGGCCGCCCCCGACGACGCGGCCACCTTCAAGGCCAACGCCGACGCCTTCGACGCGCAGCTGGCCACCCTCGAGCAGACGATCACCGCCGACGCCGCCGCGACGCGGGGCGCGCCCGTCGCCATCACCGAACCCGTCCCCGGCTACCTGCTCGACGCCCTCGGTGCGGTGGAGAAGACCCCCGAGGCCTTCTCCGAGGCCATCGAGGAGGACACCGACGTCCCGGTCGACGTGCTGCAGGAGACACTGGCCCTGTTCACCGACCGGCAGGTGCGCGCGCTCGTGTACAACGAGCAGACCACCGGCCCGCAGACGGAGCAGGTGCTGGCCGCGGCCCGCGCGGCGGGCATCGCCGTGGTGCCCGTCACCGAGACGCTCCCCGAGGGCAAGGACTACACGACGTGGATGACCGAGAACGTCGAGGCGGTCGCGGCGGCCCTGCGGCCGTGACCGGCCGGTGAGCGCGCACCCCCGGGGGCGCGACCCCCGGCCGCCCGGGGCCCCCGCGCTGCGCCTGCGCGACGCGGGGCTGGCCTTCGGCGAGCGCCGGCTGTGGACGGGGCTCGACCTCGACGTCGCGCCCGGGGAGTTCGTCGCCGTCCTCGGCGCCAACGGCGCGGGCAAGACGAGCCTGCTGAAGGTCGTCCTCGGGCAGCGCCCGCTGTCCGCCGGGACCATCGAGGTCGCCGGGCGGCCCGTGCGCCGCGGCGGGCGCGACATCGGCTACGTCCCGCAGCAGCGCGGCCTCGAGGCGACGACGCCGCTGCGCGCCCGCGACTTCGTGCGCCTCGGCCTCGACGGCCACCGGTGGGGACCGCTGCTGCCCAGCCGGCGCGCGGACGCGGCCGTCGACCGCGTGCTCGCCGCCGTGGGCGCCACCTCCTACGCCGACGCCCCGGTCGGCCGGCTCTCCGGCGGCGAGCAGCAGCGGCTGCGGGTCGCGCAGGGCATCGTGGGCGACCCGGCCCTGCTGCTGTGCGACGAGCCCCTGCTGTCGCTGGACCTGCACCACGCGCAGGCCGTCAGCCGGCTGGTCGACCGCTGCCGGCACGACTCGGGCGCCGCCGTGCTCTTCGTGACCCACGACATCAACCCCGTGCTCCCCTACGTCGACCGCGTCCTGTACCTGGCCGCGGGGCGCTTCCGCATCGGCCCGCCCGCGGAGGTCATGACGTCGACGACCCTGTCGGAGCTGTACGGCAGCCCCGTCGAGGTCGTCGAGTCCGGTGGGCGGCTCCTCGTCGTCGGCGGCGCCGCCCCCAGCCCCCACCCGCACGAGGAGGTCTCGTCGTGACGACGGGCATCGGCTGGAACGACGTCTTCGACTTCCGCGACTACGGCGCGCTGCTCGACCTCGTGCACAACTCGCTGTACGCCGGGGCGCTGCTGGGCCTCGTCGGGGGGCTCGTCGGGGTGTTCGTCGTCGCGCGGGACCTGCCGTTCGCCGTGCACGGCATCAGCGAGCTGAGCTTCGCGGGCGCCGCGGCCGCGCTGCTGCTCGGCGTCAACGTCGTCCTCGGCTCCCTCGTCGGGTCCGTCCTCGCGGCCGTGCTCTTCGGCGTCCTCGGCGTCCGGGCGAAGGAGCACAACTCCGCGATCGGCGTCCTCATGCCGTTCGGGCTGGGGCTGGGCGTGCTGTTCCTCGCGCTGTACCAGGGCCGGTCGGCGAACAAGTTCGGCCTGCTGACGGGGCAGATCGTCGCGGTGGACGACCCGCAGCTGCTGTCCCTGGCCATCATCGCGACCGTCGTGGTCGCGGCCCTCGCGGTCGTGTGGCGGCCGCTGCTGTTCGCGAGCCTCGACCCGGAACTGGCTGCGGCGCGCGGCGTCCCGGTGCGCGTCCTGTCGCCCGTGTTCATGCTCGTGCTGGGGCTGGCCGTGGCGATGAGCGTGCAGATCGTCGGGGCGCTGCTGGTGCTGGCCCTGCTCGTGACGCCCGCGGCCGCGGCCGTGCGGGTCAGCGCGTCGCCGTTCCTCGTGCCCGTCCTGAGCGTCGCGTTCGCGGTCACCGCGGTCGTCGGCGGGACGCTGCTGGCGCTGGGCTCGAGCATCCCCATCAGCCCGTACGTCACGACGGTGTCGTTCACGACCTACCTGGTGTGCCGCCTGGTGGGCCGGGTGCGGCGCCCCGCCGCGCGCCCCGCGACGGCCGTGCCCGACGCCGTCGCGCCGCGGCGCTGACCCGCGCGGACGGGTCAGCTCGTCGCGTAGCCCCGCTGCCCGTCGACGACGTGCAGGAGCTCCTCACCGGCGGCGAAGCGCGCCAGCTGCTCCAGGAGCAGCGCCTGCAGGCGCTGCAGGAAGTCCTCCGAGTCGCCCGCCAGGTGCGGCGAGACGATCGCGCGCGGCTCGGACCACCAGGGGCTGTCCGCCGGCAGCGGCTCGACCGTGAACACGTCGAGGGCGACGCCGGACAGGCGACCGCGCTTGACCGCCGCCAGCAGCGCCGCCTCGTCGACCACGTGGCCGCGGCCCACGTTGACGAACACGGCCGACGCCTTCATCGCGGCGATCACCTCGGCGCTCACGAGGCCCTCGGTGGCCACCGTCAGCGGCGCCGTGACGACGACGACGTCGTACTCGCCGACGATCGAGGCCAGCTCGGCCGGGGCGTGCAGGGCGCCGAACGGCTCGGCGGCCTCGCGGGGCTCGCGCACGACGCCGTCGACGGCGACGCCGAGGGCGTGCAGCAGGCGCCCGGTCGCCGTCCCGATCGAGCCGGCGCCGACGACGAGGCCGCGCGTGCCGGCGAGGCTGCGCGTGCGGCGGTGCCGCCACCGCGACGCGCCCTGCAGCCGGACGGTCGCGGGCACGTCCTTGAGGAGGGCCAGCACGCACGCCACGACGTACTCGGCCACGTCGACGTCCAGGACGCCGCGCGAGCACGTGAGGACCGCGGGGTGGGTCACGAGAGCCTCGAAGACGAGGCGGTCGGGGCCCGCGCTGGTCGTGTGCACCCAGCGCAGGCGCGGCAGCCCGCCCGTGGCGGCCAGGGCCTCGGTGAACGCCGCCTCGAACCCCGGCACGACGCAGTTCCACACCACGACGGCGTCGGCCTCGGCGAGCGCCGCGGCCAGGCCCTGGCTCGCCGGGTGGAGCCGGCGCAGCAGCGCCCGCGACTCCAGGGCGTCCAGCTCGGGGTCGGCGGCGTCGGCGATCACGAGGAGGTCGGGGCGCTCGGTCATGCCCCGAGCATGACGGGTCGCGGGCCCGCCCCGCGCGCACCGGCCCCCGGACGGGCGCACACCCCGCCGCGCTGTGACCGTCAGTGCTGGGACAGCCACCCGTAGGGAGCGGCGAGCTCGTCGGCGGCCGCGGGCCCCCACGACCCGGCGTCGTAGGGGTGCAGCTCGGGCCGGTGCTCGAGCAGCGGCGTCACCACGCGCCACGCGTCGCGCAGGCCGGCCGCGGTCGTGAACAGGGCCCGGTCGCCGACCAGGACGTCGCGCAGCAGCGTCGCGTAGGCGGGCAGCGGCTCGGCGTCCGGCAGGTCGTCGAGCTCGAGGTAGAGGCGCCCGCTGACGAGGTCGTCGGAGACCCCGGGGCGCCGCGCCGTCACCTGGCTCCACACCGTCCCGTTGCCGCTGAGCGTGAAGGTGATCGTCTCGGGCTCGCGGACCTCGTGCTGCCGCGCGGCCGGCGGGCGCAGCACGAGGGTGACGTGCTGGTGGCTCTCGGCCAGCTGCTTGCCCGTGCGCAGGACGAAGGGGACGCCGCGCCAGCGGTCGGTGTCCACCCAGATCCGCGCCGCGACGTAGGTGTCGGTCGTCGAGGCGTCGTCGACGTCGTCGAGCTCGCGGTACCCGGCGCCCTGGCCGAGGACCACCTCGGCGGGGTCGACGGGGCGGAAGCAGGCCAGCACCGACTCGCGCGCCTCCTGCAGCGCCTCGGGCCCGGGGGCGGCCGGCGGTTCGAGGGCGACCTCGGCGGCGACCTGCAGCAGGTGGGTCACGAGCATGTCGAGGGTGGCGCCGGTGGCGTCGTAGAACTGCGCGCGCTCGTCGACGCCCAGGGTCTCGGGCACGTCGATCTGGACCTGGGCGACGTGCTCGGCGCTCCAGACCTGCTCGAGGAGGCGGTTGGCGAAGCGCAGCACGTGCAGCTGCTGGGTCGCCTCCTTGCCCAGGAAGTGGTCGATGCGGAACACCCGGTCCTCGGAGAACACCGACTGCACGAGCCGGTCCAGCTCCTCGAACGACTCCGGCGACGTGCCGTACGGCTTCTCGTAGACGACGCGGGCACCGTCGGCCAGGCCGTGCGCGGCGATGGCGCGCGTGTACGCCTCGAACGTCGACGGCGGCAGCGCGAGGTAGTGCACCAGCTGGACGTCGTCGCCGAGCTCGGCGCGCACGGCGGCGAGCACGTCGAGGAGCTCGCCGGGGTCGTCCTCGCTGAACCCCCCGCCCGCGAAGCGCAGCCCGGCGCCGACGGCGTCCTGGACCTCGTCGGAGACGTCCTTGCCGAACTCCTCCAGCCCCTCGCGCACGTGCCGGCGGTAGTCGTCGTCGCTCAGGCTGCGACGGCCGCTACCGACGAGGCGCCATTGCTCGGGCAGCAGACCCGCGGCGGCCAGCGCGGCGAAACCGGGCATGACGAGGCGCTTGGCGAGGTCGCCCGTGGCGCCGTAGAGGAGGAACGCGGTCGGCGGCGCAGCGTCCTGCCCGGACTCGGTCGGGCGGTCCGGGGCGGTGGGGGCGTCGCTCACGCGGTGAACGGTAGCCACCCCGGTCCGGGCCCGCCCGGGCAGCACCCGGTGGCGGACCCGTCGCCCCGGACGCTTGCCTGAGGACACTCTGTGCAGCACACTCCGCAGCACCCACTGCTCCGGACGGGTGACGCCCGGCCGGACACCCGCCCTCCAGCCCCGCCCCACCCCACTCCGCAGGAGGACGAATGCGCCGACGCATCCTCAGTTCCGCCGTGACCCTCAGCGTCGTGGCCGCGACGCTCGTGGTGACCCAGTCCGCCTCCTCGGCCGACTCGACCACCGCGGCCGACGCCACCGCGCACGACTACGTCGTGCTGTACGAACCCGGCACCGCCGAGACCGACGCCCGCGCCGCCATCCAGGCCGCCGGCGGGACCGTCGTCTCCAGCAACACCGAGGTCGGCTACGCCCTGGTGCGCTCGGCCGCCGCCGGTTTCGCGCAAGCCGCCGACGCCTCGCCCGCCCTCGTGGGTGCGGCGCGCAACCGCAGCATCGGCAAGGCGCCCGCGGAGGTCCGCGCCGACGCCGACGCGGTCGAGCGGCTCACCGAGGCCGAGCGCGCCGCGGCCGCCGCGGCCCCCCGCACGACGCTGGGGAAGGCCGCGAAGGGCACTGGCGACCCGCTGTCCCCGCTGCAGTGGGACATGGCCGCGATCCGCGCCACGCCGGCCGGGTCGTACGCGACCGAGAAGGGCTCGAAGAAGGTCACCGTCGGCATCATCGACACCGGTGTCGACGGCAGCCACCCCGACATCGCCCCGAACTTCGACGCCGCGGCCAGCCGGAACTTCACCACGGACATGCCCGACATCGACGGCGTGTGCGAGGTCGCGAGCTGCGTCGACCCGGCCGACGTCGACGACGACGGGCACGGCACGCACGTCGCCAGCACCATCGGCTCGCCGCTGAACGGGATCGGCGTCGCGGGCGTCGCACCCGAGGTGCACCTCGTGAACATCCGCGCGGGGCAGGACAGCGGCTACTTCTTCCTGCAGCCCACGCTGGACGCGCTGACGTACGCGGGCGACGCGGGCGTCGACGTCGTGAACATGAGCTTCTACGTCGACCCGTGGCTGTTCAACTGCACCGCGAACCCGGCGGACTCCCCCGCCGAGCAGCAGGAGCAGCGCATCGTCGTCGAGGCCACGCAGCGGGCGCTGGACTACGCGCGCAGCAAGGGCGTCCTGCCGGTGTCGGCCTCCGGCAACGAGGCGACCGACCTGGGCGTCCCGGGCGTCGACGCGAGCAGCCCCGACTACCCCGTGGACGCCGAGGGCGACCCGATCGCGGCGCGCGAGCGCACCATCGACAACTCGACCTGCCTGAGCGTGCCGGCCGAGAGCGACGGCGTCGTGACCGTGAACTCCACGGGCCCCTCGGGCCGCAAGGCGTACTACTCCAACTACGGCACCGAGCAGTCGGACGTGTCCGCGCCCGGCGGCGACGCCTACGACACGGCCAACGGCCGCCTCGACCCGAAGGCCCTCGTGCTCGCGGCCTACCCGCAGCACCTCGCCGTCGCCAACGGCGACGTCGACGCGGCGGGCGTCCCGACGAACCCCATGGTCGTGCGCGACTGCGACGGGGACGTCTGCGGCTACTACCAGTACCTTCAGGGCACCTCGATGGCCGCGCCGCACGCGGCCGGCGTCGCGGCGCTCATCGTCAGCCGGTACGGGACCAAGGACCCGGCGCACCCCGGGACGCTGACGCTGGCCCCGTCGGTCACCGAGCAGGTGCTGCTCGGCACCGCCACCGACGTGCCGTGCCCGGTGCCCGCGCAGTTCACCTACCGGCGCGTCTCCGCGACCGCGGGCGTCGTCACCAGCACGGCCACGTGCGCCGGGCCGGCGGACGACAACGGGTTCTACGGCCAGGGCGTGGTGGACGCGCTCAGCGCCGTGTCCTGACTCCTCACCCCCGCGCACGAGAGGCGGCGTCCCGGCCTCGCCGGGGCGTCGCCTCTCGCGGTGTCCGGCGGGGGCGCGGTCCAGTCGCGCGTCACGCGCGGGGGCGCTGCGCCCCGCGCACGGCGGGGCGCCGGTGCCGCAGCCCGGCCGCGCAGACGAGGACGGGGACCGCGCACGCCGCGGCGGCCCGGGGGTGGCCGCCGCTGCCGTCGAAGAACGACGGCACGAGCACCAGCAGCACCGACCCCGAGACGACCAGCCCGGCCAGGGCGGCGATGAACGACCACGTCTGCCTGCGCGTCGGGTTCCCCACGGCCCAGGACCCTACGCCTGCCGCCGGCCGCCCGCTGGGGCCGCGACGCCCGGCTAGGGTCGGGCGCATGGGTGAGGTGTTCGCGGCGATCGACGACGACCTGCGGCGCTGGATCGAGGCGCAGCCGCTGTGGTTCACGGCCACCGCGCCGCTCGACGCCGGGGGCCGCGTGAACGTCTCGCCCCGCGGCGGGGACTCGTTCTCCGTCCTGGGCCCGCACCGCGTGGGGTGGGTCGACTTCACCGGCAGCGGAGTCGAGACGATCGCGCACCTGCAGGAGAACGGGCGCGCGTGCGTCATGTTCGCGTCGTTCGACCGGGAGCCGCGGATCGTGCGCCTGCACGGGCGGGGCCGGGTGCACCGGCCCGGTACCGCGGGGTTCGGCGAGGTCGTCGCGCTGCACCCGCCGAACCCCAGCACCCGCGCCGTGATCACCGTGGACGTGGACCGCGTCAGCGACGCGTGCGGGTGGGGCGTCCCGGTCATGGACGTCGTGACGGGCGAGCGGGACCTCATCCGCAGCAACGCCGCGGCGGCCGGCCCGGCGGGTATGGCCGGGTACCGCGAGCGCGAGAACACCAGCAGCATCGACGGCCTCGCCGGCCTCTGAGCCCCGGCGACGGGCTCGCCGCGGCCGCGCGACCGTTCCGGTGGCGGCCGGCGCGCTCCGTCAGGCGGCGCGGACGGCGGGCGCGACGTCGCCGCCCAGCAGCCCGATGGCGTGCAGCATCGCGTCGTGCGCGATGCCGGGGTTCGTCATCTGCACGGTGAGGCGCGCGAGACCCCCGAGGTCCGCGGAGACGGAGCGGACCTTCTCGGCCACGGTCCGCGGGCTGCCGATGAACAGGGCGCTGGCCGGCCCGAGGCTCGCGTCGAACCGGGCGCGCGTCACGGGCGGGAAACCCCGCTCGGCCGCGATGCCCCCGAACATGCGCTCGTAGCCGGGGTAGAACAGGTCCGCGGCCTCGCTGTCGGTGTCCGCGACGAAACCCGGCACGTGGATGGACACGCGCAGCTCCTCCGGCGCGTGCCCGGCCTCCGCCCCCGCCCGCCGATAGAGGTCGACGAGCGGGCGGAACCGCCGCGGTTCCCCGCCGATGATGGCCACCATGAGGGGCAGCCCGAGCAGCCCGGCCCGCACGAACGACTCGGGGCTGCCGCCGACGCCGACCCAGATCGGCAGCTGCTCCTGCACCGGGCGGGGGTAGACGCCCTGACCCGTGAGGGCAGGCCGGTGCCGGCCGGACCAGTGCACGGTGGACGACGCGCGGATGCGCAGCAGCAGGTCGAGCTTCTCCTCGAACAGCGAGTCGTAGTCGGTGAGCTCCAGCCCGAACAGCGGGAAGGCCTCGGTGAAGGAACCCCGGCCGACGACGAGCTCGGCGCGGCCCTGCGAGACGAGGTCCAGCGTGGCGAACTCCTGGAACAGCCGGACCGGGTCGTTGGCGCTGAGGACCGACACCGCGCTGTTCAGGCGGATCCGCCGCGTGCGCGCCGCGGCCGCCGCGAGCAGGACCGGCGGCGCGGAGTCGTAGTACTCGGGACGGTGGTGCTCGCCGATGCCGAACGTGTCCAGCCCCGCCTCGTCGGCCGCGACGACCTCCTCGAGCAGCCGGGCCACGCGCTCGGCGGGCGTCGAGGCCCGGCCCGTGCCCGGGTCCGTCACGGAGGAGACGAAGCTGTCGATGCCGATCTGCACGGTGGGGCTCCTCGGTCGCAGCACCCCCGCGGGCGCCGGCGGGACCGGGCCGCCCGGAGCGGGCGGCCAGGTCGTTTCGCTTTCAAGCATCCGGGCGCCGGGCCGCCCGTGTCAAGGCGGCCCGGGTCCCCCGACCGCGGCGCCCGCGGGACGAGGGCTCAGCGGTGCTCGCGGAACTCGACGTGCGCGCGCAGCACCGGGTCGTACTTGCGCACGACGAGGCGGTCCGGGTCGTTGCGGCGGTTCTTGCGGGTCACGTAGGTGTACCCGCTCCCGCCCGTGGACCTCAGCTGCACGACCGGTCGGACGACGGCGGCCCTGGCCATGGGGTGTCCCCTCTCGCTGTCCGCGCCGGCGTGGGCACCGGCGCGGGGTGGTGCCGCGTGGTGTCCCGCGGCACCCTCTGCAACACTGCCGACAACGATCACCATTCCCGACTCGTCGTCCACGGCACCCGCCGCACAGCTCGCCGTGGTGTCATGGACGACTCACCGCCCGAGCCCTCCGGAGGACCCCGTGTTCGCCCTCGCCGCCCCCCTCGGCCGTCTCGTCGTCACCGCCGCCGCCTCGGCCGGCCTCGTCAAGGCCGTCAGCGACGGCCGCGGTGCCGCCGCGCTGCGCCGGGTCGCCGTGAGCGGCACCAAGGCCGGCATCCGGGCCTCGCGCGCCGCCGAGGCGCAGGTCGAGCGCAGCCGCCTCGGCGCGGGCGACATCGTCGCCCAGGCCTACGAGGAGCTCGGCGAGCGCGCGCCCGTCCGCGACGTCGCGGCCGGCGGCCACGACCACCAGCACTGAGCGGGTGCCCACGCCGACGCCACCCGTCGTGGTGCCACCCGTCGTGGTGCCACCGGTCGTGACGCCGCCGGTCGTGACGCTGCCCGACCTCGAGGTCGTCGCCGACGCCGGGGGCCGGCTCCGGCTGCGGGCCGCCTGGCTGGTGCGCAGCCCCGCGCGCGCCGTCGCGGCCGAGGACGCCCTCGAGCGGCTGCCGGGCGTGCACCAGGTCCGCGTGCACCCCGTGACCGGGGGCGTCGTCGTGCACTACGACCCCGACCGGGTGCGCACCGAGGTCCTGTGGGCGGCGGTCGCCTCGGTCGCCGCCGTGCCGGCCGACGCCGTCGCGGAGCGCGAACCGCGGGCCGCCGACGCCCGCAACGCCGAGATCGCCCGCATCGCCGTGGGCGGCGCGGCGCTGGCCGCGCTCGGGGTGCGCCGCTACGCCCTCGGGCGCCCGCCGCTGCTCGGGCCGACCTCCCGGCTCGTGGCGACCGCCGTCACGATCTTCTCGGGGTACCCGTTCCTCAAGGGCGCGGTGGGCGCCCTCGCGGGGCGCCGCGGCGCCGGCACCGACGCCCTCGTCAGCGCCGCGACCGTGGCCAGCCTGCTGCTGCGGGAGAACGTCGTCGCCCTCACCGTGCTGTGGCTGCTGAACATCGGCGAGTACCTGCAGGACCTGACGCTGCGCCGCACGCGCCGCGCGATCGCGGACCTGCTGAGCGGCTCGGAGACGACGGCCTGGGTGCGGCGGACCGCGCGCGACGGCAGCGTCGTCGAGGCGCAGGTGGACCTCGCCGAGCTGCGCGTGGGCGACCTCGTCGTCGTCTTCGACCAGGCGACGCTGCCCGTGGACGGCGAGGTCGTCGAGGGCGAGGGCGTCGTGGACCAGGCGGCGCTGACGGGCGAGAACCTCCCCGTGCAGCGCGCCGTGGGCGACCCGGTGCTCGCCGGCAGCGTGAACCTGCGCGGCCGGCTCGTCGTGCGGGCCACCGCGACGGGCGGCGACACCGCGGTGGGCCGGATCATCGCCCGCGTCGAGCACGCGCAGGCCGACCGCGCGCCCGTGCAGACCGTGGGGGACGCGTTCAGCCGGCGGTTCGTGCCCGCGTCCTTCGGCCTGTCGCTGCTCACGCTCGTCCTCACGCGCGACGTGCGCCGGGCCATGACGATGCTGCTCATCGCGTGCCCGTGCGCCGTGGGGCTCGCCACCCCCACCGCGATCAGCGCGGCCATCGGCAACGGCGCCCGGCGCGGCATCCTCGTCAAGGGCGGCTCGCACCTCGAGGCCGCGGGGCGCGTCGACGCGTTCGTGTTCGACAAGACGGGCACCCTGACCGTCGGGCGGCCCGTCGTGACGAACGTGCTGTCCTTCCGCGACGACTGGACGCCCGAGCAGGTCCTGTCCGAGGCCGCGAACTCCGAGGTGCACTCCCGGCACCCGCTGGCGCAGGCCGTCATCCGCTCCACCGAGGAGCGCCACCTGCTCATCCCCACCCACGAGGAGTGCGAGGTCCTGCTCGGCATGGGGATGCGCGTCCTCGCGAGCGGGCGCGTCCTGCTCGTGGGCAGCCCCGGCCTCATGGAGCGCGAAGGCGTGGCGGTCGGCGAGCACGCGCGGGACTGGGTGTCCCGGCTGGAGCGGGCGGCCGAGACGCCGCTCCTGCTCGCGGTCGACGGGGTCCTCACGGGCCTCGTCAGCCTGCGCGACGAGGTCCGCCCCGAGGCCCGCGAGGTCCTGGACACGCTGCGCCGCACCGGCGTCCGGCGGATCGTCATGCTGACGGGCGACAACGCCGAGACCGCCGCGGCCGTCGCGGCGGAGCTCGGCATCACGGAGTTCCGGGCCCACGTCATGCCCGAGGACAAGCAGGACGTCGTGCGCCGGCTCAAGGAGGACGGGTTCACGGTGGCCGTCGTGGGCGACGGCACGAACGACGCCCCCGCCCTCGCGCTGGCCGACCTCGGCGTCGCGATGGGGCTGTCGGGCACGGACGTGGCGGTCGAGACCGCGGACGTCGCGCTCGTCGGCGACGACCTGCGCCGCCTGCTGCACCTGCGCGACCTCGGCGACCGCACGCTGCGGCTGGTGCGCCAGAACTACGGCGCCTCGATCGCGGTCAACGGCGTCGGGCTGGCCCTGGGCGCGGGCGGGGCGCTGTCCCCCGTCCTCGCGGCGATCGCCCACAACGCCTCCTCGGTGTTCGTGGCCGTGAACTCCGCGCGGCTCATCCGGTACCAGCTGCCCGCCCGCCGGTGACGCCGCCGGGCGACGGCCACGCGCACGGGGGCCCGCCCCCGGTCGTGGAGACCACGCGGGCGCTGCGGCGCGGGCTGGCCGTCGTGGTCGCGGCCGTGCTGGTGGCCGCGGTCGTCGGCATCGCGCTCACCTGGCCGCGGGGGCCGGGCCCCGCCACGGCGGCGACGTCGGTCGCGGGCGCCCAGACCGTGCGCGGCGACGTCACGGCGACGCGGATGCTCGAGTGCCGCGGCGAGCTCGCCGAGGACCGGCTGCCCGACGGCACGCTGCCCGACACCGTCGAGTGCCCGCAGGCCACGGTCGCGCTGGCCGGTGCGGGCGGGCCGGCGGAGGTGACCGTGTCGGTCCCACCGGCCGTCTACCGCGGCGGGCTGGCGGCGGGCGACGCCGTCACCCTGACCCGCTACCCCGCGGCCGACGGGCTGGCCGAGACCTACGTCTGGGTCGACTTCGACCGCCGCGTCCCGCTCGCGGTCGTCGTGGGGGCGTTCGTCCTCGTGACCGTCCTCGTCGGGCGCCGCCGCGGGGCGGCCGCGCTGGTGGGGCTGGGCATCGGCGGTGCGGCGGTGGGCTTCTACCTCCTGCCGGCGCTCGTGCGCCAGGAGGACCCGGTCGTGGTGTCGGTGTGCGCGGCGACGGCCGTGATGGGCGTCGTCCTGTACCTGACGCACGGGGTCTCGGTGCGCACGACCGCTGCGTACCTCGGGACGGTCGCGGGCCTGCTCGTCACGGCGGTGGTCGCGGTCCTCGCCGTCGACGCCAACCACCTGCGGGGCCTCGACGACGAGAGCTCCACGACCGTCACGATCCTCACGGGGTCCGTCGACCTGCGCGGCGTGGTCCTCGCCGGGACCCTCGTCGCCGCGCTCGGGATCCTCAACGACGTCACGATCACGCAGGCGTCGGCGGTCTGGGAGGTGCGCGCCGCCGACCCGGGCGCGGGGTTCCGGGCGCTGTTCGCGAGCGGCATGCGCGTCGGCCGCGACCACCTCGCCTCGACCGTCTACACCGTCGCGTTCGCCTACGCGGGCGCGGCGCTGCCCACGCTGCTGCTGCTGCACCTGTACGCGCAGCCCGTGGGCGACGTCCTCGCGACGTCGGCGATCGCGGGGGAGGTGGTCCGCACGGCCGTGGGCGGCATCAGCCTCGCCGTGACCGTGCCCGTGACCACGGCGTTCGCGGCCGCCGCCATCGGCGCCCGGACGGCGCGCGCTCGCTGACGCACCGCCCCGCGCCCGCTCACTCGCCCGCGGGGACGCCGTGGCCCGCGGGGACCTCGCCGAGCCAGGGCTCGAGGCCGTCCCCGGCGCCGCCGGCGGCGCGCTCGCGCAGGGCCGCCTCCTCGGCCGGCGTGGCCAGGACGTCGCCGAACGCGGCCCGCAGCCGGTCGCGGTCGCCGAGCTGCGTGCCCGTCACCACCAGGTGCGTGCGCGGGGTGTCCAGACCCCAGCCGCCGAGCCCGCCGATGCTGAGCCGGCCCCCGGCGCCGTCCCACGCGCACAGGGTGCCGGGCCGCGACGGCAGCCAGAAGGAGCCGCGCGCCCGCAGCCGCCCGGCGCCCAGGTCCTCGATGCGCTCCAGGAGCCGGCCGGGGTGGAACGCGCGCGGCGAGCTGAGCTCCAGCGTCCACACCCCGCACCCGTCCGGCACGCCGTGGTGCCGCGCGCGGCGCAGGTCGGCGCGCGAGCCCGCGGCCGGGCGGCGGGGCGCGAGCACGGCCGCACCGCCGATCTCCGCGACCGTGCTCGTCGCGATCGCGGGACCGCACAGGTGCTGCAGCAGCGCCGAGGCGCGCGGGTGCAGGTCCGCGTCGGCCAGCACGAGGTCCGCCTCGTCCAGCTGGTGGGCGAGCACCTCGCCGACCGCGCGGTCGTCGCCCTCGAGGTCCGGCAGCCCGAGCTCGGACAGCAGCGCGTCGCCCAGCACGTCGTCGACGAGGCTCGCCCCGGCGACCGCGGCGACCACGCCGGCGAGGCGCACGACACCGGCCACCTGGTCGTCGGCGCCGAGCGCGTGGACCACGGGCGCCGGCTCGGCCGCCACGGGCAGGGCCAGCACGACGGCGTCGGCGCGCCCGCTCGCGGCCAGCGCGGCGAGCAGCGGCAGCACGTCCTCGCGCTGCGCGCAGCCCAGGCAGGCGTGCTCGAGGGGCACGGTGACGTCCTCCAGGACGCCCGAGAGGTCGCTCACGACGCGGCGCAGGCTCTGCGGGCCGAGGTCGTAGCGGGCCACGACCACGCGGGGGACGTCCCACAGCGCCGCCGCGGTGGCCAGGTCCCGCAGGACCGGGTCGACGGACGTGACGACGGTGACGGGCAGCCGGGCGTCGGCGTCGGCGTCGGCGTCGGGGGGAGAGAGCGGCACGTCGACCTCCTGTTGGGAACGGTTCTCATCTACGGTGACGCTACCAGCCCGTTCCCGCTCCCCGGAGGACCCGTGCACCCGTCTCGTCC
>NZ_JAAALN010000083.1 GCF_009906795.1 Kineococcus siccus
CCCCCCTGCCGCTGCCGCACAGTCGGAGCACCGCACGAGGCCGTGCCGGCCGCACCCCACCCCGGAAGGATCAACGGTGATCAAGCTCCTCTCGCACCTGGCCCACCTGGAGATCGCCTCCCCCGATGTCGAGGCCTCCGTCACCTTCTACGAGCGGCAGTTCGGCCTCACGGTCGTCGACCGCGACGCCGACGGCTCGGTCTACCTGCGCTGCTGGGGCGACTACTACCGCTACAGCCTCGTCGTCAGCCCGGGCGAGCAGCCCGCCGTGCTGAACATGGCGTGGCGCACGTCCAGCGACGAGGCCCTCGACGAGGCCGCCCGCCGCATCGAGGCCCAGGGCACCACGGGCACCTGGCACGAGCCGCGCCAGGGCCACGGCCGCTCGTACCAGTTCACCGGCCCCTACGGCCACACCATGGAGCTGTACTGGGAGGTCGAGCGCTTCGCGGCTCCCGAGGGGCGCGCGTCGATCTTCCCCGACCGCCCCGAGCGCCGTTCGAGCCACGGTGCGGCCCCGCGCTTCCTCGACCACGTGACCGTGGCGGCCTCCGACGTGCGCGGGTTCGCCGACTGGTACAACAAGGCGCTCGGCTTCCGGATCATGGCCTACACGCAGCTCGACCACGCGGACGTCACGGTGTTCGGGGTGCTGACCACGAACGAGAAGTCCCACGACCTCGGCGTCGTCCTGGACTCCTCCCCGATCCCCGGGCGCGTCAACCACATCGCGTTCTGGGTCGACTCCCACGAGGAGCTCCTGCGGGCCGCCGACGTGCTCATGGAGAACGGCACCGACATCGAGTACGGCCCCTCCATCCACGGCGTCGGCGAGCAGACGTTCCTGTACTTCCGCGAGCCCAGCACCCTGCGGGTCGAGCTCAACACCGGCGGCTACCGCAACTACGTCCCGGACTGGGTGCCGAACGTGTGGAAGCCGTCGACGGGCTCGAACAGCATCTACCGCAACGGGGCCATGCCGATGTCGATGACCGAGTCGTTCCCGCCGGACGCGGCGCACCCCAGCGCGACGGAGGAGGGCGTCCTGCCCGGCACCGAGGAGCAGCTGCTGAACCCGTACGCCCTGCAGGGCCAGGGCTGAGAGGGGCCGGCCCGTGTTCGAGTACTTCCCGAAGAACTACGTCTGGAACCTGTCCGCCAACCTGGCGATGGAGATGGGCGCCCGGATCGGCGAGGTGGACGCCATCTGCCGCCCGCTGCTCGAGGCGCTCGAGCGCGGCGAGGAGGTCGGCACCCCGCAGTTCCTCGCCTCCTGGGAGCGCCAGGGCGACCAGCTCGTCGAGCTGGCGGCCGAGGACGAGGCCGCGGGCCGCCGGTTCAGCGCGGGCGAGAAGCTCGGCCGCGCGGCCACGTACTTCATCACGGGTGAGCGCATGCAGGCCCGCGACTACGCCCCGCGGGTCGCGCTGTACGCGAAGTTCCGCGACACCTTCGACCGCGGCACGGCGCTGGCCGGCGAGGACGTCGTGCGCGTCGAAATCCCGTACCAGGACACCCACCTGTCGGCCCTGTTCGTGCCCGCGCAGGGCGTCGACGGGCCGGCTCCCGTGCTGCTGCAGGTCAACGGCCTCGACTCCACCAAGGAGATGGTCTACCGCACCGGGCCGGCGCTGAAGCTGGCCCGCCGCGGGATCGCCTCGCTCGTGCTCGACCAGCCGGGGACGGGGGAGGCCCTGCGGCTGCAGGAGCTGCCCGCCGTGGTGGAGGCCGAGCAGTGGGCGAGCGTCGTGTACGAGCACCTCGCGGCGCGCGACGACGTCGACGCCGACCGGATCGGCCTGTGCGGGGTGTCGCTCGGCGGCTACTACGCGCCGCGCGCCGTCGCGTTCGAGCCGCGCTTCGCGCTCGGCGTCGCGTGGGGCGCCAACCACGACTGGGGCGAGGTCCAGGAGGCGCGCCTCGCGGCGCAGGGCGAACGTCCCGTGCCGCACTACTGGGAGCACGTGCAGTGGGTGTGGGGCGCCAAGGACCGCGACGAGTTCTTCGAGATCGCGCGCCGCGTGACGCTCGACGGCGTCCTGGACCGGATCCGCGTGCCGTTCCTCGTCACGCACGGCGAGCAGGACCGGCAGATCCCCCTCGCCTACGCCCACCGCAGCTACGAGCAGCTGGTGAACAGCCCCGACCGCGAGCTGAAGGTGTTCACCGACCGCGAGGGCGGCGTGCACCACTCCAGCGTCGACAACGGCGCCGTGGCGACCGACGTCATCGCCGACTGGGTCGCCGAGCGCCTCGGCGGACGGCTCGGGTGAGCGCCCCGACGAGCGCGGAGGCGGCGACGCCGGCCTGGGACCGCGCCGACCCCGAGGCCGCGATCGCGGAGGCCGCGGCGCGCTGCTCGAACTGGGGCCGCTGGGGGCCCGACGACGTCCACGGGACCCTGAACCACCTGACGCCCGAGATGCGCGTGCGCGCCGCGCGCCTCGTGCGCCGGGGCGTGACGTTCTCCCTCGCCCAGGCCTTCGACATGGACGGGCCCCAGAAGGGGTGGCGCCGGCGCACCAACCCCGTCCACACCATGCTCGACACCGGGGTGGACGCCGAGCGCGGCAACCAGGGCTTCCCGCACGGGATCGGCGGTGCGGACGACGTCATCGCCATGCCGCTGCAGTGCTCGACGCAGTGGGACGGCCTGGGGCACATCTTCGACCACGGGCGGGCCTGGAACGGCCGCCGCGCGGGCGACGTCGTGACCAGCGAGGGCGACCTCGTGACGGGCATCCAGACGGCGGCCGCGCAGCTGTGCGGGCGCGGGGTCCTGCTGGACGTCGGCCGCGTCGTCGGGGAGGACGGCGAGCTGCCCGACGGGTTCGCCATCACCACCGAGCACCTCGAGCGGACCATCGCCGCGCAGGGCGCCACGTCCCACGTCGGCACGGGCGACCTGCTGCTGGTCCGCACCGGCCGGCTCGCGCGGGCGCGCCGCGAGGGCTGGGGCGACTACGCCGGGGGCGCGTCCCCGGGGTTCTCCTTCGGCACCGCGGGCTGGCTGCACGGCACGGAGGTCGCGGCCGTCGCCACCGACACCTGGGGGTTCGAGGTCCGGCCCAACGAGTTCGACGTCGCCTTCCAGCCCCTGCACCAGGTCGTCATCCCGAACGTCGGGCTGTACCTGGGCGAGATGTGGGACCTCGACGCCCTGGCGGCGGACTGCGCCGCGACCGGCGTGTTCGAGTTCCTCCTCACGGCCTCCCCGCTGCCCATCACGGGAGCCGTGGGGTCACCGATCAACCCGATCGCCCTGCTCTGACGCACCGCGACGGCGCGGCAGAGCAGGATCAGCAGTTCCGAGCACGAGCACGCACAGGAGGCGAGGCGACGATGCCCGCAGTCAGTTCCGCCCTGGTCATCGGCGGCGGTGTGGCCGGTGCGGCCACCGCCGTCCTGCTCGCGCGGGCCGGGGTGACCGTCGACCTCGCCGAGCAGCGTCCGGGCCCGCCCGACGTCGGGTCCGGCATCACCCTGCAGGGCAACGCCCTGCGGGTGCTGCGCGACCTCGGCGTGTGGACGGAGGTGGCGGCGACCGGGTTCCCGTTCGACTCCCTGGGCATCCGCGCCCCCGACCCCGCCGGCACCCTGCTCGTGGAGATGCCGGACGTGCGCACGGGGGGCCCGGACCTGCCCGGCACGATGGGCATGTCGCGTCCGGAGCTCGCCCGGATCCTGCTGGCCCGGGCCGCGGAGGTGGGGGCCCGGATCCGCTTCGACACGACCGTGCAGGCGATCGACGCCGACGCCGACGGCGTCGACGTGGTGTTCGCCGACTCCTCCACCGGCCGCTACGACGTCGTGGTGGGGGCCGACGGGATCCGGTCCACCACGCGCGCGCTCGTCGGCATCCCGTTCGAGACGCGCCCGACGGGCATGGGCATCTGGCGGGTCCACGCGCGCCGGCCGCCCGAGATCGTCCGCACGGACCTCGTCTACGGGGGCCGCTGCTACATCGCCGGGTACTGCCCGACGAGCGAGGACACCCTGTACGCCTACCTGGTGGAGGACCACCAGGACCGCAGCGGCCTCGACCAGGCCGGGCAGATCGCGGTGTTCCGCGACCTCGCGTCGTCCTACCACGGGCCGTGGGACGCGCTGCGCGACGAGATCACCGAGGACACACCCATCAACTACACGCGGTTCGAGAGCCACTTCGTCGAGGGGGCGTGGAACCGCGGCCGGGTCGTCGTCATCGGCGACGCCGCGCACGCGTGCCCGCCCACGATTGCCCAGGGCGCGGCGCAGGCCCTCGAGGACGCGGCCGTCCTCGGGGAGCTGCTCACCGCCTCCGAGCAGCTCGACGAGGCGCTGTGGGAGCGGTTCAGGACCCGCCGCAGCGACCGGGCCCGGACCATCGTCGAGGCGTCGGTGCAGCTCGCGCAGTGGATGCTGGACCGCGTGCCGCCGGACGAGACCGACGTCCCCGGGCTGATGGCCCGCACGTTCGCGCTCGTGTCGGTGCCGGCGTGAGGTTCGCGCACGTCGAGCGGGACGGCCGCCGCTGGAGCGGGGTCGTCGTCGGCGGACCGGGGAGGGAGGTGGTCCACGCGCTGCGCGGGACCACCACGGTGGGCGACCTCGTCGCGGCCGGGACCGCCGCGGCCGCCGAGGCCGGCGACTGGGCGCTGCGCTCCTCCGCGGCCGTGCCGGTGGCGGCCGTGCGGCTCCTGCCGCCGCTGCGGCCCGCTTCGGTGCGCGACTTCGTCACCTTCGAGGAGCACGTCGAGGGCGTCGTGCGCAGCGTCTCGGGCGGCGCCGGCGTCCAGCCCGCCTGGTACGAGGCGCCGACGTTCTACTTCGGCAACCCGCACAGCGCCCTCGGCGCGCACGACGACGTCCCCGTCCCGCCCGGGTGCCGGGCGTTCGACTTCGAGCTCGAGGTCGCCGCGGTCGTCGGGCGGGCCGGGGCGGACCTCAGCCCCGAGCAGGCCCGGGAGCACGTCTTCGGCTACACGCTGTTCAACGACTGGTCCGCGCGCGACCTGCAGGGCCGCGAGATGAAGGTCGGCCTGGGCCCGGCCAAGGGCAAGGACTCCGCCGTCACCCTCGGGCCGTGGCTCGTGACCGCCGACGAGCTGGAGCCGCACCGCGACGCCGAGGGGTTCCTCGACCTCGCGCTGACCGCGAGCGTCAACCGCCGCCTCGTCGGTTCCGACCTGCTGTCGAACGCCTCCTGGACGTTCGAGGAGATGATCGCCTACGCCTCGCGCGGGGCGAGCGTGCAGCCCGGTGACGTCCTCGGCTCGGGCACCGCCGGCAACGGCGGCTGCCTCGCGGAGCTGTGGGGCCGCGCGGGCCGCCAGGACCCGCCGCCGCTGGTGCCGGGCGACGTCGTGCGGATCGAGGCGCAGGGCATCGGCGCGGTCGAGAACCGCGTCGTCGCCGGCCGCGACCTCGCCGACCTCCCCCTCGTGCGGGCCGCGCGGTCGCGTCCGCGGCGGCGCCCCGCCGACCGCCCGGCCTCCGTGGGTAGGGTCTGATCGTGGACAAGGTGGTCGCAGCGGCCGAGGCCGTCGAGCAGGTCGCGGACGGCGCCAGCCTGGCCGTCGGGGGCTTCGGGTTGTCGGGCATCCCGTGGGTCCTGCTGGACGCCCTGCTGGCGCAGGGCGCGAGCGGGCTGACCGTGGTGTCGAACAACTGCGGCGTCGACGGGGCCGGCCTCGGGCTGCTGCTGTCCGCGCACCGGATCGACCGCGTCATCGCCTCCTACGTGGGGGAGAACAAGGAGTTCGCGCGGCAGTACCTGAGCGGTGAGCTGCAGGTCGAGCTGACGCCGCAGGGCACCCTGGCCGAGCGGCTGCGCGCGGGCGGCGCCGGCATCGGCGCCTTCTTCACGCCCACGGGCGTCGGCACGCAGGTCGCCGAGGGCGGGCTGCCGTGGCGCTACCACCCCGACGGCACCGTCGCCCTCGCCTCGCCGCCCAAGGAGGTCCGCACCTTCCTCGACCGGGAGATGGTGCTGGAGGAGGGGATCGTCACGGACGTCGCGCTCGTCCGCGCCGCCGTCGCCGACCGGCACGGCAACGCGGTGTTCCACGCCGCGGCGCGCAACTTCAACCCCCTCGCCGCCATGGCGGGGCGGTTCACCGTGCTCGAGGCCGAGCGGGTCGTCGACGCGGGGGAGATCCACCCCGACGACGTGCACCTGCCCGGCATCTTCGTCCAGCGGGTCGTCGAGCTGACCCCCGAGCAGGCCACGCGCAAGCAGATCGAGAAGCGCACGACGCGCGGACCCCGGGGGGCGCAGCGGTGACCGGCTGGACGCGCGACGAGATCGCGGCCCGCGCCGCCCTCGAGCTGCAGGACGGGCAGTACGTGAACCTCGGGATCGGGCTGCCCACGCTCGTCCCGACGCACCTGCCGCCGGGTATCCACCTCGTCATGCAGTCCGAGAACGGCATCCTCGGCGTCGGACCGTACCCGCTGGAGGAGGAGGTCGACCCCGACCTCATCAACGCGGGCAAGGAGACCGTCACCGTCCTGCCGGGGTCCTCGTTCTTCGACTCCGCGCTGAGCTTCGCGATGATCCGCGGTGGGCACGTGGACGTCGCCGTCCTCGGGGCCATGCAGGTCTCCGTCGCGGGCGACCTCGCGAACTGGATGGTGCCCGGGAAGATGGTCAAGGGCATGGGCGGCGCCATGGACCTCGTCCACGGCGCCCGCCGCGTGGTCGTGACGATGGAGCACACCGCCCGCGACGGCAGCCCCAAGCTGCTGCGCGCGTGCGACCTGCCCCTGACCGGGCGCGGGGTCGTCGACCGGGTGATCACCGACCTGGGCGTGCTGGACGTGCGCGGTGACGCGTTCGAGCTCGTCGAGCTCGCCCCCGGCGTCGCCCGCGTCGACCTCGAGGCCGCGACGGGGGCCCCCGTCCGCTGACCGGCCCGCGGGGGCCGGCTCAGGCCGCGAAGTCGACCTCCGCCGTCGCGAGCGTGCCCGCCGTGCGGCCCGGGGCCTGCTGGTGGCTCCAGTACAGGTTCGTGTGCGCGATCACCAGGTCGGGCGCCGGGGCGCCGTGCGCGGACCGGTCGTCGGTCGTGTGGGCGTCCGCCACGAGGGTCGCGTCGTAGCCGCGCACGAGCGCGCCGTGCAGCGTCGAGCGGATGCAGGCGTCCGTCTGCGCGCCCGCGACGACGAGCCGGCCGACGCCGAGGCCCGACAGCACCGCCTCGAGGTCGGTCGCCTCGAAGGAGTCGCCGTAGCCCTTGTGCACCAGCGCCTCGGCCGGGCCCGGCTGCAGCTCCGGCACGATCCGCCAGTCGTCGCTGCCCTCGGTGAGGAACTCGTCGGCGTGCTGCACCCAGACGACCGGCACGCCGGCCCCGCGGGCCCGCTCGACCAGGGTGGCGATGTTCGCGACGACCGCGTCGCGCGCGTGCGCCTGGGCGACCACGTCGTTCTGCACGTCGACGACCAGGAGGGCGGTGTTCGGGCGGTTCGCGAGGGTGGTCATGGTCTCCCCCTGCTCGGGTGGCCGGTGCCGGGGCGGCGGGCCGTGCTGCGCACGCTAGACCCGGCCTCCGACACGCGGCCCGGCCTCAGCGGGGTGCGCGCCGGTGCCGGGCGAGGTCGGAGTTCACGAGCCCCAGCAGGGCCAGGTCGACGACGAGCCCGGCCGTGGCCAGCAGCTGCGAGGACACGAAGAGGAACACCTGGGTGATGAGCAGCGAGGCGAGCGCGCTGCGCTGGAACGACTCCATGGCCGCCCGCCGGCCCCGCCGCCGCGCCTGCACGAGCCCCGCCACCGCCAGCAGCAGCGAGACGCCGGTGCCGAGCAGCACCCCGGCGACGGACACGTCGTAGAGGTCGCGGCGGCTCCACACCTCGAGCAGCACCAGGGTCGACAGGACGGCCTGCCCGGCCAGGAGCACGCCCACCAGGGGCAGCGCCCACCACGCGCTGGACCAGCGCTCGAACCGGGCGGCGACGCCCCGCCAGGCCCGCTGGACGTGGTGCGGCACGCCGGGCGAGCTGGTCGGCACGTCCAGGAGCAGGGACCGCAGCTCGGCCGCGGCGGGGGAGGAGCCCGCCTTGCCGAGCATCCGCAGCGCCTCGTCGCGGCGGTGCGCGGGCAGCCGGCCCGCGAGGCCGTCGACGAGCGCGTGCGCCGCCGCGGCCACCCGCTCGTCGGCGTCCAGCGGCCGTCGCCGGCGCCACGCGTGCCCGGCCACGACGACCCCCGCGAGCACCCCGTACATGATCGCCGCGGCCGGCTCGTAGAAGTAGTCGTTGTCGGTCGTCACGAACTTGCCGACCTCGTCGATGAACAGCCCGAAGCCCACGCCCCCCAGCACGGAGGCGACCGGCCGCGGCCCCGGGCCCAGGTAGGCCAGCTGCAGGAGCAGCGCGACGAGCATGAGCAGGCCGCCGGGCAGGACGTGCGCGATGTGCAGGCCCGCGCCGCCGCCGATCTGCGGGTAGCCCGTCAGGGCGAGCAGCGTCCGCGTCAGCAGCACGGTCGTGACCGCGGCGACGACGAAGGTCGTCAGGTGCTGCACGGCCTGGGGGCTGCGCACGAAGTCCACGGGCGGGGGCCGTCGCGAGGGCACCCCGGCACGCTACGCGGTCGGTGACACGGTCGGTGGCACGGTCGTCGCTGTGGTCAGCTCCCCGTGCGCTCGCGCGCCCACGCCTCCAGCGCGTCCGCGGTCAGCGGCCGGGCGAAGTGGTAGCCCTGCACGAAGTCGCAGTCCATGGCGACCAGCGCGAGGCGCTGGTCCTCCGTCTCCACGCCCTCGGCCACGGCCCGGATCCCCATGGCGTGGGCCAGCTGCACGCACGTCGCGACGATCGCGCCGGCGCCGTCGTCGACGCCGAGGCCCATGACGAAGGACCGGTCGATCTTGAGCTCGTCCACCGGGAAGCGCTGCAGGTAGGTGAGGCTCGCGTAGCCCGTCCCGAAGTCGTCGACGGCGATGCCGACGCCCAGCTCCTTCAGCGCCCGCAGCGCGGTGGCCGCCGCGTCGGGGTCCGTCATCAGCGCGGTCTCGGTGACCTCCAGGACCAGCAGGCGCGGGTCGAGGCCGTGCCGCACGAGCACGCCGGTCACGGCCCCTACGAGGCCCGGGTCCGCGAGCTGGCGCGTCGAGACGTTGACGGCCACCTCCACCGTCTGGCGGACCGGGTCGCGCGCCCACTGCGCGGCCTGCGCGACCGCGGCGTCGAGCACCCAGGCCCCGAGCTCCCGGACCAGACCGGACTCCTCCGCGACGTCGATGAACTCCCCCGGGGGCAGCAGGCCGCGCACGGGGTGCTGCCAGCGCACGAGCGCCTCGACGCCCGTCATCGTGCCCGCCGCCAGCCCGATCCTCGGCTGGTAGTGCAGGCGCAGCTCCCCGTCCGCGATGCCGCGGCGCAGCTCCCCGAGCAGGCGGAGGCGGTCGACCGCCGCGTCGGTGTGCGTGGGGTCGTGCACCTCGACCCGGCGGCGACCGCGGGCCTTGGCGCGGTGCACCGCCACGGCCGCGTGGTGCAGCAGCCGCTCGGCGGTGTCCGCCGCGGTCGCGGAGACGGCGACGCCGATGCTCGCCGAGCCCACGATCTCGAGGCCCTGCACGACCACGGGGACGGCGAGCGCCTCGAGGACGCGCTGCGCCAGGGCGGCCGCGGCCGCACCGTCCAGGTGGTCGGCCACGACGAACTCGTCGCCCGACAGCCGCGCCACCGTCGCCGACGCCCGCGCGCACTCGCGCAGCCGGCCCGCCACGAGGACCAGCAGCTCGTCGCCCGCCGCGGTGCCGAGGCTCGCGTTCACGGCCGCGAAGTGGTCGAGGTCGACGAAGAGCAGGCCCACGGGAGCGTCGCCCCCGGCCAGCCGCCGCGTGACCTCCGCGTCGAGGCCCGCGCGGTTGGGCAGTCCGGTGAGGGCGTCGCGCAGCGCCTGCCGGCGCAGGTCCTCCTCGGCCTGCACGCGGGCCGCCTCCGACTGCTCGGCGCGGCGCAGGGCGCCGACGAGCTGCTGCTCGTAGGCGCGGCGCTCGGGGATGCTCAGGACGACGAGGCGCACCTCCGCGGGGCGCCCGGGCGAGGCCGCGGTGCGGGTCGCCGTGAGCAGGCACGCCCGGCGGGAGCGGTCGGCCGCCACGACCTCCAGCACGACCTCGCTGACGGCGCCGACCGTCACCAGCTGGGGGACGCAGTGCGTCGTGTAGAGGATCCGGTCCCCGACCGGCAGCAGCCGCGTGACCGACGTGCCCAGCAGGTCCTCGTGCCGGTACCCCGCCCAGCCGAGGAAGGTGTCGTTGACGCGCGTGATCGTGCCGTCGTCGTCGGTGGTCAGGTACCCGCAGGGGGCGTGCCGGAACAGCGCCTCCTCCCCGCAGCGGGCGTCGTCCTCGTCGCGGGGCCGCGCGAGCGCGGCCGTGCTCACGAGGCGCGGCCCAGGTGGGCGAGGACCACGGCGGCCGTCTCCTCGGGGGCGCTGACGTGGGGGCAGTGACCGACGGCCTCGAGCTCCACGAGGACGCTGCCGGCGATGCCCGTGTGCACGCGCCGCACGGCCGGGGCCGGCGCCAGCGCGTCGTGCCGGCACTGCAGGACCAGGGTGGGGGTCGCGACGTGCGCCAGGACGTCGCGGCTGTCGGACAGGAACGTCACGCGGGCGAAGTCGCGCGCGGTGTCGGGGTCGGTCTGGCGGAAGGACCGCGTCAGCTCCTCGCCGAGCTCGGGACGGTCCGGGGTCCCCATGACCATGGGCGCCACGGCCGCGGTCCAGGCGACGTAGTTGTGGTCGAGGGAGTCGAGCAGCTCGTCGATGTCCTCGCGCGCGAACCCGCCCTCGTAGCCCTCCGCAGGGTCGTCGACGTAGCGGGCGGAGGGCGCCAGCATCACGAGCTGCGTGATCCGGCCCTGCGCGGCCACCGCCGCCCGGGCGGCGACCATCGACCCCACGCTGTGCGCGACCACGACGACGTCCTGCAGGTCCAGCTCGGTGCAGACGTCGAGGAGGTCGGCGGCGTAGCCGTCGAGGGAGGAGTGCCGTGCGCGGTCGTAGGCCGCGGGGTCGGCGGAACCCGCGCCCGCCTGGTCGAGCAGCACGACGCGGTGCTGGGGCGTGAAGGCGGGCACGACGCGGTGCCACATCTCCTGGGTCGAGCCGAAGCCGTGCAGGAAGACCACGGGGCGGCCGTCGGGCCTGCCGTGCTGGGTCACGTGGTGGCGCTGGGCGGCCGTGGCCGCAGCGATGGTCGCGAGATCGTCCACCGTCATCCGTTCTCCGTGCCTGGTGCCGCTGCTTCGACGCCTCGCCCGGTGCATCGGCAGCACCGGCCGCGGGCTTGACCGGTGTGCCGCCGCCCCCGGGTGGCAGGCTGGGACGGTGAGCAGCAGCGGACCCGTCCCCTTCGCCGTCGTCGGCAGCGGCTGGCGCTGCGACTTCTTCCTCCGGCTGGCCAGGATGGCGCCGCACGCGCTGCGGGCCGTGGGGGTCGTCACCCGCAGCGCCGCCAGCGGGGAGCGCGTGAGCACCGCGTGGGGCGTCCCCGCCGTGCGCACCGTCGAGGAGGTCCTGCGCACGGACCCGCCCGCGTTCGTGATCGCCTCGGTGCCGTGGGCGCAGACGCCCGTCACGGTGCGCGAGCTCGTGGCCGCGGGCGTGCGCGTGCTGGCCGAGACGCCGCCCGCCCCGGACCTCGACGGGCTGCGCTCCCTGTTCTCGGACGTGGGCGCGAGCGGCCGCGTGCAGGTCGCCGAGCAGTACCTGCTGATGCCCGGGCACGCCGCCCGGCGCACCCTCGTGCGCGAGGGCGTCATCGGCGAGCCCACCTCGGTGCAGGTCTCCTCGACGCACCAGTACCACGCGGTGTCGCTCCTGCGCGGGCTGCTGGGCGTCGACCGAGAACCCGTCACGGTGACCGCGCGCCGGTCCACGGCCCCGCTGCTGGACCCCCTGAGCGGGGCCGGCTGGAACCCGCCCGCGCCGCCGCAGCCCCGCACCACGACGATCGGCCTGCTCGACTGGGGCGGGCGCTCGGGCGTCTACGACTTCACCGACAACCAGTGGTGGAACCCGCTGCGGGCCCGCCGGATCGTCGTGCGGGGGTCGGCGGGGGAGATCGTCGACGACGCCGTCACGCGGATGGCCGACCCCGCGAGCCCGGTCACCTCCGCGCTGTCCTACCGGCGGCGGGGCGTCGACATGAACCTCGAGGGCGTCGACCTGGACACCGTGAGCTTCGACGGCCGGGTCGTCTACCGCAACGCCTGGGCCGGCACCCGGATGTCCGAGGACGACATCGCGGTCGCGCAGCTCCTCGCCGACACCGGCGCCTGGGCCCGCGACGAGGGACCGGAGCCCTACCCGCTCGCGCAGGGCTGCCAGGACCACGCCGTGGCGCTCGCGATCGAGGAGTCGGCGAGCACGGGGGCCGACGTCACCGTGGCGGACGAACCCTGGGCCTGAGCGCGGGCCGGCGCGCGGGCCGCGCCGCGCCCCTCGCGGTCCTGCTGCTGCTGACCGCCGCCGCCTGCAGCGACGGCGGGGTGGGGGACGCCGCCGCGGCCTGCTCGACCGCGCCCGTGCCGGCCGGGTCCGAGGCGGTGGACGGCACCGCCGGCCTCGCCGACCGGCGCGAGGCCTACGCGCAGGCCGCGGACCTCGCGGCGTCCGCCGCCCGGGAGGACCCGCGCTGGCAGGAGCTGGCGGACGGCTACGCGACGCTCACCGAGACCGCCGCGCAGGTGCTCGAGGCGGGCGACGGCTGGGTGGCGCTCTCCGACGACGCCATGACGCGGATGGTCACCGACGTCGTCGCCGCCAACGACGCCGTCCGCCGCCTCTGCGCGGTCGCCGAGGTGGGCTGAGGCCCGCGGGGCCCGTGGTCCGGCCGGTCGCGGAGGGGGAGGGCGTCAGGAGGCGGAGAGGCCGCGCGGGCCGCTGGAGAGCACGGCCGCGGCGAGCGCCCGGGCCGCGGGCCGCCCCTCGGTGCGCGGGTTGGTCAGCAGCACGAGGTCGATCTGGCCCAGCTCCGGCAGCTTGTGCTGCGCGCCGAGCGGTGTGAGCTGCACGGGCACGAGGCTGCTCGCCAGGCACGACACGCCGATGCCGGCGGCGACCGCGGCGATGAGGCCGTTGACGCCGCGGCACACGCACGCGGTGCGGTAGCCGATGCCGGCCCGCTCCAGCGCCTCGTGCATGGCGGCCCCGCTCAGGCTCGGCGCGGGGTAGACGGCCAGGGGGATGGGCGCCGTGAGGTCCAGCCGCGTCGAGGGGTTGCCGACCCAGACCATGCGCTCGCGCCGGACGAGCTTGCCCTCGCCGGAACCGCGCGGCCGCTTGCCGATGAAGATGTCCAGGCGGTCGCTCTCCAGCCGCCGGTGCAGCGTGCCCGACTGGTCGACCGTGAGGTCGAGGTCCACGCGGGGGTTCTCGGAGCGGAAGTCGCGCAGGATCTGCGGCAGCCGGGTCAGGGCCAGGTCGTCGGACATCCCGATCCGCAGCCGGCCGTGCGGCCGCTCGCCGCGGAAGTAGCTCGCGGCCTCCTCGTGCGCCGCGAGGATGGACCGGGCGAACCCCAGCATGGCCTCACCGTCCGGAGTCACCTGCACGGTGTGGGTGTCGCGCAGGACGAGCGTGCGGCCGACCGCGTCCTCGAGCTTGCGCAGGTGCTGGCTGACGGTGGACTGCCGGACGCCGAGCCGCGCGGCCGCCTGCGTGAAGCTGTTCGTCTGCGCCACAGCGAGGAACGAGCGCAGCTGCGTCGGGTCGAGCGTCGTCGCCGGATCCACCTCGGCCTGCCCATCGCGGTCTGTGATGACTGATAGTTGCTTGATCGAGGTGGAGTCTACGGGGGTCGTCACCGAGACTGGTCACTGAGCGTTGGACCACGAAGGGTTTCGCAGTGACCGCGGCGATCGCCGAGCACGTCAGCAAGTCCGTCCCGAGGAGGGGATCCACCCGCACCACCGCCCTGCGCAGCACGTTCGGCGCGCTCGCCGTGCGGAACTACCGGATCTACGTCGGCGGCCAGGCGGTCGCGAACACCGGCACCTGGATCCAGAACATCGCGCTCGACTGGCTGGTGCTGCAGCTCACGGGCAGCCCGGCCGCGGTCGGCATCGCGATGGCGCTGCAGTTCACGCCCATCCTCTTCCTCGGGATGCACGGCGGGATGCTCGCCGACCGCTTCTCCAAGCGCACCATCCTCATGACGACGCAGGTGCTGAGCGGCGTCCTCGCGGGCTCGCTGGCGGTCATGACCCTGACGGGACGCGTCTCGGTCGGGTTCGTGTACGTCGTCGCCCTCGTCGGCGGCGTCGTCTTCGCCGTCGACAACCCGACGCGCCAGGTGTTCGTCAGCGAGGTCGTGCCCGCGCGGTACCTGCGCAACGCGGTCGCGCTGAACGCCGCGGTGTTCCAGTCGACCCGCCTGGTGGGTCCCGCCGTCGCGAGCATCCTCATCGGGACGGTGGGCAGCGGCTGGGCCTTCGGCGTCAACGCGCTCTGCTACCTCGGCCCGACCGTCGCGCTGGCGTTCCTGCGCACCGCCGACCTCACCCCCGCCCCGCGGACGCAGCGCGCCCGCGGGCAGCTGCGCTCGGCCCTGCGCCACGTCGCCGACCGTCCGCACGTCGCGTGGACCATCGCCCTCGTGGGCGTCTTCGGCACCTTCGGGCTCAACTTCCCCGTCGTCCTGACCGCCATGGCCGGCGACACCTTCGGCGGCGGGGCGGGGCTCTACGGCACCTTCAACATCGTCCTCGCGGTCGGGTCGATCGCGGGCGCGCTGATCGCCGGCAGCCGGACACGGATCCGGCTGCGGCTCATCGTGGCGACGGGCGCGGCCTTCGGCCTCGCGCAGTTCGCGGCCGCGCTGGCGCCGACGCTCGCGCTCTTCGTCGTGGCGCTCGTCGCGATGGGCGTGGCCAATCTGGCGTTCCAGGCCATGGCGAACTCCTCCGTGCAGCTGTCGGTGGACCCGGAGTACCGCGGCCGCGTCATGGGTCTCTACATGCTGGTGTTCATCGGCGGGACGCCGCTCGGTGCGCCGCTCGTGGGCTGGGTGACCGAGCACGCCGGGGTGCGGGCGGGGATGGCGCTGTGCGGGCTCGTCCCGATGCTCGCGGCCGTGGCCCTCGGCGCACTGCTCTCGGTGCGCGTCTCGCGCGCCCGGGCGGCGGAGGCGCAGCTCGCCGCCTGACGGTGGTGACACGCCACCGCGTGTCCTCTTGAAGCGTCAAGAGTTCTAGTAGTGTGTGGACATGACCGAGCCTCGGCAGCGTCACGACACCGCGGTCGACAGCGCGCCGCGGTGGCTGGAGCGCGACGAGCAGGTCGCCTGGCGCGGACTCGTGGAGCTGACCGTCAAGCTGCCCGCCCTGCTCGACGCGAGCCTCCAGCGCGAGGCCGCGGTCAGCAACTTCGAGTACGGCGTCCTCGCCCGCCTCTCCGAGGAGCCCGCGGGGATGCTGCGCATGAGCGCGCTCGCCGCGGACAGCAACGGCTCCCTGTCCCGGCTGTCGCACGCGGCCAAGCGGCTGGAGGGCCTCGGCCTGCTGGAGCGCAGCCCCGACCCCGCCGACGGCCGGTACACGATCGCGACGATCACGGAGACGGGGCGCCGCAAGGTGGTCGACGCGGCGCCGGGTCACGTGACGACGGTCCGCCACCACGTGATCGACGCCCTGACCCCGGAGCAGCTCGCGCAGCTGACCGAGATCGCCAAGGCCGTGCTGTCCCGCATCGACCCGGCCTCGCCGTTCCTCGGCGGCTCGGTGTCGAGCCGCGGCACGACGCCCCCCGCCTGAACCGCAGGCGGCCGGGTCGTCGCCCCGCGCCGCCGTGGAACACCTGCCGGCCCGTCGAGGCGCTCACGCGCCGACCCGTCGCGGGTGCAGGACCGCGACCGTGGCGAGGGCGACGGCCACCGCCCAGCCGGCGGCCACCGCGGTCACGACGGCGTCGGGTCGCAGCAGCGGCAGCCCGCGCGCCGCCTGCCAGGCCAGCAGGACGACGATCCCGGCGTAGCCGACCGACAGCACCGTCACGCTCCGCGCGGCGGCGCGCTCGGGCACCCGGCCCGCCCTGCGGTGCACCACCCAGGCGAGCAGGAGCAGGACCTGCAGGCCGTGCAGGCCCACGAAGTGGGCGACGCGGAGGTCGCCCGCGACGGTGCTCCAGCCGGTCAGCGGCAGTCCCGGGCCGCCGTCGGCGACCCCGACCGCGTGCGCCCCCGCCGCCGCCACGACCGTCCGGTTGCCCAGCATCAGCCCCGCCTCGGCCATGCCGAGCAGCGTGACCAGCAGCCCACCCCGGACCCCCGCCGCTAGCGTGGGCGGCAGCCCGCGCTGGCGCAGCAGCAGGACGGCGGCGCCCGCGGCGGCCAGGAAGACGAGGGTGACGAGCACGCCCATCGCGCTGAAGACGGCGGCGTCCAGCGAGGTCGCGACGTTGAAGTGGCTGGTCGTGCCGCGCCAGGCCTGCAGGGCGATGAGCGCGAGCTCCCCGGCCAGCGCCGCGGCGGTCGTCCAGGCGAGGAGGGCGACGGTCCGCCGGTGGCCGGTCGACAGGCGCAGGACGAGGGCCAGGGTGGCGACGTAGACGGCGATGGAGACGGCGAACTTGGCGGGCTTGGCCCACACCGGGGCGCCGGCCACGGTGCGGTCGTCGACGAGCAGGCCCACGCCCGTGGCCAGGAGCGCCAGGACGCACAGGACCGCGGTCAGCAGCAGGACGCGGTCCGCCGGGTGTCCGGCCGCGCGTCCGGCGGACGGGCGCCGGGCGGGGCGGGGCCGGGACGGGGAGCCGGTCGAG
>NZ_JAAALN010000084.1 GCF_009906795.1 Kineococcus siccus
CGCGGGCGCCCAGGCCGGTGGCGCCCGCGGGCGCGGGCGGGCGCGCGGGCACGAGGACCACCGCGGCCGCCAGCGAGGCGGTGGCGGCGGTCACGACGGCGGCGGTGACGAGCGAGGGCACCGGCCCAGGGTGCGGGCACCCCGCCGCGGTGCAGCGGCCGAGCGCCGGGGCTGGGGACTAGCGGCGCGGGCGGCCGCCTGGGGACCCGGCGGCGCAGGCGACGCACGTCGTGGCCCACGGCCGGGCGGCCAGGCGCTCGGCGGCGATCGGCTCGCCGCAGCCGGTGCACAGGCCGAACCCCGGGGCGCCGACGCGGGCCAGCGCGTCGTCCAGCGCGGCCACGCGCGTGCGCACCTGGTCCAGCACCGCCGCGACCTGCGCACGCTCGAAGGCCGTGGTCGAGCCCTCGGGGTCGTGCTCGTCGTCGGCGGTGCCCTCGGCCGCGGCCTCCACCGCGCTCGCGAGCTCCCGCTCCAGCGCGGCGAGCCGCCCCGCGGCGGCGCGCCGCTCCTCCGCCAGCGCCGCCCGCACGCCGTCCGCGGTGCTCACGGGCGCCGCAGCGCCTGCAGGCGGTCGACGGCCTCCGTGAGCACGGCGTCGGACTTGCAGAAGGTGAACCGCACGAGGTGCCGCACGGCGAGGGACGCGAGGGAGCCCTCGTCGCAGAAGGCGGCGACGGGTACGCCCACGACCCCCGCGAGCCCGGGCAGCGCGCGGCAGAGCGCGGTGCCGTCGTCGAAGCCGAGCCCCCGCGGGTCGGCGCACACGAAGTAGCCGCCCTCGGGGACGAGGACGTCGAAGCCCGCGCTCCGCAGGCCGTCGCACAGGAGGTCGCGGCGCCGCTCGTGGTCGGCCGCCAAGTCCTCGAAGAAGGCGTCCGGCAGCGCGAGGGCGGCCGCGACGGCCGGCTGGAAGGGGGCCGCGTTGACGTAGGTGAGGAACTGCTTGACCGTCCGCACGGCCGCCACGAGCTCCGCCGGGCCGTGCACCCAGCCGACCTTCCAGCCCGTGACCGCAAACGTCTTGCCGGCCGAGGAGATCGTCAGCGTCCGCTCCGCCAGCCCCGGCAGCGTCGCGATCGGCACGTGCCGGGCGCTGCCGTAGACCAGGTGCTCGTAGACCTCGTCGGTGACCACGACCGCGTCGTGCGCGACGGCGAGGCGCGCGACCGCGGCGAGCTCGGCCGCGGTGAGCACCGCGCCCGTCGGGTTGTGCGGCGTGTTCAGCACCACCAGCCGGGTCCGCTCGGAGAAGGCCGCCGCGAGCGCGGTCAGGTCCACGCGGAAGGCGCCGCTCGCGTCGGGCACGAGCGGCACGGAGCGCTGGACCGCACCCGCGAGGGCGATGGTCGCGGCGTAGGAGTCGTAGGCGGGCTCCAGCACGACCACCTCGTCGCCCGCCTCGCACAGCGCGAGCACGGTCGCGGCGAGCGCCTCGGTGGCGCCCGCGGTGATCAGCAGCTCGGTCGCCGGGTCCACGGCCAGGCCGTGGAAGCGCTGCTGGTGGGCGGCGACCGCCTCGAGCAGCGCGGGCACGCCGACGCCCGGCGGGTACTGGTTGTGCCCGCCCCGGACCGCCGCGACGGCGTCGTCGAGCAGGGAGGCGGGGCCGTCGGTGTCCGGGAAGCCCTGGCCGAGGTTCACCGACCCCGTCCGCAGCGCGAGCGCGGACATCTCGGCGAAGATCGTGGGGCCGAAGCGCTGCATGCGCGCGACGACGGGTGACCGCCGGGGGGACGGGGCGTCGCCGCGGGCGCGGTCGAGGGTGCTGCTCACGCGTCGTAGACTACGAGCGCTCCCCGTGCGCGGTCGTCGTCCTCAGCCTGGACGACGGCTCCGGGCCCGGGGTGACATCGCGTCCCCGCACCCCTGCCACGCAGGAGCTGCACCCCTCGGTCCGTCCGCGTCAGCGGCCGGTCGGGTGCGCTGCCGGGGACCAGGCGCCACGGGCCACCCGGCCCGCTGCGGAAACCGATCCCGGTCCCACCAGGGGGCCGGTACGAGGAGGACCACCCATGGCCGTCGTGACGATGCGCCAGCTGCTCGAGTCCGGTGTGCACTTCGGACACCAGACGCGTCGCTGGAACCCCAAGATGAAGCGCTTCCTCTTCACCGAGCGCAACGGCATCTACATCATCGACCTCCAGCAGTCGCTGTCGTTCATCGACCGCGCCTACGACTTCGTCAAGGAGACCGTCGCCCACGGCGGCAGCATCCTCTTCATCGGGACGAAGAAGCAGGCGCAGGAGCCCATCGCCGAGCAGGCCGCCCGCGTCGGGATGCCCTACGTGAACCAGCGCTGGCTCGGCGGGATGCTCACCAACTTCCAGACCGTCTCCAAGCGGATCGCGCGGCTGCGCGAGCTCGAGGAGGTCGACTTCGACGACGTGGCCGGGTCCGGCCTCACGAAGAAGGAGCTCCTCGTCCTGCGCCGCGAGAAGGACAAGCTGGCCAAGACCCTCGGCGGCATCCGCGACATGGGCAAGGTCCCCAGCGCGGTGTGGATCGTGGACACCAACAAGGAGCACCTCGCGGTCGACGAGGCCAAGAAGCTCAACATCCCCGTCGTGGCGATCCTCGACTCCAACTGCGACCCGGACGACGTCGACTACCGCATCCCCGGCAACGACGACGCGATCCGCTCCGTCACGCTGCTGACCCGGGTCATCGCCGACGCGGTCGCGGCCGGCCTGCAGGTCCGCCACGGCGGCGCGCAGGACGAGCCGCTGGCCGAGTGGGAGCAGGACGTCATCGCCGGCGACGACGTGCAGTCCGGTGGTTCCGAGAGCCCCGTCACCGCGCCGACCGCCGGTGGCCCCGAGGTCGCCGAGGCCGAGGCGGCCTCCGGTGCCCCCGTCGCGCCCGAGGACGAGCCCGCGGCCGTGGCCGTCGAGACGCCCGCCGAGACCGGTGCGGTCGACGCCTCCGCCGACGCGGTCGAGACCGCCGTCCCGGCGGCGCAGAACGCCTGAGTGCCCTCGACGCCCCGGACCGGACGTCCGGTCCGGGGCGTCGTCGCGCGTGGTCCGCACCGCACGCCGGCTGCGGCACCGCCGCCCCTGATCGACCACCGTCCTGATCGACCACCGTCCTGATCGACCCACCGTCCTCAACGACTCAACGGAGGAGACGACCGATGGCTGCGTACACCGCTGCTGACGTCAAGGCGCTGCGGGAGAAGACCGCCGCCGGCATGCTCGACTGCAAGAACGCGCTCGTGGAGGCCGAAGGCGACTTCGACAAGGCCGTCGAGCTGCTGCGCGTCAAGGGCCTCAAGGGCGTCACCAAGCGCGAGGGCCGGGTGGCCTCCAACGGCCTCGTCGCCTCCTCCGTCGCCGGTGGCGTCGGCGTCCTGGTCGAGATCAACTGCGAGACCGACTTCGTCGCGAAGAGCGAGCCCTTCAAGGAGCTCGCGCAGCGCCTGCTCGACCAGGCCGTCGCCGTCGCGGCGACCGACGCGGAGTCGCTGCTCGCCAGCGAGCTCGACGGCAAGACCGTCAAGGACGTGCTCGACGAGGGCAACGCCCAGCTCGGCGAGAAGATCGAGGTCCGCCGCGTGGCGCGCGTCGAGGGCGCCCGCGTCGCGTCCTACCTGCACCGCACCGCGAGCGACCTGCCGCCGACGATCGGTGTCCTCGTCGCCCTCGACGCGGACTCCGACGACGCCGCGGCCACGGGCCGCGACGTGGCGATGCACGCCGCCGCGATGTCGCCGATCTACCTGACGCGCGACGAGGTGCCGGCCGACCTGGTCGAGACCGAGCGCCGCGTGGCCGAGGACAAGGCCCGCGAGGAGGGCAAGCCCGACGCGGCCCTGCCCAAGATCGTCGAGGGGCGCGTGAACTCCTTCTTCAAGGAGAACGTGCTGCTGGAGCAGGCCTTCGCCAAGGACCCGAAGCT
The DNA here is from genome assembly GCF_009906795.1 of Kineococcus siccus. GTDB lineage: Bacteria > Actinomycetota > Actinomycetes > Actinomycetales > Kineococcaceae > Kineococcus > Kineococcus siccus. Next base: position 3,901 of record NZ_JAAALN010000084.1, read on the forward strand.
GACCGTCGCCAAGGTGCTGGCCGCGGCCGGCACCAACGTGACCTCCTTCGCCCGCTTCCGCGTCGGCGCCTGAGGCACCTGCTCACCCGTGACGGGGCGGGAGGACTGCGGTCCTCCCGCCCCGTCCGCACGTCCGGCCCACCGCGGGAGTGACGGACCGTGACCCGGTGACCTCCCGTACGGCACACTGCAGCGAGCCCCGCGCTCACACCCCCCACCACCTCTGAGGAGACCCGCGTGCCGGAGACCAGCCAGCCGAGCCTGACCGTCGACCTCGCGGCCGGCACGGTCGAGCCGGCCCCCGCCTACCGGCGCGTGCTCCTGAAGCTGTCCGGCGAGTTCTTCGGCGCCGGCAAGGTGGGCGTGGACCCCGACGTCATCGCCGCGGTCGCCAAGGAGATCGCGCAGCCCGTGAAGCAGGGCGTGCAGGTCGCGATCGTCGTGGGCGGCGGCAACTTCTTCCGCGGCGCGGAGCTGTCGCAGCGCGGCATGGAGCGCACGCGCGCCGACTACATGGGCATGCTCGGCACCGTCATGAACTGCCTGGCGCTGCAGGACTTCCTGGAGCAGGCGGGCGTCGACACGCGCGTGCAGACCGCCATCACGATGGGCCAGGTCGCCGAGCCGTACATCCCGCGGCGCGCGATCCGGCACATGGAGAAGGGCCGCGTGGTGATCTTCGGGGCCGGCGCGGGCCTGCCCTACTTCTCGACCGACACCGTCGCGGCGCAGCGGGCGCTCGAGGTGCACGCCGACGCCGTGCTGATGGCCAAGAACGGCGTCGACGGCGTCTACACGGGCGACCCCCGCACCGACCCGACCGCGACCAAGATCGAGTCGATCAGCTACGCCGCGGCCATGCGCCAGGGTCTGCGCGTGGTCGACACGACGGCCTTCAGCCTCTGCATGGACAACCGGCTGCCGATGGTCGTCTTCGGCATGGAGGGCGAGGGCAACGTGGCCCGCGCCCTGCGGGGTGAGAGGATCGGCACCCAGGTGACCACCGACTGACCCTGTGGCGGCGGCGCGGCACTCCTCGCGCGCCGGTGGCAGGACGAAGGGAACGACCGTGATCGACGACACCCTCCTCGAGGCCGAGGAGAAGATGACCAAGGCGATCGACGTCGCCAAGGAGGACTTCGGCAGCATCCGCACCGGGCGGGCGAACGCGGCCATGTTCCACAAGATCGTGGTGGACTACTACGGCGCGCCGACCCCGCTGCAGCAGCTGGCCTCCTTCCAGATCCCCGAGGCCCGCTCGGTGCTCATCACGCCGTTCGACCGCAGCGCGATGGCGGAGATCGAGAAGGCCCTGCGCAACTCCGACCTGGGCGTGAACCCGGGCAACGACGGCAACGTCATCCGGATCCAGCTGCCGCAGCTGACGGAGGAGCGCCGCAAGGACTACATCAAGCTGGCGCGCACCAAGGCCGAGGACGCCCGCGTCACGCTGCGCAACATCCGCCGCCGCGCCAAGGAGGAGCTCGACCGCATCGTCAAGGACGGCGAGGCGGGCGAGGACGAGGTGACGCGCGCGGAGAAGGACCTCGAGGGGACCACCAAGAAGTACGTGGACGCCGTCGACGACCTCCTGAAGAACAAGGAGACGGAGCTGCTCGCGGTGTGAACGCGTCAGCAGCGGGCGGCCCCACCGCCGCCGCGCCCGCCCGCAAGGCGGGCCGCAACCTCCCGCAGGCCGTGGGTGTCGGCTTCGGCCTCGGCGGGGTGCTCGTCCTCAGCCTCTTCATCCGCCGCGAGGCGTTCGTCGTCGTGGTCGTCGCGGCCGTCGTCTACGGCAGCGTCGAGATGGCCCGGGCGTTCCGCAGCCGGCACCTGCAGGTGCCCGTCCTGCCCGTCGCGGCCGGCGCGGTGGCGATGGTGCCGGGGGCCTACGTCGGTGGGGCCGCGACGCTGGCGGTCGCGTACGCGCTGACGGTCTTCGCGGTCCTCGCCTGGCGCTTCGTCAGCCCCCCGGCGGCCTCGGGCGCGCCCGTGCCGACGCCGAGCGTGCGCGACGTCGCCGGCGGGGTCTTCGTCGCGACCTACGTGCCCCTGCTCGCGAGCTTCACGATGCTGATGCTCCGCGAGCCCGAGGGGGCGTGGCGCGTCCTGCTGTTCGTCGTCCTGGTCGTCGCGAGCGACATCGGCGGGTTCGCGGCGGGCGTCTTCTTCGGCCGGCACCCCATGGCGCCGTCGGTGAGCCCGAAGAAGTCGTGGGAGGGGCTCGCCGGGTCCTTCGCGGCGGGGGCCGTGCTCGGGGCCGTGTGCCTGCCGCTGATGCTGGGCGGCTCGTGGTGGGGCGGGGCCCTGCTCGGCCTGGCCGCCGTCGCCATCGCCACCCTCGGGGACCTGTCGGAGTCGATGCTCAAGCGCGACCTCGGCATCAAGGACATGGGCGACGTCCTGCCCGGGCACGGCGGCGTCATGGACCGGCTGGACTCCCTGCTCCCCGCGGCCCCCGTCGTGCACCTGCTGCTGATCGTGCTCGTGGGGTCCTGAGCGGCTTACCATGGAGGCACCATGCCTGCTGTCGAGACCCCCTCCTCCGTGCCGACCGCCTCCACCCCGACGCCCGTGCCCGGCCCGGCGGCCGTGACCGCACCGGAGGGGCGCGAGCCCCTGCCGCTGGCGCCCGCGGGTCCCGGCCAGCTCGTCATGACGGCCCCGCAGCGCGGCAAGCCGCCGCGGCACTTCTCCGACCTCGAGCCCGCCGAGCGCGCGGACGCCCTCGCGGCGCTGGGGGAGAAGCCCTTCCGCGCCCGGCAGCTCGCCACGCAGTGGTTCGAGCGGCTCGAGGACGACACCGAGAAGATGACGGACCTGCCCGCCGCCAGCCGGCAGCGCATCTCCGAGGCGCTCCTGCCGACGCTGCTGACGCCGCTGCGGACGCTCTCGGCCGACCGCGGGACCACGGTCAAGACGCTGTGGAAGCTGCACGACGGCGCGCTGGTCGAGTCGGTCCTCATGCGCTACCCGGGCAAGGGCGAGTCCGCGGGCCGCAACACCGTCTGCATCTCCAGCCAGGCCGGCTGCGGCATGAACTGCCCGTTCTGCGCGACGGGCCAGGCCGGTCTGACCCGCAACCTGTCGACGGCGGAGATCGTCGAGCAGGTCGCCGGCGCCGCCCGCGCCCTGGCCCGCGACGAGGTCGCCGGTGGCCCCGGGCGCGTGACCAACGTCGTCTTCATGGGCATGGGCGAGGCCCTCGCCAACTACCGCTCGGCCGTGGCGGCCCTGCGCCGGCTGACCCAGCCGGCCCCCGACGGGCTCGGCATCTCCGCGCGGGGCGTCACGATGTCGACCGTCGGCCTGGTGCCCGCGATGGACAGGTTCGCCGCCGAGGGCATCCCGGCGACGCTGGCGCTGAGCCTGCACGCCCCCGACGACGAGCTGCGCGACGAGCTCGTGCCCGTGAACAAGCGGTGGAACGTCGCGCAGGCGCTGGACTCCGCCAAGCGCTACTTCGACGCCACCGGCCGCCGCGTGAGCATCGAGTACGCGCTGATCCGCGACGTCAACGACCAGGCGTGGCGCGCCGACCGCCTCGGCAAGCTGCTGAACGCGCGCGGCCGCGGCTGGGTGCACGTCAACCCCATCCCGCTGAACCCGACGCCCGGCTCGAAGTGGACCGCCAGCGACCCGGCCGTCGAGCGCGCGTTCGTCGCGGCGCTGGAGGCCCGGGGCGTCCCCACGACCGTGCGCGACACCCGCGGCAGCGAGATCGACGGCGCCTGCGGCCAGCTCGCGGCGGCACCGGAGGAGCCGCGCGGGTGACCTCCGACGTGGGGGCGGCGACGCCGCTCGAGCGGGCGCTGCAGCAGCGGCCGCACCGCACGGGCGGGCTGCGGCGCGGCTACCGCCGCGAGGACGTGGACGCCTTCCTGGCGCACGCGACCCGCGCCGCCGGCACGGGCGCGCTGACCTCGGCGCAGGTGCGCGCGGTGGGCTTCGGCGCGCAGTTCGGCGGCTACGACGTGACGGCGACCGACGCGGTGCTGGCGCGCGTGGAGGACCTGCTGGCGCGCCTGGAGCGCGCCCGCGCCCTGGCGGCGGAGGACCAGCGGCAGTGGGCCGAGCGGGCGGCGGCCCTGTCCGCGGCCGTGCACGGCCGCCTCGGCGAGCCGGACGGGGAGCGGTTCCCGCGCGGGCGCGGCCTACGGCGCGGCTACCGGCCCGCCGACGTCGACGAGCTGTGCGACCTGCTGCACCGCCACCTCACGGGCGGGCGGCGGCTCAGCGCAGCCGACGTGCGGCAGGCGCTGTTCCGCCCGGCCCGCGGGGCGCGCGGCTACCGCGAGGCCCCCGTCGACGCGTTCTTCGACCGCGTCGTCGAGCTCATGGTCACCTTCGACCACTGAGGGGCGCTCACGGCCAGGGCGGCACCGACCCGAGCACGCGGTCGACGGCGACGGCCACGACGACCCGCTCGGGGTTCGGGCGCGGCACCCGGTAGCGACCGGCGTAGCGGCGCTCGGCCTCCGCGACCTCCTCGGGGGCGCTCAGCAGCCGCCCCGGCCCCTCCAGCGCGAGCCAGCGGCGCCCGTCCACCTGGGCGACGACGACGCGCGAGCCCGCCGCGACGTTGAGCGCCTTGCGGGAGGTCCGCGACGTGATGACGCGCACGAGCCGCGTCGCGGGGTCGAAGGTGAACCCGACGGGCACGACGTGCGGGGAACCGTCGGGCCGCAGCGTGGTCATCGTCGCGAGGTGGCGCTCGACGAGGAACTCCAGCGCGGTGCCGGGCAGGGCGGCGGGGTCCAGGGCCACCCCGGGAACCTAGGCCACGGGGCGCTCCGGCGCCCCCGCGACGTCGAGGTTCTCCAGCACCACGGCCAGTCCCTGACCGACGCCGATGCAGATGGCGGCGACGCCCCACCGCGAGCGGGTGGCGCGCAGGACGGCGGCCAGGGTCCCGAGGACGCGGCCGCCCGAGGCGCCCAGCGGGTGCCCCAGCGCCAGCGCGCCGCCCCACTGGTTGACGAGGCCCGGGTCGACCCCCCACGCCCGCAGGCACGCGAGGCTCTGCACGGCGAACGCCTCGTTGAGCTCGACGGCGCCGACGTCGGACCAGCGCAGGCCCGCCCGGGCCAGCGCGGCCTCGGCCGCGGCGACGGGGGCGTAGCCGAACTCGCGCGGGTCGCACGCCGCCACGCCGCGCGAAGCGATGCGGGCCACCGGGTCCCGGCCCACGCGTCCGGCCGCCGCCTCCGAGCCGACGAGCAGCGCGGAGGCGCCGTCGGAGAGCGGGGAGGCGTTGCCCGCGGTGATGGTGCCGTCGGGCCGGAAGGCGGGCGTCAGCTGGGCCAGCCGCTCGGGCGTCGTGGTCGCGCGGATGCCCTCGTCGCGGGTGAGCTCCGTCCCCTCGACCGCGACGACGAGGTCGGCGTAGCGCCCGGCGTCCCAGGCCGCGGCCGCGCGGTGGTGCGACCGGACGGCGAAGGCGTCCTGCTCCTCGCGGCCGACGCCGAAGCGCTCGCCCAGCTGCTCGTTCGCCTCGCCGAGCGACACGGTCCACTCCGCGGGCATGCGCGGGTTCACGAGCCGCCAGCCCAGCGTGGTCGACACGGCCGTGACGTCCGTGGCGGGGTAGGCCTTCGCAGGCTTCGGCAGCACCCACGGCGCCCGGCTCATGGACTCCACGCCGCCCGCGACGACGACGTCCGCGTCGCCGGTCTCGACCGCGCGCGCCGCGAGGATCGCCGCGTCGAGACCGCTGCCGCACAGGCGGTTGACGGTGCTGCCCGGGACCGTGACCGGGAACCCCGCGAGCAGGGCCGCCATCCGCGCGACGTTGCGGTTCTCCTCACCGGCCCCGTTGGCGTTGCCCAGCAGGACGTCGTCGACCGCCGCGGGGTCCAGGCCGGGGGAGCGGCGCAGCAGCTCGGCGAGGACCCCGGCCGCGAGGTCGTCGGGACGCACCCCCGCGAGCGCGCCGCCGTAGCGGCCGAAGGGCGTGCGGACGGCGTCGTAGAGGTAGGCGGTCGGCATCGCGGGGCTCCGGTGGTCGGCGTGCGCTCGGACGGTGGGAGGGGTGCGGGTGGTCGCGGGTCAGTCCCCGGCGGCGTCGGCCGCGAGGACCTCCCGGTACAGGCGGAAGGCCGTGTTCGCGTCCGGCACCCCGCAGTAGACGGCGGACTGCAGCAGCACCTCGGTGACCTCCTCGCGCGTCAGGCCGTTGCGCCGGGCGGCCCGCAGGTGCAGGACGAGCTCCTCGTGGTGGCCGCGGGCGATCAGCGCCGTCAGCGTCACCATCGACCGCTCCCGCCGGGTCAGCCCGGGCCGCGTCCAGATCCCGCCCCACGCGTACCGCGTGATCATCTCCTGGAAGTCGGCGGTGACGTCGTCGGCGGCCAGCGTGGCGCGGTCGACGTGCTCGGCCCCCAGCACCTCGCGGCGCACGGCCATCCCGGCGGCGTACTGCTCGCCCAGGCTGCGCCGCTGCGCCGCGGGGGCGGCCAGGACGTGCCGGTGCAGCAGCGTGGCCAGCGCGGCGGGGTCCTCGACGGGGAGCTGGTGGGCCACCCCGGGGACGAGGGTCGCGAGGGCGCCGGGGGCACCGCCGAGCGCCAGCAGGTCCGCGGGGGGGACCACGGGGTCCAGCGCGCCGCCGACGGCGAGCAGCGGCACGCGGAGCCCCGGCAGCCGGTCCCGGACGTCGAAGGCGGCGAGCAGCTCGCAGGCCGCGGCGTAGGAGGCGGGGTTCGCCGCCGCGAGGTCGGCCAGCAGGGCGCCCGCGGCGTCGGGGGCGGCCTCGGCGAAGCCGGGCGCGAACCACCGCGCCGGGGTGGCCTCGACGACGGGCGCGAGACCGCGGCCGCGGACGGTGGCCGCCCGGTCGTGCCAGGCGGCCGGGGTGCCGATGCGGGCCGCGGAGCAGACGACCCCGACCGCGCTGACGGCGGCGGGGTGGTCGAGCGCCAGCTGGAGGCCCAGGGCGCCGCCCAGCGAGCTGCCGGCGTAGGCGAACGGCTCGCCGGCGCGGCCCCGCTCGGCCTGCACGGCCGCGCCGAAGCCCGCGAGGCGCGCCGCCAGCCCGGCGGCGGTGAGGGGGCCGTCCGCGGGTGCGGCGCCGCCGTGACCGGGCAGGTCCCAGCCGGCGACCACGGCCACGCCCGTGAGCCGCCGGGCCACGGCCGACCACAGCGACCGGCTGCTGGTGCCGAGGGAGGGACCCACGACGAGCAGCGGCAGCGCCCCGTCGTCCCCCGTCCCCGGGGTCAGGCGGGTCTCGTCCAGGACGCTCATGCGCTTCCTCCCGTGCCGGTTCCGGTGTCGTGCGCCGCCCCGGACGGCGGGCGCGCCGCGGCCCGGGCGAGGACCGCGTCGACGGCGACGTCCGCGGTGCCGAGGTAGCCGCGCGGGTCGGTGAGCTCGGCCAGCAGCCCGTCCAGCTCCGCCGGCCCGGTCGTCGTGGCCGCCGCGGTCGCCGCGCGCAGGTCCGCGAGGCTCCCGAGGCGGGTGAGGTCCCGGGCCGCGGCGGGACCCAGGACGCCGTCGCGCGTCGGGAGGACCGCGAGGGCCGGCACGAGCCGCTCGGCGAGGACGCCCGGCAGGGCCCCGTCGAGCGTGCGGGCCATCGCCGCGACGTCCACCTCCAGCCCGGTGAGGACCTCGGTGAGCTGCCGGGCGGCGGCGAGGGCCGAGCGGCCCAGCAGGGCCAGCGGGGCCCACTCGGTGTGCCAGGCCCCCGCGGGCCGCTCCTCGGCGGCGCCGGCGGCGGCGCGGTGCAGCTCGGCGGCCAGCCCGGGGGCGGCGGCCGCGGTGCGGGCCACGAGGACGGACAGGACGGGGTTGCGCTTCTGCGGCATGGCCGAGGACCCGCCGCGGCCCTCGGCCGCGGGTTCGCGCAGCTCGCCGACCTCGGGCCGCGAGCCGAGCAGGACGTCACCGGCGACGTGGCCGAAGGCGTCGGTGGCCGCCACGAGGGCGTCGCCGACGACCGTCACGGGCCGGCGGCTCGTGTGCCACGCCGGCCGCGCGAGGAGGCCCAGCCGGTCCGCCAGCGCGGTGGCCAGCACCGTCGCCGCGGCGGGCGGATCGGCGGAGCCGTGGCGGTGCAGCAGGTCCACGAGCGAGGCGAGGGTGCCGACGGCGCCGCCGACCTGGGCCGCGGGGCGCACGGCGGCGACCGCGTCGCGCGCGTCGAGGACCGACGTCAGCCACCCCGCCGCGCGGAGGCCGAACGTCGTCGGCAGCGCGTGCTGGGTCAGCGTCCGCGCGACGGCCGGGGTGCCCCGGTGCTCGGTCGCCAGCGCCACGAGCGCGTCGGCCTGCGCGTCGAGCTCGGCCCGCAGGGGGACGAGGACGTCCCGCGCGCACAGCTGCAGGGCGGTGTCGACCACGTCCTGGCTGGTCAGCCCCCGGTGCAGCCAGGCCGCCGCCGCGTCCCCGTGCGCCGCCGCCACGACCGGCCGCAGCCGGGCCAGCAGGCCCAGCACGGGGTTGCCCCCGTCCTCCGCACCCACCGCGAGCGCCGCGGGGTCGACCTCGTCGGCCACCGCGCTCAGGCACGCGCCGCCGGCGGGGGCCAGGCCCGCGTCCGTGAGCACGTCCAGCCACGCCGCCTCGACCGCGACGGCCCCCCGCACGAAGGCGCGGTCGGTGAACGCGTCCCCCGCGCGGTGCAGGCCGGGCAGGAACAGGTCCGACGTCACGGGGTCCGCGGCGGGTCGTGCTCGAGGAACACCGTCTCGCCCTCGCCCTGGAGGCGGACGTCGAAGCGCACGGACCCGTCGTCCTCGCGGGTGGCGAGCAGGGTCCGGGCCCGCTCGGGCGGCAACCCGCCGAGCAGCCGGTCGCGCTGCAGCGCAGCCTGCTCGGCCGCGTCCCGGGGGGGCAGGTAGGCCCGGGTGAGGAGCCGGTGCAGCAGCCCGCGGGCGAACACCGTGACGGCCACGAACCGCGCGGAGGGGCCGACGGCCGCGGGCTCGCGCGTCCAGAACCCGTAGCCGCCCTCGCCGTCGCTCGCGCACCGCCCGAAACCCGTGAACGTGGCCCCGTCGCGGCGCAGGGAACCGCTCGCGCGGGGCACCCGGCCGTCCGGCCCGGCCTGCCAGACCTCGAGCAGGGCGTCCGTCACGGGGGCCCCGAGGCCGTCGAACACGCTGCCGTGCAGCCAGAGCGCGCCGGGGCTCGCGGGCGGGACGAGGTGGGCGTCGCCCGCGTAGGGCAGCGCGTAGCCGAAGAAGGGCCCGACCGTCTGGCCGGGGGTGGGCCGTGCCGCTGCGGTGCTCACGCGTGCTCCTCGCCGGGTTCCGCCGGCTCCTCGAGCCGCGTGCGGTGGGTCCCGGTCAGGACGATGTCCCACCGGTACCCCGTGCACCACTCGTGCTGGGTGACGTCGTGGTCGTAGCGCGCCACGAGCAGCTCGCGGTCGACCGGGTCGGTCGTGGACTGGTAGATCGGGTCGAGCGCGAAGAGGGGGTCGCCGGGGAAGTACATCTGCGTGATGAGCCGCTGGGTGAACTGCGTCCCGAACAGCGAGAAGTGGATGTGTGCGGGCCGCCAGGCGTTGCGGTGGTTGTTCCACGGGTAGGGCCCGGGCTTGATCGTCGTGAACCGGTAGGTGCCGTCGTCGTCGGTGAGGCAGCGCCCGACGCCGGTGAAGTTCGGGTCCAGCGGGGCGGGGTGCTGGTCGCGCCGGTGGGCGTAGCGGCCGGCGGCGTTGGCCTGCCAGACCTCGACGAGCTGACGCCGGACGGGCCGCCCCTCGCCGTCCACGACCCGGCCGGTCACCACGATGCGCTCCCCGACGGGCTCCCCGGCGCCCGTGGCTGTCAGGTCCGCCTCCAGGGCGTGGACGTCGCGCTCGCCGAAGACGGGGGCCAGCAGCTCCACGGCCTCCGGGTCGGCCTGCACCGGGTCCTTGGTCGGGTGGCGCAGGATCGAGCTGCGGTAGGGGGCGAAGTCGTTGCGCGTGGCGGGCACCGCCAGCCCGCGGGCGCGCAGCCCGGCGGAGACCGCGTGCTCCGCCTCGATCTCCGCGGTGATGTCCGCCTGCGTCAGCAGGGCCGGAGCGGACCCGCGGCGCAGGGCGGGCAGCGGCAGACCGGGCACGGCGTCCGCGACCGGCGCCTCGCGACGGGGCGCCGTGGCGGTGGGGTGGCCCTCGAGGCCCATGCTGGTCTCCTCCCGGGTCGCTGCGGTGCGACGGTCCCACGCAACCACGTCCGGGCCGGTCCGGGCAGGAGCCCTTCCGCGGGGCGGAAGCCGGCCGTCACGAGCCCCCGCCCCGTCGTCGGCTCAGGGGACCGGCGGCAGGCTGCGCTCGATGCCCGCCGCGGTGACCCGCAGCGCCGTGACCATCGACTGCTGCGCGGGGGAGCCGAGCTCGAAGGGCGGGACGACGATGCCGACGGCCGCGACGACGTCGCCCGTGCCGTCGCGCAGGGGCACCGCGACCGACGAGGTCCCGGCCGTCATCTCCTGGTCGGTCAGCGCCCAGCCCTGCCGGCGCACCGCGGCCAGCTGCGCCGCGAGGACGCCCGCGTCGGTGACCGACCACTCGGTGCGGGCGGCCAGGCCGGCGAAGCAGCGCTCGACGACGTCCGGGCCCGCGTGCGCCAGCAGCACCTTGCCCACCCCCGTGGTGTGCAGGGGCAGCCGCACGCCGACCTCGCTGACGACGGGCAGCGACCGCCGCCCCGAGACGCGGTCGACGTACAGCGCCTCGTGGCCGTCGAGCACGGCCAGGTGCACCGTGGCCTTGGTCGCGGCGTGCAGGTCGTGCAGGAACGGCGCGGCCACGGCCCGCAGGTCGGTCTGCACGGGCGCGAGCAGCCCCAGGTTCCACAGCCGCCGCCCGACGACGTAGGAGTCGTCGCCGCGCCGGGCCAGCGCCCCCCACGCCGTCAGCTCGGCCACGATGCGGTGCGTCGTCGTCAGCGTCAGCCCCGAGCGGGTGGCGAGCTCGGACAGGCGCAGCCGGCCGTGCCCGGCGTCGAAGGCGCCCAGCACCGCCAGCAGCTTGCCCGCGGCGGTGGGCGGGAGCGCGGTCACCCGGCCATCCTCCCCGGGCGACGGCTTCCACGGGGCGGAAGCGGCAGCCGGACCGGCGGCCAGGCTGTGCCTACCATCCGCCATGCGCTCACAGCGGAGCCAGGTCGTCGTCGTCGGGGCCGGTCCCTCCGGCCTCCTCCTGTCCCACCTCCTCGCCGCCCGGGGGGTCGACTCGGTCGTCCTCGAGGCGCGCTCGCAGGCCTACGTCGGGGCGCGCGTGCGGGCCGGCATCCTCGAGCACTCCACCGTGGAGGTGCTCCGCGAGGCCGGGCTGGACGGGCGGCTGCGCGCCGAGGGCGCCGAGCACCGCGGCATCCACCTGCACTGGCCGGGGGAGCGCCACCACCTCGACTTCGTGGACCTCGTCGGCCGCTCGGTGTGGGCCTACGGGCAGACCGAGGTGCAGAAGGACCTCGTCGCGGCGACCACCGCCCGCGGTCAGGAGGTGCACTACGAGGTGACGGACGTCGCGCTGCACGACCTCGCGACGGACTCCCCGCACGTGACGTTCACCGACGCGACCGGACTCGCCCGGCGCATCGACACCGATGCGGTCGTCGGCTGCGACGGCGCTTTCGGCCCCAGCCGCGCGGCCGTGCCCGACGGCGTGCGCACCACGTGGGAGCGGACGTACCCGTTCTCCTGGCTGGGGATCATGGCCGACGTCGCGCCCTCGACCGACGAGCTGATCTACGCCTGGCACCCCGACGGCTTCGCCATGCACTCGCTGCGCTCGCCCACCGTCAGCCGGTTCTACCTCCAGGTGCCCGCGGGGACCGACGTCACGACCTGGTCCGACGACCGGATCTGGGACGCGCTGGCGCTGCGCCTGGGCCACGGCCAGGACGGCTGGGAGCTGACGCCGGGGCCGATCACCGACCGCAGCGTGCTGCCCATGCGCAGCTTCGTGCAGACGCCCATGCGCCACGGCCGGCTGTTCCTCGTCGGCGACGCGGCCCACACCGTGCCGCCCACGGGCGCCAAGGGGCTGAACCTCGCGGTCGCCGACGTCGGGCTGCTCGCGCCGGCGCTCGTCGCGCTGCTGCGCGACGGCGACCCGGGACCGGCCGGGTCCTACTCCGACCGGGCCCTGCGCCGGGTGTGGCGCTGCACCCACTTCTCGTGGTGGATGACCTCGATGCTGCACACGGGAGAGGACCCCTTCGACCACCAGCTCCAGCTCTCGCAGCTGCGCTGGGTCACGAGCAGCGGCGCGGCCGCCGCGGGCCTGGCCGAGAACTACGCGGGCCTGCCGCTGGAGCTCTGAGGCGCCGGGCCGCCCGCGGCGGTCAGCGGCGGTCAGCGGCGGGCGGAGCCGGCGACCCGCGGGGACGTGCCCCGCTGGGCGCGGGTCGGGACGAGCGCCATGACCAGCCCCAGCAGCGCGGTCCCGGCGTGCAGCACGTGGTCGGGGCCGTTGACGTTCAGGGGCCCCGGGCCGCCCAGGAACCCCGTGACCGCCAGCACGCCGAAGACGACGAACAGCAGGATCCCGTAGCGCCGGGCGCGGCGGCTGCGGGTGACCGCGACGACGCCCAGGGCGCCGACGACGGCGTGGACCACGTTGTGCAGCGGGTTGACCGTCAGCCCGGCGACCTGCCGCTGCGGGTCGTGGTCGGTGAACCCCATCGTGCCCGTCACGGCGAAGCCGACCAGGCCGACGACGAGGTAGGTCACGCCCAGCACGCACGCCAGGTACTGCGCGGAGGTCGCCTCCGGGTCCTGCTTCAGCTGGTCGTCCACGAACCTCGGTGCCACGGCTGCCCTCCCTGCGCTCGTCCCGCCCCGTCGGGGCGCTCGTCCCCCTCGGTGCCCCCGGCGGCGCGGGGCAAACCCCCGGCGGACCGCGTGGTGCCCCGGGCAC
>NZ_JAAALN010000085.1 GCF_009906795.1 Kineococcus siccus
GACCGCCCCCGACTCCCCCGGACCCTCCCGCGCCTTCCCCGCCGGATTCGCCTGGGGCACCGCCACGGCCGCCTACCAGGTCGAGGGCGCCGTGGCCGAGGACGGCCGCACCCCCTCGATCTGGGACACGTTCAGCCACACCCCCGGCCGGGTCGTCGACGGCGACACCGGCGACGTGGCCGACGACCACTACCACCGCTTCCGCGAGGACATCGCGATCATGAAGGGGCTGGGCCTGACGTCCTACCGCTTCTCCGTCGCCTGGCCTCGCATCACGCCGCAGGTCACGGCCGAGGCGAGCGGCCCCGTCAACGCGGCGGGCCTGGCCTTCTACTCGACGCTGGTCGACGAGCTGCTCGCCGCGGGCATCGAGCCCGCCGTCACGCTGTACCACTGGGACCTGCCGCAGGCGCTGGAGGACGCCGGTGGCTGGGCGAACCGGGCCACGGCCGAGCGGTTCGGGGAGTACGCGGAGGTCGTGGCCGCAGCGCTCGGCGACCGCGTGCGCACCTTCATCACCCTCAACGAGCCGTGGTGCTCGGCCTACCTCGGCTACGCCTCGGGCGTCCACGCCCCGGGCCGCACCGAGCCCGCGGCCGCCCTGGCCGCCGTGCACCACCTCAACCTCGCCCACGGCCTGGGGGCCGCGGCCGTCCGGCGCGCCGCGCCCACCGCCCGCGTGGCACTCACCCTCAACCTCGCCTGGGTGCGGACCGAGGGGCGCCGCTCCTCCGACCTCGACGCCGTCCGGCGCGTCGACGGGCTGCAGAACCGGGTCTTCCTCGACCCCGTCCTGCGCGGCCACTACCCCGCCGACGTGCTCGCCGACACGGCGTCGGTCACGGACTGGTCGTTCGTCCTGCCGGGGGACCTCGACCTCGTGCACCAGCCGCTGGACGCGCTGGGCGTGAACTACTACAGCCCGACCGTCGTGCGCGGCTGGGACGGGCGCGGGCCGCGGGCGGAGGCGGACGGGCACGGGGCCAGCGAGCACAGCCCCTGGATCGCCGCGACCGCGCACGTGGAGTTCCCCGAGCTGCCGGGGCCGCGCACCGACATGGGCTGGAGCATCGACGCGCGCGGGCTGCGCGAACTGCTGCTGCGCCTGCACACCGAGCACCCCGGCCTGGAGCTCGTCGTCACCGAGAACGGGGCCGCCTACCCCGACGTCGTCGTCGACGGCCGCGTGCACGACGAGCAGCGGATCGACTACCTGCGCGACCACCTCGCGGCCGTGCTCGACGCCGTCGACGCCGGCGCCCCCGTGACCGGGTACTACCTGTGGTCCTTCCTCGACAACTTCGAGTGGGGCTACGGCTTCTCGAAGCGGTTCGGGATCGTCCACGTCGACTACGCGACGCAGCAGCGGACGCCGAAGGACAGCGCCGCGTTCTACGCCGGGGTCGTCGCGGCCAACGCCCTGCCGCCGCGGCCCGCGGCGGGTCAGGCGCGGTAGGTCGCCACCACCGGGGCGTGGTCGCTCCACCGCTCGGCGTAGCTCGGCGCGCGGTCGGTGCGGACGTCCGCCGCCCGCGCGGCCAGCCCCGGGGTGGTCAGCTGGTAGTCGATGCGCCAGCCCGAGTCGTTGTCGAAGGCCTGCCCGCGCCAGCTCCACCAGGCGTACGGGCCGGGCACGTCGCCCGCGGCGCGGCGCTGGACGTCGACCCAGCCGAGCTCGTCGAACCAGTGGTCGAAGTGGGCGCGCTCCTCCTCGAGGAAGCCCGCCTTGCCGCGGTTGCCCTTGTGGTTCTTGATGTCGTTCTCGGTGTGGCCGACGTTGAGGTCCCCCGCGACGAGCGCCTCGCGGCCGGACGGCCCGGCGGCGGCGGCGAGCTCGGCGAGCCGCGCGTCCATCGCGTCGAGGAACCGGATCTTGTCGTCCTGCTGGGGCGTGCCCACCGCACCGGAGTGCACGTAGGCGCTGACGAGCGTGAGCGGCCCGACGGCCGTGTCGAGGTCGGCCTCGATCCAGCGGCCGGACGTCGCGAAGTACCCCTCGGGGTCCACGCCCGTCCGCACGGCGGAGAACTCGGTCCTCGCGGCGATCGCCACCCCGGCGCGGCCCTTGGCCGCGGCCTCGGTGTGGGCGAGGAAGGGGTAGTCCGGCAGCGCCGTGCGCAGCTCCTCGTCGGGGGCGCGGACCTCCTGCAGGAGCAGGACGTCGGGACGGCGGCTCGCGAGCCACGACGGCATGCCGCGCCGCACGGCGGCGCGGACGCCGTTGACGTTGACGGTCGCGACGACCAGTGACTTCCTCGCTCGGGGCACGGCCGGGACGCTACCGGGAGCCTGCGACACCGTCGGCGCAGGCTCCCGCGGGCGCGGGGTCAGCGCAGGCCGGCCGCCCGCTCCGCGGACTCCACGACGTTCGTCAGCAGCAGCGCACGCGTCATCGGCCCGACGCCGCCCGGGTTGGGGGCCACGAAGCCCGCCACGTCCACGACGTCGAGGGCGACGTCCCCGGTGAGCCTCCCCTTGCCCGTCTCCGGGTCGGGGACGCGCGAGACGCCCACGTCGAGCACCGCGGCGCCCGGCTTCACGACGTCCTTCGTCACCAGGCCGGGCACGCCCGCCGCGGCCACGACGACGTCGGCGCGCCGCAGGTGGCTCGCGAGGTCCCGCGTCCCCGTGTGGCACAGCGTGACGGTGGCGTTGGGGTGACGGCGGGTCAGCAGCAGCCCGATGGGCCGCCCGACCGTCACGCCGCGGCCGACGACCACGACCTCGGCCCCGTCCAGCGGGACGTCGTGACGCAGGAGCAGGTCGATGACGCCGCGCGGCGTGCAGGGCAGCGGCGAGGTGATCTCCTCGCGCACGCGCAGCACGAGGCGGCCGAGGTTGGTCGGGTGCAGCCCGTCCGCGTCCTTGTCCGGGTCGACGAGCTCGAGGACCCGGTTGGCGTCCACGCCCGCGGGCAGCGGCAGCTGCACGATGAACCCCGTGCACGCCGGGTCGGCGTTCAGCCGCGCGACCTCGGACTCGATCTCCGCCTGGGTCGCGGTGGCCGGCAGCTGCACCTGGATCGAGGCGATGCCCACCTCGGCGCAGTCGCGGTGCTTGCCGCGCACGTAGGAGGCGCTGCCGGGGTCGTCGCCCACGAGGATCGTGCCGAGACCGGGCACGACCCCCTTCGCGGCGAGCACGGCGACGCGCTCCGTCAGGTCGGCCTTGACGGCGGCCGCGGCCGCCCGGCCGTCGAGGACGGTGGCGCTCACGCCGTGGCCCCGGCGGAGGGGTAGAGCGGGAAGCGCTCGGTGAGCCGGGCGACGCGGGCGCGCAGCGCGTCCGCGTCGAAGGTGGGCTTGAGCGCCTGCGCGATGACGTCGCCGACCTCGGCGAACTCCTCGGCCCCGAACCCGCGGGTCGCGAGCGCCGGGGTGCCGATGCGCAGACCGGAGGTGACCATGGGCGGCCGCGGGTCGAACGGCACGGCGTTGCGGTTGACGGTGATGCCGACCTCGTGCAGGCGGTCCTCGGCCTGCTGCCCGTCGAGCGCGGAGTGGCGCAGGTCGACGAGCACGAGGTGCACGTCGGTCCCGCCCGTGAGGACGGAGACGCCGGCCTCGCGGGCGTCGGCGGCGACGAGGCGCTCGGCGACGATGCGGGCGCCCTCGAGCGTGCGCTCCTGCCGCTCGCGGAACTCCGCGCTGCCGGCGACCTTGAAGGCCACGGCCTTGGCCGCGATGACGTGCATGAGGGGGCCGCCCTGCTGGCCCGGGAACACGGCGGAGTCGATCTTCTTCGCGTGCTCCGCGCGGGTGAGGATGACGCCCGAGCGGGGACCCGCGAGCGTCTTGTGCACCGTGGAGGTCACGACGTCGGCGTGCGGGACGGGCGTGGGGTGCAGGCCCGCCGCGACGAGACCGGCGAAGTGCGCCATGTCGACCATGAGGTGGGCGCCGACCTCGTCGGCGATGGCGCGGAACGCGGCGAAGTCGAGCTGGCGCGGGTAGGCCGACCAGCCCGCGATGATCAGCTTCGGGCGGGCCGACAGCGCCGTGGCGCGCACGACGTCCATGTCGACGCGGAACGTCTGCGGGTCGACGCCGTAGGAGGAGACGTCGTACATCCGGCCCGAGAAGTTGATCTTCATGCCGTGCGTCAGGTGCCCGCCGTGGGCCAGCTCCAGGCCCAGGATCCCGTCGCCGCCGCGGATGAGGGCGTGCATGGCGGCCGCGTTGGCGGTGGCGCCGGAGTGCGGCTGGACGTTGGCGTGCTCGGCGCCGAACAGCGCCTTGGCGCGGGTGCGGGCCAGCTCCTCGGCGACGTCGACGTGCTCGCAGCCGCCGTAGTAGCGCTTGCCGGGGTAGCCCTCGGCGTACTTGTTGGTCAGGACGGAGCCCTGGGCCTGCAGCACGGCGCGCGGCGCGAAGTTCTCGCTCGCGATCATCTCCAGCGTGTCCCGCTGGCGGCCGAGCTCGGCGTTCAGGACAGCGGCGATCTCGGGGTCGACCTCGGACAGCGGACGGTCGGTCACCGTCGTGTCGGTGGGGACGGGGGTGGGCAGGACGTCGGTCACGATCGCTCCTCGGCACGTCGGGCGGCGGTGGCGACGCGAGGCCCAGGCGGACGACCCCGACAGCGGCGGGCGCGCACCCCCGTGGAGGCGGGGACGCTCCCGTTGCCGCTCCCCGGTGGTGACCACCCTCGCCAGTCGCGGCCCGGCCAGGTTAGCTCAGCGCGGGCAGGCGGCGTCCAGGACGGTGCGCATCTTGGCGCCGGTCTCGACGACCTCGGCCTGGGGGTCCGAGCCCGCGACGATGCCCGCGCCGCCGAAGACCCGCAGCGTCCGCCCCCTGGCCTCCGCGCAGCGCACGGCGACGACCCACTCCCCGTCCCCGTCGGCGTCCTGCCAGCCCACGGCCCCCGCGTAGCAGCCGCGGTCGACGCCCTCGACGTCGGCGATGATCGCCAGCGCGGCGGCCCGCGGGGAGCCGCCCACCGCGGGCGTCGGGTGCAGGGCGGCGACGAGGTCCGCGGACGTCGTCGCCCCGTCGCTGAGCAGGGCCGTGACGCGGGTGGCCAGGTGCCAGACCGCGGGTGTCGAGAGGAGCTCGGGCTCGGGGGCGTTCACCTTGCGGCAGAAGGGCTTCAGCGTCTCGACGATGGCGTCGACGACGTAGGCGTGCTCGCGGCGGTCCTTCTCCGACTCCAGCAGCGCCTCGGCGCGGCGCGCGTCCTCGCGCGGGTCGGGCGAGCGCGGCGTCGAGCCGGCCAGGGGACGCAGGAGCACGCTCGGCCCGCGCCGGCGCAGCAGCAGCTCGGGGCTCGCGCCGACCAGCCAGCGCCCGCCGGGGACCGCCGGGTCGTCGAGGGGCACGGCCAGCAGCGTCGCGGCGGGGTTGCGCCGGGCGAGCGAGGTGAGCAGGTCCGGCACGGACCAGTCGCCCAGGGCGGTGAGCTCGAGCGAGCGCGCCAGGACGACCTTCTGAGCCTCGCCCGCCGCGATGCGGGCGAGGGCCGCGCGCACCGCGTCGGCGTACCCGCCGGGGCCCGGCACCGGACGGCTGCCGGCGACGAGGGCGGGCTGCACGCGCGGGCCACCCCCGAGGTTGACGGGGCCGTGGGTGCGCTGGGCGGGGCCCAGGCGCATCGTCCCCGGGTGGGAGGGGTCGAACGGCACCGCACCGAGGGCCACCGTGCCGGGCGGCTGGTCCTCCAGCGTCGCCGCGAGCGCCTGCAGCTGCCCCGTGCCGCTGCCCCCGGGCACCAGGGGCCGGGGACCGGCCACGACGAGGCCGGAGCTGGGCCCCGAGAACAGGGACGCGCCCGCGCGCACGGCGTCGCCGGCCGACTGGACCACCGCTCCTGCCTCGGTCACGTCCTCAGCGTAGGTCGCCCCGGTCCCCGCGCGCGCCCGAGGGTGCTCCGCCCTGCGGGCCGTGACGATCCGGCGACGGTCCCGTGTCGATCCGCCACGCCGACACCCCACGCAGCGTGATCAAGAGGCCGCCACGGGTAACGTCCTCGGCAGTTCAGGGCGCTCCCAGCGCAGGCACAGTCAGCAGGAGGATGCGATGAGAGCCCGACGGCTGCTCGTCTGCGGCGTGCTCGCCGCCGTGACCACCGCCACGGCGGGCTGCCCCGCCCCTCCCCGGGAGGCTCCGCCCGTGCGCGACGAGGCGCTGCGGCCGCAGGTGCACTACACGCCCGCGGCGAACTGGATGAACGACCCTAACGGGCTCGTGTACCACCAGGGCGAGTACCACCTCTTCTACCAGTACAACCCCCTCGGCGATCAGTGGGGGAACATGTCCTGGGGTCACGCGGTGAGCACGGACCTCGTGCACTGGGAGGAACTGCCCGTCGCCATCCCCTTCACCGACCAGGAGCACGTCTTCTCCGGCAGCGTCGTCGTGGACGTGGCCGGTACCAGCGGTTTCGGCACCCCCGAGGAACCGGCCATGGTGGCCGTCTACACGAGCCTCGACACCGCGACCGGCCGGCAGGCGCAGTCGCTGGCCTACTCCACCGACCGCGGCCGGACGTTCACGAAGTTCCCGGGGAACCCCGTGCTGGACGTGGGGTCGAAGGAGTTCCGCGACCCGAAGGTGTTCTGGTACGCCCCGGGCGGGTACTGGGTCATGGCGGTCACCCTGTCGACCGAGCGCAAGGTGCAGTTCTACCGCTCCGCGGACCTGCGCTCGTGGGAGCACCTGAGCGACTTCGGGCCGGCCAACGCCGTGGACGGCGTGTGGGAGATGCCCGACCTGTTCGAGCTCCCCGTCGACGGGGACCCCGCGCGCAAGCGCTGGGTGCTCGTGGTCAACCTGAACCCGGGATCGGTCGCCGGCGGCTCGGGGGCCCAGTACTTCGTGGGCGACTTCGACGGGCGGCGCTTCACCACCGAGGACGCGGTGGCCTCCGACGGGCTCCCGCCGGGGCGCGTCCTGGCGGACTTCGAGGGCGGCACCTACGGCGGGTGGACGCCGAGCAACGACCCGGCGCACGTGCCCGGGCCCTTCGGCACCCGGCCGTTCCCCGGCACGGTGCCGGGCCAGCACGCGGTCACGGGGTACCGCGGCAGCGCGCTGGTGAACAGCATCCTCGGCGGCGACGCGGCCCGCGGGCGGCTGACCTCGCCGGCGTTCACGGTGGAGGACGACCACCTGAACCTGCTCGTCGGCGGCGGCCGGCACCCCCACGTCCCCGGCACGGCGGCGTGGGACCACGTCCCCGAGGGCGACGTGCTGTTCGACTTCGAGCTGCCGGACGGGACCACGTACGAGGACGCCGGCTGGACCGCCACGGGGAGCCTGCGCGGGCGCGCACCCGTCGTCGGCCCCGACCGCTCCGAGCGCGGCCACGTCGGCACCAAGCTGCTCACGACGTTCTACGACGCCGACGCCGCGACGGGCACGCTGACGTCGCCGGAGTTCCGGCTGGAGCGGCGGCACCTGAGCATGCTCCTCGGCGGCGGGGCGAACCCCCGCGGCAGCGAGCGCGGCGCGACGGTCGTGGAGCTGCTCGTCGGCGGCGAGGTCGTCCGCACCGCCACGGCCGCCGACTCCGGGTACCTGAACTGGACCGGCTGGGACGTCGAGGACCTGCAGGGCCGCACGGCGCAGCTGCGGGTCGTCGACGAGAGCACCGCGGGCTGGGGGCACCTGCTGCTGGACCACGTCGTGGCCACCGACGCGCCGGTGCCCGCGCGCAGCACCGCGACCGCCGTGAACCTCGTCGTGGACGGCCGGGTGGTGCGCTCGGCCACCGGCAGCGACAGCGAGCGCCTCGACTGGGCGTCCTGGGACGTGCGCGACCTGCGCGGCCGGGAGGCCCGCCTGGAGGTCGAGGACTCCCACGGCGGGCGCTGGGGCCACGTGCTGCTCGACCACGTCGTGGCGTCGCCGGTCCCGGCCCTGCCCCGGCTGCAGCGCTACCGCTGGCTCGACCACGGCGCCGACTACTACGCGGCCGGCTCCTTCGAGGGCGTGCCGGGAGGGCGCCGCGTCCTCGCCGCCTGGATGGACAACTGGGACTACGCGGCCGCCGCGCCCGCGACGGGCTCGCGGGGCGCGATGGCGCTGCCGCGCGAGGTCGTCCTCGAGACCGTGGACGGGCGGCCGACGCTCGTGCAGCGCCCGGTCCGCGAGCTCGAGCGCCTCGCCACCGGCCGGGAGCCGCTCAGCGTGGCGTCCCGGCGGGTGAGCGAGGGCGTCGTGGACCTGCCCGAGGCGGCCGGTGACGTGCTGGAGATCCGGGCCGAGTTCGACCTGGGCACCGCCCGGCGCTTCGGCCTGCGCGTGCGGGAGGGCTCCGGGGGGTGGACCGCCGTCGGCTACGACGCGGACCGCCAGGAGGTGTTCCTCGACCGGCGGCGCTCGGGCCAGGTGTCCTTCTCGAGCACCTTCCCCGCGCAGCACAGCGCCCCGCTGACGGCCGAGGACGGCCGGGTCTCCCTCGTCGTGCACGTCGACCGCTCGTCGGTGGAGGTCTACGGCGGCGACGGGCGGGCGGTCATCACCGACAAGATCTTCCCGCTCGCCGGCAGCGACGGCGTGGCGCTGTTCGCCGAGGGCGGCGATGTCACGCTGCGTTCACTGCAGGTGAGCCCTCTGCGATCTATTTGGCGGTGAGCAAACCCGTACGGCCGTAACGGGTGACAGCGCGAGAGGACCCGTGTACTTTCGGCACCCGCGAGGCCTCGCGAAGCACAAGAACGACGCAGTTCACGCACAGCAGACGCTGCTCACGCCTTCAGAGACCAGGGCACCCCACGCCACTCCCCCGCCGGCGACGCGGTCGACGGGGTGACGCCCAGCCCGTTCCGCTCGCTCACGCCCGGCCCCGTCACGGTGGACGGCGGCCGCACGGCTCCCCGGGGAAGGTCCACAGCCCATGACACGACGCAGGACACCACTGGCACTGGCGGTCTCGACCGCCCTGCTGTTCACGGGCGCGCACGCCGCGGCCGCCGCACCGGAGCCGCCCAGGCCCGTCACGACCAAGGCGGTGCTCGACCCGCGGGCCGAGTACACCGCCAACTGGACGCGGGGCCAGGCGCTCGAGATCGCGACCGACGAGACCAACGCCACGCCGCTCATCCCCACCTCGTTCCCGACCATGACCGACGAGGTGTGGGTCTGGGACACCTGGCCGCTGACCGACCTCGAGGGCAACCCGGTCAGCTACAACGGCTACAACGTCATCTTCTCCCTCACCGCCCCGCGCGAGGGCCTGTTCTTCGGCGACCGGCACTGGCAGGCGCGCATCGGCTACTTCTTCTCGAAGAACGGCCGCGACTGGACCTACGGCGGCCACCTGTTCCCCGACGACGCCTCGTTCGGCCTGCGCGAGTGGGCGGGTTCCACGGTGCTGACCGAGGACGACGAGATCCACACGTTCTACACCGCCTCGGGCAGCGACGACTCGCCCCCCACGATCCCCCTGCCCGGTGGCGGCTACGGCGCCAACAACGGGGACCCGTTGCAGCGCCTCGCGCACGCGGCCGGCACGATCGCGACCGACGACGACGGCGTGTTCTTCCGCGGTTTCGACGACCACCAGATCGTGGCCGAGGCCGACGGCGAGCTGTACCAGACCATGGAGCAGTCCATGGCCGGGCCCATCATCTACGCGTTCCGCGACCCGTTCGTGTTCCGCGACCCGGTCGACGGCGAGATCTACGCGCTGTTCGAGGGCAACAACGCCGGTGTCGCGGGGAGCCACACGTGCGACCCGGCCGAGATCGGCGACGTGCCCGCGGGTCACGAGGTGCCGGCCGACGCCCGGTTCTACACGGGCAACATCGGCCTCATGCACCTCGACGACGTCGACGACGAGCTCGACGGCGAGGCCGAGCAGGACTGGACGCTGCTCCCGCCGCTGCTGTCCGCCGAGTGCGTGAACCAGCAGACCGAGCGTCCGCACCTGGTCATCCGCGACGGTCAGTACTACCTCTGGACGATCAGCCACCAGTTCACCTTCGCGCCGGGGCTCACCGGCCCCGACGGCCTGTACGGCTTCGTGGGTGACGGGCTGCGCAGCGACTACCGGCCGCTGAACGGCTCGGCCCTCGTCCTGGGCAACCCCGAGGACGCGCCCCTGCAGAACTACTCGCACTTCGTCATGCCGAACCTGCTGGTGGAGAGCTTCATCGACACCATCCCCGGCCCGGACGGCCCCGTCTACGGCGGCACGCTCGCCCCGACCCTGCAGCTGGAGGTCTTCGGCGAGGACGGCGACCAGACCCGCCTCGACGGCGTCCTGCCCTACGGCTACATCCCGGCGACCCGGGCGGTCGGCTCGGCCACCTGACCGGCGCCCGCGCACCACGGCACCGTCGCAGCCCCGGCTGCGGCGGTGCCGTCCGCACGTCGGGTGTGCACCCTCAGCGCGGCGACCCCTGCGCGAGCGTGGTGACGAAGTCGGCGAGGAACGCGCGCCGGTCCACGGCCGTCACGGCCGTGACCGCCGGCATCGGCGGGTGCTCCGGGCGCACGGCGGGCGGGGTGCCGTCCGGCAGCCGCAGGACGCGGGCCCGGGTGGCGAACCCGTTGCTCAGCACCGCGGCGGGCCCGCTGACGGTGCCGGTGACGAGCTCCGGGCGGGCCAGCAGACCCGCGGCGAGCCCGTCGTGGACGGGCGAGACCCTGCGTCCCCACTCGTGCACGTAGAAGTCCGCGTAGGCGTCGAGCGTGGCCGCGGCGAAGTCGCCCCAGGCCGTCCCCGCGCGGCGCAGGCTCTCGACCGCGGCCTCCTCCAGCACCACGGTGGCGGTGACGTCCACCCCGACGAGGGTCACGGTGTCCGCGGCCGGCCGCTCGGCCGCCAGCAGCGCCCGCGCCGCGGCCGGGTCGTTCTGCACGTTGGCGTCGACCATGAGGACCTCGCCCAGCGGGCGGTAGGGCCCGGAGCCGCCCATGACGACCACCGAGCGCAGCTTCGTCAGCAGCAGCGGGTCCAGCCGCAGGGCGAGCGCCACGTTGGTCAGCGGGCCCAGGGCGAGCAGGTCGTAGCGGCCCGGGGCCGCGTTCGCGAGCCGCACGAGCTGCTCCGCGGACGTCTCCGGCGTCACGTCCGGGTCGGGGCGGTCCAGCCCGAGGTCGCCCAGCCCGTCGTGGCCGTGCACGTAGCCCGCGATGTGCGCCTCCCCCTCCAGCGGCCCGCGGGCGCCCAGGGACAGCGGGACGTGGCCCAGACCGGCCAGCCGCAGCACGTGGGCGGCGTTGCGCGCGGCGTCCTCCACGCCGCAGTTGCCGTAGACCGTCGTGACGGCGGCGACGTCGGCGTGCGGGGAACCGGCCAGGTGCAGCAGCGCGAGCGCGTCGTCGAGTCCGGTGTCGGTGTCGACGACGACCTGCCGGCGGGCGGAGGGCGCGGCCGGGGCCGCGGCGGGGGAGGTCACCCGCGGATCCTAGGGACGCGGACGGCCCCGCACGCGAGCGTGCGGGGCCGTCCGGTGCGTGGCGCGCTCAGCCGAGGCGGGCGGCCAGGTTCTCGTCGAGGCTCGCGAGGAACTCCTCGGTCGTCTGGAAGCCCTGCTCCGGGCCGACCAGCAGCGCGAGGTCCTTGGTCATCTTGCCGCTCTCCACCGTCTTGACGACGACGTCCTCGAGCGTCTCCGCGAAGCCCGTGACCTCGGGGGTCGAGTCCAGCGCGCCGCGGTGCGCGAGGCCGCGCGTCCAGGCGTAGATCGACGCGATCGGGTTCGTCGACGTGGGCTTGCCCTGCTGGTGCTGGCGGTAGTGCCGCGTCACGGTGCCGTGCGCGGCCTCCGCCTCGACGACGCTGCCGTCCGGGGAGTACAGCACCGACGTCATGAGGCCCAGCGAGCCGAAGCCCTGCGCGACCGTGTCGGACTGCACGTCGCCGTCGTAGTTCTTGCAGGCCCACACGTAGCCGCCCTCCCACTTCAGGGACGCGGCGACCATGTCGTCGATGAGGCGGTGCTCGTAGGTGACGCCCGCGGCGGCGAACTTCTCCTTGAACTCCGCCTGGAACACCTCCTCGAAGATGTCCTTGAACCGGCCGTCGTAGGCCTTGAGGATCGTGTTCTTCGTCGAGAGGTACACCGGGTAGTTCCGGGCCAGGCCGTAGTTCAGCGAGGCGCGCGCGAAGTCGCGGATCGACTCGTCGAGGTTGTACATCGCCAGCGCCACCCCGGCGCCGGGGGCCTGGAACACCTCGTGCTCGATGGGCGCGGAACCGTCCTTCGGCGTGAAGGTCACGGTCAGCGTGCCCTCGCCCGGGAACCGGAAGTCCGTCGCGCGGTACTGGTCGCCGAAGGCGTGCCGGCCGACGATGATGGGCTTGGTCCAGCCCGGGACGAGCCGCGGCACGTTCGAGATGATGATGGGCTCGCGGAAGATGACGCCGCCCAGGATGTTGCGGATCGTCCCGTTCGGGGAGCGCCACATCTTCTTGAGGCCGAACTCCTCGACGCGCGCCTCGTCGGGCGTGATGGTCGCGCACTTGACGCCGACGCCGGCCTTCTGGATCGCGTGCGCCGCGTCGATCGTGATCTGGTCGTCGCTCGCGTCCCGGCTCTCCATGCCCAGGTCGAAGTACTGCAGGTCGACGTCCAGGTAGGGGTGGATCAGCCGGTCCTTGATCGCCTGCCAGATGATCCGGGTCATCTCGTCGCCGTCGAGCTCGACGACCGGTCCCTGCACCTTGATCTTCGCCACGTGCTGTCCTCTCCTGACGCTCCACCGGGCCGGGGCGCCGGTGTCTCCGTCGCCCGTCCGCGTGGACTCCACTGCGGTCCAGTCTCGACGTCAAGGTACCGGGCCGGGGTGCTCGCGCGCCCGAGCCCCCTAAGCTGCGGACCCGTGAGTGGTCTTGAGGCGTCCGTCGCCAGCCCGGAGCCCGTCGGCGACCTCGTCGCCGCCTCGCGCACGACCGCCGGGAAGCTGGCCGAGCTCGAGCGGCGCGCGCACGAGGCGGGGGTCGCGGCGGACGAGCGCGCCGCCGCCAAGCAGCACCCCCGCGGCAAGAAGACCGCCCGCGAGCGCATCGCCGCCCTGCTCGACGAGGACTCCTTCGTCGAGACCGCCGCGTTCGCCCGCTCCGGCGCGACCGCCTTCGGCATGGCGAGCAAGCACGTCGACGGGGACGGGGTCGTCACGGGCCACGGCACGGTCGACGGGCGCACGGTGGCCGTCTACGCCCAGGACTTCACGGCGTTCGGCGGGTCGCTGGGCGAGGTGCACGGCGCGAAGATCGCCGCGCTGCAGGAGTTCGCCGCCACCACCGGGTGCCCCGTCGTGGGCATCAACGACGGCGGGGGCGCCCGCATCCAGGAGGGCGTCGCGTCCCTCGTGCAGTACGCGCGCATCTTCCGGCGCAACGTGCACGCCTCGGGCGTCGTCCCGCAGATCTCCCTCATCCTCGGCCCCTGCGCGGGCGGGGCCGTCTACTCCCCCGCGCTGACGGACGTCGTGGTGATGGTCGAGGAGACCTCGCACATGTTCGTCACGGGCCCCGACGTCATCCGCACCGTCACGGGCGAGGACGTGGGCTTCGAGGAGCTCGGCGGCGGCCGCACGCACGCGTCGCGCTCGGGCGTCGCGCACCACCTGTCCCCCGACGAGGACGACGCGATCGCCTACGTGCGCGACCTGCTGTCGTTCCTGCCGTCCAACAACCTGTCCGAGACGCCCGTCCTGCCGGCGGACCTGCCGCAGGGCCTCGCCGTCGACGAGGACGACCTGGTGCTGGACACCATCGTCCCGGACTCGGCGAACCAGCCCTACGACATGGTCGACGTCGTGGCGCACGTCCTGGACGACGGCGAGTTCCTCCAGGTGCACGAGCTGTTCGCGCCGAACATCCTCACGGGGTTCGGCCGCGTCGAGGGCCGCACGGTCGGCGTCGTCGCCAACCAGCCGCAGCAGCTGGCGGGGACCCTGGACATCGACGCCTCCGAGAAGGCCGCGCGGTTCGTGCGGCTGTGCGACGCGTTCAACGTCCCCGTCCTCACCTTCGTCGACGTCCCCGGGTTCCTGCCGGGCACCGACCAGGAGTGGGGCGGCATCATCCGCCGCGGCGCGAAGCTGCTCTACGCCTACGCCGAGGCGACCGTCCCGCTGGTCACGGTCATCACGCGCAAGGCCTACGGCGGCGCCTACATCGTCATGGGCTCCAAGGAGATGGGCGCCGACGTGTGCCTGGCCTGGCCCACCGCGCAGATCGCCGTCATGGGCGCCCAGGGCGCCGTGAACATCCTGCACCGCAGCGCCCTGAAGGAGACCGAGGCGGCGGGCGGCGACGTGGAGGAGACCCGCCGCGCCCTCGTCGAGGAGTACGAGGCCGAGCTCGCGAACCCGTACGTGGCCGCGGAGCGCGGCTACGTCGACGCCGTCATCGCTCCCTCGCAGACGCGCGTGCAGGTGACCCGGGCGCTGCGGGCGCTGGCCACCAAGCGCTCGACGCTGCCGCCCAAGAAGCACGGGAACATCCCGCTGTGAGCGCGCAGGAGGAGACGCCCGCCGTCGAGGCGGTGACCGACGTGCTGAGCTCGATGCGGATCGAGCGCGGCCACCCCGAACCCGAGGAGCTCGCCGCCCTCACGGTGGTGCTGGCCCGCATCCGCACCGTGCAGCCCGTCCCGGTCCCGCCGGAGCCCGCGTCGTCGTGGTCGGACCCCCGCCACGTCCTGGGCCTGCCGCCCGTCGCCGGGGCGAACGGCTGGCGCGCGAGCGGCCTGCCCCGCTGAGGAGGACGCCGCCCGGGCCCGGCGCGTCCTGCGGGGCCCTGTCGGAGGGCTGACCTACCGTCGCGGACATGGAGAACTCGTCGGTGCGCTTCGTGCACAGCGCGGACTGGCAGCTCGGCATGACCCGGCACTTCCTCGACGCCGACGCGCAGCCGCGCTACACCGCCGCCCGCACGGACGCGTTGCGCCGCATCGCCTCCGTGGCCCGCGAGGCCGACGCCGAGTTCGTCGTGGTCTGCGGTGACGTGTTCGAGTCCAACGCCGTCGGGGCCCGCACCGTGGCGCGCGCGCTGGAGGCGCTCGCGGCCTTCGACGTCCCCGTCTACCTCCTGCCCGGCAACCACGACCCGCTCGACGCCTCGTCCGTGCTCGCCTCCGCTGCGGTGCGCCGGGCGCCCGGCGTGGTCGTGCTCGACACCCCGGGGGTGCACGAGGTCCGGCCCGGCGTCGAGCTCGTCGCCGCCCCGTGGACGTCCAAGCGGCCGCTGTGCGACCTCGTCGCGGCGGCCACGCCCGACCTGCCCGCCGACGGGACCGTCCGGATCGTCGTGGGGCACGGAGCGGTCGACGAGCTGAGCCCCGACCGGGACGACCCGGCGCGCATCGCCCTCGCGCCGCTGGAGGACGCCGTCGCCGCGGGCCGGCTGCACTACGTGGCGCTGGGCGACCGGCACTCGACCACGCAGGTGGGCTCCTCGGGCGCCGTCTGGTACTCCGGCACGCAGGAGGTCACCGACCGCGTCGAGCGCGACCCGGGCAACGTCCTCGTCGTCGAGGTCAGCGACGCCTCGCCGCCGAAGGTGGAGCCCGTGCGCGTCGGGACGTGGGCCTTCCCCGTGGTGCGGGCCGAGCTGGACTCGGCGGCCGACGTCGAGGCGCTCGCCGCGCGGCTCGCGGCCCTGCCGGCCAAGGACCGCACGGTCCTGACGCTGACCCTGTCGGGGTCGTTGTCGCTGCGGGAGAAGGCGCTGCTCGACGACCTGCTGGCGACGCAGGCGCACCTGCTGGCGGGGGTCCAGCAGTGGGACCGCCACAGCGACCTCGCCGTCTACGCCGACGACGACGAGCTCCGCGAGCTGGGCGTCGGGGGCTTCGCCGACGGCGCGGTCGCCGAGCTCGCCGCGGCCGCGGCCGCGGAGGGGCCGGCCGCCGAGACGGCGCGCGACGCCCTGTCGCTGCTCTTCCGCCTCGCGGGCGGGTCGGGGACGGCCCCCGCGTGAGGCTGCACCGCCTGCGGCTGGACGACTTCCGCGGCGTCGAGCACCGCGAGCTGGTCCTGCCCGACGCCGGCGTCGTGGTGCTGGAGGGCGCCAACGAGATCGGCAAGACCTCGATGGTCGACGCCCTCGACATGCTGCTGACGGAGAAGCACTCGTCGAAGAAGGCGTGGGTCCTGGCCGCCAAGCCCGTGCACCGCGACGCGCCCAGCGCCGTCGAGGCCGAGCTCAGCTCCGGGCCCTACCGGTTCACCTACCGCAAGCAGTGGCACCAGCGCCCCGCGACGACCCTCACGGTCACGGCGCCGCGCCCGGAGCAGGCCACGGGCGAGGAGGCGCACGCCCGCGTCCAGCAGATCCTCGCCGAGACGCTCGACGAGGGGCTGTGGCGGGCGCTGCGGCTGCTGCAGGGCACCCCGCTCGACACGACGGCCCTCAGCGGCAGCAGCGCGCTGACGGCCGCCCTCGACGCGGCCGCGGGAACGACCAGCGCCTCCGACGACTCCGAGACGC
The DNA here is from genome assembly GCF_009906795.1 of Kineococcus siccus. GTDB lineage: Bacteria > Actinomycetota > Actinomycetes > Actinomycetales > Kineococcaceae > Kineococcus > Kineococcus siccus. The sequence continues at coordinate 16,390 of NZ_JAAALN010000085.1, forward strand.
TGCTGGGCGCCGTCGCGCAGCGTGCCGCGGAGTTCTTCACGGCGACGGGACGGCCGACGGGGCGGCTGCGGGCCGCGCTGGAGGAGCACGAGAGCGCCCGGGCCGAGGCCGCCGCGGCGCAGCGCGGGCTGGCCGAGGTCGCGGGCGACGTCGAGCGGCACGCCCGCCTCGTGGCGGCCCGCGAGCGCCTGGGGCAGCACCGCCGCGAGACGGAGCGCGCGGCGGCCGGGCACCGCGAGGTCGTCGCCGCCCTCGCCCAGCTGCGCGACCGGCGCGAGCGCGCCACCGCGGACGCCGACGCCGCGCACCGGGCGGCCGCCGAGGCGCACGAGCGCGCCCGCGCGCGCCACGAGCAGCGCACGGA
>NZ_JAAALN010000086.1 GCF_009906795.1 Kineococcus siccus
CCCACCTGGAGCCCCGCAGATGACCCAGCCCCCCACCAAGAGGGTCCACCTCAACGCCTTCGACATGACCTGCGTGGGCCACCAGTCCCCCGGGCTGTGGCGCCACCCCGAGGACCAGTCGCACCGCTACGACGACATCCGGTACTGGACGGAGCTCGCGCAGCTGCTCGAGCGCGGCCGGTTCGACTCGCTGTTCATCGCCGACGTCCTGGGCGTCTACGACGTCTACCGCGACGGCCCCGAGACGGCGCTGCGCGAGGGCACCCAGGTGCCGGTGGGCGACCCGCTCCTCGCGGTGGCGGCCATGGGCGCGGTGACGGAGCACCTGGGGTTCGGGGTCACGGTGTCCCTGACCTACGAGAAGCCGTACGCCTTCGCGCGCCGCATGGCGACGCTGGACCACTACACGAACGGCCGGGTCGGCTGGAACGTCGTCACGTCCTACCTCGAGAGCGCCGCGCGCAACCTGGGCCTGGAGCGGCAGATCCGCCACGACCAGCGCTACGAGCTGGCCGAGGAGTTCATGGAGGTCGTCTACAAGCTGTGGGAGGGCTCCTGGGAGGACGGCGCGCTCGTGGCCGACCGCGAGGCGGGCGTGTTCACCGACCCCGCGAAGGTCCACCCGATCGAGCACCACGGCGAGTTCTACGACGTGCCCGGCATCTCCCTCACCGCGCCCTCGCCGCAGCGGACCCCGGTCATCTTCCAGGCCGGCGCGTCCCCGCGCGGGCTCGACTTCGCCGCCCGCCACGGCGAGGCCGTGTTCACCACGGCCACCACGCCGGAGGTCGTCCGGCCGTGGGTCGACGACCTGCGCGCCCGCACGGCCGCGGCCGGGCGAGATCCCCGCAGCGTCAAGGTGCTCACGCTCATGACCGTCGTCACCGCCCCCACCGACGAGGAGGCGCGGGCGAAGTACGAGGAGTACGCGCGCTACGTCTCCCACGACGGGGCACTCGCGCTGTACGGCGGGTGGAGCGGGCTCGACCTCTCGACCTACCCGCCGGACGAGCCGCTGCGCTACGTCGAGACCGACGCCGTGCAGAGCGCCGTCGCGGCGTTCTCCAGCGCGGACCCGGACCGCGACTGGACCCCGCGCGACATCGCCTCCTGGGTCGGCATCGGCGGGATGGGCGCCGTCGTCGTGGGCAGCCCGCAGACGGTGGCCGACGAGATGGAGCGCTGGGTCGCCCGGGGCGACGTCGACGGCTTCAACCTGGCCTACGCCATCACCCCCGGCACGTTCGTCGACCTCGTCGACCTCGTCGTGCCCGAGCTGCAGCGCCGGGGTCTCGTCCCGCGCGACTACGAAGGAGAGACGTTGCGCGAGAACATCTACGGCAGGGGCCAGGTCCGGCTGCGCGACGACCACCCGGGCGCCGCGCACCGGCGCGTGCCCACCGCCTCCGGAGCCGCCGCCGCGGCACCCGCCGCGGCTGCGTCCGCCCTGTCCGGGGTCCCCGCGTGAGCGCCCACGTCGTGCGCGACGGGGTCGAGGCGCTCGAGCTCGCGCGCGAGCTCGGGGCGGAGCTCGCGAAGGGCGACGCCGAGCGCGACGCGGAGCGGCGCCTCCCGCACGCCGAGGTGGCCCGCCTCGCCGCCTCGGGCCTGCTCGGCATCACGGTGCCCACGGAGTTCGGCGGGGCGGGCGTGGGCGCCCGCGTCCTGGGCGAGGTGATCGTCGAACTGGCGCGCGGAGACTCCAGCGTGGGCCAGATCCCGCAGAACCACTTCTTCTTCGTCGACGTCGTCCACCACGTCGGCACCCCGGCGCAGCAGGAGTTCTTCTACGGCGAGGTCCTCGCCGGCCGGCACTTCGGCAACGCGCTGTCCGAACGCGGCAGCCGGACCGCGTGGGAGTACGACATCCGCTTCGAGCGGCAGCCGGACGGGCGCTACCTCGTCGACGGGACCAAGCACTACGGCACGGGCACCCCGTTCGCGGCGTGGATCCCGATCTACGCGACCGACCGCAGCGACGACCCGGTGGGCCGCCTCGTCGCGGCGTGGATCCCGGCCGACCACCCCGGCGTGACGGTCGTCGACGACTGGCGGGGCATGGGCCAGCGCACCACGGGCAGCGGGACGGTCCGCTTCGAGCAGGTGCTCGTGGACCCCGACCGCGTGCTCCCGGCCGGGCGGATGTTCGAGCAGGCCGAGACGTTCGGCGCGCTGGGCAACTACATCCACGCCGCGGTCGACGTGGGCATCGCCGAGGCCGCGCTGCGCGACGCGCGGGAGCTGGTGCGCACCGTGGCCCGCCCGTGGCCGGAGTTCGGGGTCACGAGCGCCGCGGAGGACCCGCTCGTCGTGCAGGAGTTCGGCGAGCTCGTGCTGCGCGCCCGCGCCGCGCACGCCCTGCTGCGCGAGGCCGGCGACGCGATCGACGCCGCTCGCGCCGACCTGACCGAGGAGTCCGCGGCGGAGGCGTCGCTCGCCGTGGCCGCCGCCCGCGCGTCGGCCGACACCGCGGCCGTGAGCATCTCCAGCGACGTGTTCGCGCTCGTCGGCACCCGCTCCGCCAGCACCGACCTGAACCTGGACCGGCACTGGCGCAACGCCCGCACCCACACCCTGCACGACCCCCGCCGCTCGAAGCTGCGGCACCTCGGCAACCACGCCCTGTCGGACATCGACCCGCCGCGCAACGGCTGGGTCTGAGGGAGGACCGCATGACCGCCCTGGACACCCCCCGCACCACCCGCCCCGGCGTGAGCGCGGCCGAGGCCGTCGCGACCGCCCGCGCCGTCGCCGACGAGCTCGCGGTCGACGCCCTCGAACGCGACCGCGCGGGCGCGGAACCGCTCGCGGAGGCCGGGCTGCTGCGGCGCTCGGGCCTGCCCTCCCTGCTGCTGCCCACCGAGGTCGGGGGGGCGGACGCGGGGTGGGCGACGGCGCTGCGCGTGGTCGCGGAGGTCGCCCGCACCGACGGCTCCATCGCCCAGCTGCTCGCCTACCACTACGTCAACGCGCAGAACCTCGTGTGGGTGGCCGACGACGAGGGGCGACGGCGCTGGGGGGTGCCGACCGCGGCCCACCAGTGGCTGTGGGGCGACGCCGTCAACCCGGTCGACCCCGACCTGCGCCTGGACCGCGCAGGCACCGGGTACGTGCTGCGCGGGACGAAGAGCTTCGCCACGGGGGCGAGCACGGGGGACGTGACCGTGGCGGGGGCCGTCGCCTCCGACACGGGCCGCACCCTGCTGGTCGTCGTGCCCCGCGACGCCCCGGGCTTCGTCAAGGGCGGCGACTGGGACAACCTCGGGCAGCGCCTGTCGGCCAGCGGCAGCGTCCGCTTCGACGACGTGGCGGTCGCCGACGAGCAGGTGCTCGGCAGCACGAGCGCGGGCGACGTCTCCCCGTTCGGCTCGCTGGTGACGCCCGCGATCCAGGCCGCCTTCGGCCACTTCTACCTCGGGGTGACGCGGGGTGCGCTGGAGACGGCCGCCGAGTACACCCGGACGACGTCGCGGCCGTGGCTGCTCTCCGGCGCCGCCTCGGCCACCGAGGACCCGTACGTGCTGGCCACCTACGGCCGGCTCGTGGCGCGGCTGCGCGCCGCCGAGGCCCTGGGCGCGAGCGTGGGCGCGCACCTGCAGGCGGCGTCCGCGCGCGGCGCGGACCTGACGTGGCACGAGCGCGGCGAGCTGGCCGAGGAGGTCGCGGCGCTGAAGGTCGTGAGCTCCGACCTGGCGGTCGAGGCGACGTCGGCGATCTACGAGGTGACCGGCGCCCGCGCGACCGGCAACCGCTACGGCTTCGACCGGTTCTGGCGCAACGTCCGCACCCACACCCTGCACGACCCGGTGCAGTACAAGGCGCGCGAGGTGGGCGAGCACTTCGTCACCGGTGCGCACCCGGACTTCACGCTCTACACGTGAGGACCGCGCCGGGCGGGGTAGGTGACGTGCGCACCGCCCGCGTGCCCCGGGAACATCCCGTCCCGTCCCGTCGCTGCACCACCGGGCGTCCACGGCGGGCGTCCCATCCACAGGAGGACACCCCACTCATGCGTCGCAGGACCCTCGGCACCCTCAGCGCCCTCGCCCTCACCGGCCTCCTGGCCGCCTGCGGTGGTGACGCCACCACCGGCAGCGCGGGCTCGTCGGGGTCCGGCTCCTCGCAGGAGGCGCTGACCTTCGGCACCGAGGGCACGTACTCGCCCTACAGCTTCCACGACCCGGAGACCGACGCGCTGACGGGTTACGACGTCGAGGTCGCGAAGGCCGTCGGCGAGCAGCTGGGTCGCGACGTGGAGTTCTCGGAGAACAACTTCGACTCGCTCTTCGCGGGCATGGAGGCCCGGCGCTACGACGGGATCGCCAACCAGGTCTCGATCACCCCCGAGCGGCAGGCGAAGTACGTGTTCTCCACCCCGTACACCGTCTCGACCGGTGTCGTCGTGACCCGGGCCGACGACACCTCGGTGACCTCGCTGGCGGACGTCAGGGGCAAGACCTCGGCGCAGTCGCTGAGCAGCAACTGGGCCCAGACCGCGACCGACGCCGGCGCGGAGGTCGAGGGTGTCGAGGGGCTCGCGCAGGCCGTGACGCTGCTCAAGCAGGGCCGGGTCGACGTGACCATCAACGACAACCTCGCGATCCTCGACTACCTCAAGACGACCGGCGACACGAGCATCAAGATCGCCACGATGACCACGGACACCACCGAGCAGGGCTTCGTGTTCCGCAAGGGCGAGGAGGACACCGCGCAGCAGGTGAGCGACGCCCTCGCCACGCTCAAGACCGACGGGACGCTGGCGACGATCTCCCAGAAGTGGTTCGGCGAGGACGTCTCCGGGCCGGCGGCCGGCTGACCCGGTAGCGGCGGCGGCGAGGAGCGGGCGTGGACGAGAGCACCTGGGACCTGGTCCGGCGGTCGCTGCTGCCGCTGGCCGAGGGGATGGTCACGGGCACCATCCCGCTGACCGCCCTGAGCTTCGTGTTCGGGCTCGTGCTCGCCCTCGTCGTCGCGCTCATGCGGCTGTCCGGGATCGCCCCCCTCGTGGGCGTGGCGCGGTTCTACGTCTCGATCATCCGCGGGACGCCGCTGCTGGTGCAGCTGTTCCTCATCTACTACGGCCTGCCCTCGGCGGGCTTCCCGCTCGACCCGTTCCTCAGCGCGGTCATCGCCTTCAGCCTCAACGTCGGCGGGTACGCCTCGGAGGTCATCCGCGCGGCCATCCTCGCGGTGCCGAAGGGGCAGACCGAGGCGGCCATGACCATCGGCATGGGCCGCGCGACGACGCTGCGGCGCATCGTCCTGCCCCAGGCGGCGCGGGTGGCGGTGCCGCCGCTGTCGAACACCCTCATCTCGCTGGTCAAGGACACCTCGCTGGCCTCAGCGGTCCAGGTGACCGAGGTGCTGCGCGCGGCGTCGATCATCGCCGGCCCGACGTACGAGTTCTTCCTGCTCTACGGGATCGCGGCGGTCTACTACTGGGTCGTCTGCCTCGTCCTGTCCTTCGCGCAGACCCGCGCGGAGACCCGGCTCGACCGGTTCGTGGCCACGTGAGGGAGGACGCCCGAGTGGACGGGAACGTGAGACCACCGCTGCTGGAGGTCCGGGGGCTGCAGAAGTCCTTCGGGGCCAACCACGTCCTGCGCGGCATCGACCTCGACGCACCCGCCGGGTCGGTGACCGTCCTCATCGGACCGTCGGGGTCGGGCAAGACGACGGTCCTGCGCTCGCTCAACGCCCTCGAGGTGCCGGACGCGGGGACGGTGCGCGTGGGCGACGTCTCGGTGGAGTTCGGTCCCGCGCTGTCGGGGCGCGCACTCGCGCGCGCGGGGGCCCGGCTGCGGGCGCAGAGCGGGATGGTCTTCCAGGCCCACAACCTCTTCCCGCACCTGACCGTGCTGGAGAACGTCGTGGAGGGCCCGGTCGTCGTCCAGCGCCGGCCCCCGGAGCAGGCCCGCGCCGAGGCGATGGCCCTGCTGGAGCGGGTCGGGCTGGCCGAGAAGGCCGACCAGCACCCCCACCAGCTCTCCGGCGGCCAGCAGCAGCGCGTCGGCATCGCCCGGGCGCTGGCCGTCCGCCCCGAGATCGTCCTGTTCGACGAGCCGACGTCCGCGCTGGACCCCGAGCTCGTCGGGGAGGTCCTCGTGGTCATGAAGGACCTCGCCGCCGAGGGCTGGACGATGGCCGTGGTGACCCACGAGATGCGCTTCGCGCAGCAGGTCGCCGATCAGGTGCTGTTCCTCGACGGTGGCGTCATCGTCGAGCGGGGCACGCCCGCCGCGGTGCTGGAGGACCCCCGCGAGGTCCGGACGCGGCGGTTCCTCCAGCGCCTCATCAACCCCCTCTGACCCGAGGGGCCGGCTACCGCAGCGCGGAGGGCAGCAGGTCGGCGTGCGCGGCGGTCAGCTCCTCCGTCATGGCGCGGATCTGCTCGAGCGTCAGCAGCGCGCTCGTGAGCGGGTCCAGCGCCACCGCGTGGAACACGTTCTCGCGGTTCCCCGTCAGCGCCGCGGACACCGCGAGCGTCTGGACGCCGATGTTCGTGCGGTTCAGCGCCGCGAGCTGCGGGGGCAGGGCCCCGACGGCCGTGGGCTGCACGCCGTTCTCGTCGACGAGGCACGGCACCTCGACGCACGCGTCGGCCGGCAGGTTCGCGATCACGCCGGTCGCGTTCGGGACGTTGCCGTAGACGACGGACGGCACGCCCGTGACGACGGAGTTCACGATGCTCGCGCCGTACTCGACGCTCGGCTCGAGCTTCTCCTTGAGCTTGTCCAGCTGGGTGTCGATGTCGCCCTGGTCGTCGTGCGCCGAGCAGATCTCGTAGTAGTCCCAGCGCTCGGGGACGTACTGCTGCACCATCTCGGGGTTCTTGCGGAAGTACGGCAGGTACTCCGAGGCGTGGTGGCTGGACTCCGTCTCGAAGTAGCCGAACGCGTTCATGATGGTGGTGCGCACCTGCTCGTTGCCGCCCTCGTAGGTGCTCGCGGCGGCGGCGGCACCGCTGTGGTCGCCGTCGTCCCCGGCCAGCTCCCCGGCCGCGCGGCCGACCACGTGCCGCTCGCTCATCACCTCGCGCAGGCGCGGGTACAGGTCTTCGGTGCCGTGGCGGAACCGCAGGATCCACGCCTGGTGGTTGATGCCGGCGGAGAGGTAGTTGACCTCCTCGTACGGCACCCCGAGGGTGCGGGCCAGCATCCGCGTCGTCCCCTGCACGCTGTGGCACAGCCCGACCGTGCGCAGTCCCCGGGCGTTGAGGAACGCCGTGGCCATCGCCATGGGGTTCGCGTAGTTGATGAACGTCGCGTCCGGGCACACCTCGAGGGCGTCGGCGGCGATGGCCTCGTAGGCCGGCACCGAGCGCAGGAAGCGGAACACCCCGCCGGGGCCGACCGTGTCGCCGACCGTCTGGTCGACGCCGTAGCGGCGCGGGATCTCGACGTCGTGGCGGTAGGACTCCACGCCGCCGACCTGGAAGGTGATGATGACGAAGTCGGCGCCCGTCAGGGCCTCGCGCCGGTCGGTCGTCTCGACGACGTCGGTGTCGAAGCCGTGGTGCGCGGCGAGCTTGCGCGCGGCGTCGGCGACGGGCCCCAGCTTGTCGGCCCGCACGTCCATGAGGCAGAGCTGGGCGGACCGGAGCGCGGGGAAGCTCAGCAGGTCGCCGATGAGGCGCAGGGGGAAGACGTAGCCACCAGCACCGATGATGGTGATCTTGGGAGAGCGGGGAACGGTCATGCTCCGAGCGTAGGAACGCAGGGACCCGGCGTCCTCCCGCGCGGCGCCCCAGGCTTCCAGGATCCTCCGCTGCGCACTAGCGTCGTCTCGTGACCGCTCCGCTGGAGGTGCCTCCCGCCCCGGAGGAGCCCCCGGCCGGGCTGTGGGTGCACCGGGGCCCGGCCCCGGGCATGCGCGCGTTCCACCGCCACGACGACCTCGAGGTCAACGTGGTGGTGGCGGGCCGGCTGGAGTACCTGTTCGGCGGGTCGCGGGTCGAGGTGCCGCAGGGGTCCACGGCCCTGTTCTGGGCGGCGACGCCGCACCGGCTCACCGCCCCCGCGGCCGACGGCGACCGCGGCGGCGGAGCCAGCGACGTGTGCTGGGTGCACCTGCCGCTGGCCGCCGTGCTGCGGTGGTCGCTGCCGGACCGCTTCGTCGCCGACGTCTTCACGAGCACGGTGCTCGTGGTCCCGACCGCCGCGGTCGGTCACCACGTCGAGGCCCTGTTCGCCTCGTGGGAGCAGGACGCCGCCCGGGGCGGGGACGACGAGACGACCCTCCTGGAGGCCCACGCGCTCGTGCGCCGGCTCCTCGCGGCCCACCACGCCGGTGAGACCGCACCGCGCGCGGACCGTCCCGGTCGCGACACCCCGCGCGTGACGCGGATGGCGCGGTTCACGGCCGAGCACTTCCGCGAGCCGATCACGCCGGCCGACATCGCCCGCGCCGTGGACCTGACCCCGAACTACGCCACCACGCTCTTCCGGCAGACCCTGGGCGTCACGCTCGGGGAGCACCTCGTCCGGTTCCGGGTCGCGGAGGCGCAGCGCCTGCTGGTCACGACGTCGATGACGACCGCGGCGATCGCGCACACCGCGGGCTTCGGCTCGCAGAGCAGCCTCTACGCGCAGTTCACCCGGGCGTGCAGGTGCTCCCCGGGGGCCTACCGGCGTGGACTGCGCGCCGGGTGAGGGGCGGACTCAGGCGGGTGGCGGCGGCGCACCCGGCGCCTCGTAGGCGCGGCTGGGGATCTGGGTGGCCAGCTTGCCGCCCGAGACGTCGACCAGCGTGCCCGTGATGTAGGAGGCCGCGTCGCTGGCCAGGAACAGCAGCAGGTCCGCGACGTCGTCGGCGCTCTCCCAGCGCCGCAGCGACAGCGTGTCGAGCAGGCGGTCCTGCGCCGCGGCCGGCATCTCGGCGAACCCGTTCATGGCGGTGGGCACCATGCCCGGGGCGTAGGCGTTCACGGTGACGCCCCACGGTCCGAGCTCAGAGGCGAGCACCCGCGTCAGCTGCACGACCGCCGCCTTCGACGCGGCGTACGCCGCGCTGCCGACGCTCGGGACGATGGCCGCGAACGAGGCCGCGTTGAGGATCCGGCCCCGCCGGGCGCGCTTCATGACCTCGGCGACGGCCTGGCTGACGAGGAACACCCCGCCCGCGTTGACGTCCATGCACCGCCGCCAGCCCTCCCACGCGAGGTCCTCGACGCGGCCCTCGACGTTGACGCCCGCGTTGTTGACGAGGACGTCCACCGTCCCGTGCCGCGCGACGACCGTCTCGACCGCCGCGCGCACCGACGCCGGGTCCACGACGTCGCAGAGGACCTGCTCGACCCCGGCGGCGGCGTCGTCGGCGAAGGCGAGGTCGAAGGCGACCACGCGGGAGCCTTCCGCCGCGAACCGGGCCGCGATCTGCGCGCCGATGCCGCGGCCGCCCCCGGTGACGACCACCACGCGGTCCGACAGGTCTAGGTGCACGGCGCCTCCTCAATAGACATACTGTTGAGCCATGAGCATAGCTCCCGGCCACGTGTCCGCACCCGAGCGCAAGGTCGTCTGGATCACCGGCGGCGGGACGGGCATGGGGCGGTCCGCCGCCCTCGCCGCCGCCACCGCGGGCTGGGACGTGGCCGTCAGCGGCCGTCGCGCGCAACCGCTGCAGGAGACGGTGACCGCGGTGCAGGCCGCGGGCGGCAGCGCGCTCGCCGTGCCCCTGGACGTGCAGGACGTGGCCGCGGTCGCCGCCGCGCGAGCCGCGGTCGTGGAGCGGTTCGGCCGCCTCGACGGCCTCGTCCTCGCCGCGGGGCTCAACGCGCCGGCGCGCCGCTGGGACGACCAGGACATCGCGGCGGTCCACGAGGTCATCGCCACCAACCTCTCCGCCCCGGCGACCGTCGTGGACGCCGCGCTGGCGGACCTGCGGCGCAGCGGCGGGGTCGTCGTGGTCGTGTCCTCCTACGCCGCCTGGACGTTCTCCCCCGGCGCGGGGGTCGCCTACTCCGCCAGCAAGACCGCGCTCGGCTCCCTCGTGCGGACGCTGAACCAGCAGGAGGCCCCCTCCGGCGTGCGGGCCTGCCACCTGTGCCCGGGCGACGTCGCCACGGACTTCCTCGCGCTGCGGCCGAACGTCCCCGACGAGGCCGCGCGGGCCGTCATGCTCACGCCCGACGACGTCGCGCGCACCGTGCAGTTCGTGCTCGACAGCCCGCCGCACGTCCGCATCGACGAGCTCGTGGTCTCACCCGTCGCCCAGCGGTGACGCGCCCCCGCACGACGTTCGACCGCGTCCTGGACGAGGTCGGCTCCGCGATCGCCACCGGCGCCCTGCCTCCCGGCCACACCACCTCGGTCGAGCGGGTCGCGGACGGGACGACCTCCTCGCGCAGCGTCGTGCGCGAGGTCACCCGGGTCCTCACGAGCCTCGGCATGCTGCGCGCCTCCCCCCGGGTCGGCCTGGTCGTGCAGGCCCCGGCGCACTGGGACGTCCTCGACCCGCTCGTCATCCGCTGGCGCCTGGGCGGTCCCGACCGGGAGCAGCAGCTGACCGAGCTGCGGCAGCTGCGGGCCGCGGTGGAACCGGCCGCGGCCGCGCACGCCGCGGAGGCCGTGGCCCGCGGGGGCCCGGGGGTCGAGGAGCGCGCCCGGCACCTCGCGGCGGCCGCCGACGCGCTCGCCGCGGAGGCCGGCGCCGCGGGCCCGGCGTTCCTGCGCGCGGACCAGGCGCTGCACGCCGCCGTGCTCGCCCTCGCCGGCAGCGCGACGTTCTCGCGGCTGGGCGAGGTGATCGCGGAGGCGCTGCGCGACCGCGCGCTGAACGAGCGCGGCCACGCGCCCCCCGACCCGCACGACGTCGGGCTGCACCTCGTGCTGGCCCGGGCCATCGGCCGCGGGGACGCGGCCGCGGCGGCCGCCGCCGTGCGGGAGGTCGTCGAGCGCGCGGTCCCGCCCGCCTGACGACCTCCCCGGGGTTCAGCGGAACAGGGCGTCGACCTTCTCGTTCGCCGCGGTCAGCGACGACGGGTCGGCCTGGAACGCCATGACGTTGTCCATGGCCGAGACCATCGTCGCGTTCACCTCGGCGGAGTTCAGCACCGCGGGGAAGGGGAACGTGGTGCCGTTGTCGATCTGGTCGGTGTACGCCGTGATGTCCAGCCCCGTCTCGGCCAGCGCCGCCTTCGACGTCTCCGTCGTGGACTGCAGCGCCGGCATGACGACCCCGGACCGGGCCACGACGTCCTGGCACTGCGCCGAGGCCAGGTACTTCACCCAGCGCCAGGCCGCGCCCTTGCGCGGCGAGGACGTGAAGATCGTGTCCGCGAGGGAGTTCTGCATCGCCGCGCGCTCCCCCGACGGGCCGATCGGCGTCGGCGCCAGGCCGATGTCGACACCCTCCAGCCCGGCGAAGGTCGCGAGCGTCCAGGAGCCCTCGGTGACCATCGCGTACTTGCCGGCCTGCATCTGCTGGTCCTGCGAACCGCCCTCGGTGAAGGACAGCGGCGGCATGTAGCCCTTCTCGATGAGGCCGCGCCACCAGGCGATGGTCTCCTGGAACCGCGGGTCGTCGTAGTTGAACTCCGTGCCCCACGCCCGGGCGTTCATGTACGTCCAGCCCGTGGTCTGGGTCAGGTAGGACCACTCGGTCTGCCCGTTCGGGCCACCCGAGCTGTTGATGCCCAGGCCGTAGGTCTGGATCCGGGACTTGTCGAAGCCCGGCTCGTCGCCGCGCACGCCGTTCTGGTCCACGGTGAGGTGGGCGATGACGTCCTCGTAGGTCCCGCCGTCAGCCGGGTTCCAGGTGAGGTTCTTCAGCTGCTCGTCGGTGACGCCCGCGTCGGCCGCCATCGTCTTGTTGTAGTAGATGCCGATGGTGTCGAAGTCCTTGGGCAGGCCGTAGCGCTTGCCGTCCGGCCCGATCCACAGCTCCGCCGTGCCCTGGACGTAGGCGTCGACGTCGATGCCGTCGGCGGCCACCAGGTCGTCGATCGGCTCGATGAGCCCGCGCGAGGCGAACTCGCCGTAGCGCGAGGTGTGGTCGACGAAGACGTCCGGGGCGGAGTTGGCGACGAAGCCCGTGAACAGCTTGTTCCAGTAGTCGTCCCAGCCGAACTGCTCGATCTTGACGTCGATGTCGGGGTTCGCCGCGTGGAAGTCCTCGGCGCACTGCTGGTAGGCGGGCAGCTGGGCGGCCTCCCACATCCAGTACGTGATCTCGCCGGAGTTCTCGTCGCCACCGGGGTCCACCCCGTAGGACGCGCAACCGGTCAGCAGGACGGTGACCCCGGTGAACGCGGCGACGGTGCGCGCGATCCGGCGCTTGGTGCCCATGCGGGGGACCTCTCTGGTGCTGGGGAGGGGGCGGGGGCGCTCGGCGCGCCGGCGGCGCATCACTTCACGCCCGAGAAGCCGATGGAGTTGACGATCTTGCGGCTGAACACCGCGAAGAGCAGGAGGACCGGCAGGGCCGCGAGCAGGGTCCCGGCCATCATCCCCGACCAGTCGGGCGTCCCCTGCGGCGTCTGGGCGCGGAAGATGCCGAGGCCCACCGTGAGGACCCGGACGTTCTCCTCGCTCGCGACCAGCAGCGGCCAGAAGTACTCGCTCCACGCCTGCACGTACTGCAGGATCGCGAGCGTCGTGATCGGCCCCGACGCCATCGGCAGGATGACGCCGAAGAACCGGCGCAGCGGCCCGGCGCCGTCGAGGCGGGCGGCCTCCTCGACCTCGTGCGGGATGCCGAGGAAGAACTGGCGCAGGAAGAAGATGGCGAACGGCGTCATGAAGAAGAACGGCAGGACGATGGCGGCGTAGGTGTTCAGCAGCCCCAGGTCACGCATCAGCAGGAAGTTCGGCAGCTGGGTGAAGATCGGCGGGACCATGAGGGCCGTGAGGAACAGGAAGAAGACCGTGTCGCGGCCGGGCCAGCGCAGCCGGGCGAAGGCGTAGGCCGCCAGTGCCCCGAAGAACACCTGGCCGGCCGTGATGAGGACCGACACGAGCACGGAGTTCAGCAGGTAGCGGCCGAAGTCGATCGCGGCTCCCGACCCGCCCTGCGCCTGCGCCTCCTCGGTGCTGGCGAGGCCGAGGACGCGCCGGAACGCGCCGAGCGTCGGCTCCACGGGCAGCAGGGACGCGGGCTGCGTGGACAGGGCCGCCCCGTTGGAGAAGGCCGTGCGGATCATCCACAGGAAGGGGAAGAGCGTCGCGGCCATGATGAGGACCAGGGCGACCCAGGCGAGGATCCGGCCGGGACCCCGCCGCGGCCTCCCCCCGCCGCCGGCGGACCGGTCGAGGAGGGCCTCGGTGTCGAGCGGTGCTGCTGCGGTGGTGGCCACGTCGCCGCCTCCTTCTGTCTCGGGGGGATCAGGCGACGTCGGACTCGCCGGCGCGCATCAGCTTCAGCTGCACGAGGGCGACGGCGGCCAGGATGACGAAGAGCACGACCGAGACCGCGGAGGCGTAGCCGAACTGCAGCCGCTGGAAGGCCAGGTCGAAGATGTAGTACTGGATGACGCGGCTCGCGTCGCCAGGGCCGCCGGCCGTGGTCACGGCGACGGTGTCGAAGGCCTGGAACGACCCGACGACCGTGATGACGAGGACGAGCGCGAGGACGGGGCGCAGCAGCGGCAGCGTGATGCGCCAGAACATCTTCCACTCCGAGGCGCCGTCGACCCGGCCCGCCTCGTAGACGTCGTGGGGGATCATCACCATGCCCGCGAAGAGCAGCAGGGCCGTGTAGCCGACGTGGCGCCAGGTGTTGACGAGCGCGATGGTCGGGATCGCGAGGTTCTGGTCGCCGAAGAACGCGACCGGCTCGATCCCCAGCCAGCCCAGGAACTGGTTCGTGATGCCGATCTGCGCGTCCAGCATCCAGTAGAAGAGCAGGGCCACGACGACGTTGGCCACGAGGTAGGGCATCACGACGATGCTGCGCACGAAGACGGAGCGGGTCACGCGGTGGAGCAGGACCGCGATCAGCAGGGCCAGCACGGTCTGGGAGATGATGTTGATCGCGACGTACTCGACGGTCACGAGCATCGCGTTGCCGAAGGTCGCGTCCGCGAACAGGGCCCGGTAGTTGTCGAGGCCGACGAAGACCGGGGCGTTGAAGACGTCGTACTCGGTGAAGCTGAAGTACACCCCGCGCAGCGTCGGCCAGAAGTAGAAGACGGCGAAGCCGAGCAGTGCCGGGGCGATGAAGGCGAGGGCGGTCAGCCGCTCCCGCGTGGAGCCGTTGCTGTCGGGGCGCAGCGCGTCCCCCGTGCTCGAGAGCCGGGGCCGAGCGACTCTGCTCGTCGTGGCCATGGGGCGGACCTTCCTGGTGCGGGGGTGCCGCCGCGATCGGGCAGCTGAACGCGTCGGGCCGTTGGGTGAGTTCTACGGTGGAACTCAGGGTCCCGTCAACCACTTGACAGGTCGGTGCACCGGTGGTGCGCCGACCGGTGCGTGGTCGAGCCTTCCGCCCCGGCACCGGGCCCGCGGTGCGTCACACTGCGGGGTGCGGCCGGGACCCGGCCGCGCGCCGCGGCGCGACCCGCCGCACCGTCCGAGGAGGAGGCCATGACCACGAGTCCCCCCGCCGCCGTCGGCACGGTCCCGCCCGCGCAGCGCCCGGGGGTCGCGTGGACCCCGCTGACGGGGGCCGCGCACCGCATCGCGGTGGCCGTGCTCCTGGACGGTCCCCTGCCGCGCAGCGAGCTCGCCCGGCGCTTCGACCTCTCGGCGGGCAGCCTCACGCGGCTCTCGCGGCCCCTGCTCGACTCCGGGATGCTGGTCGAGACGACCGGTGTCTACGACGCCACGTCGGGGCGGCCGACCCGGCCCCTCGACGTCGACGAGACGTCGCACCACTTCGTCGGCGTGAAGCTCACGGCCACCACCGCGCACGCCGTCCTCACGACGCTGCGCGCGCGCGTCGTCGCCGCGGAGGAGGCGCTGCTCCTGGACACCTCGCCGGCCGGCGTCGCCGCGACCGTGGCGGCGCTGGTGCGGTCCCTCGCCGCCCACGCCGACCGCGGGAGCGGTGGTGGTCCGGTCCGCGCCGTCGGCGTGAGCCTCGGCGGTCGCGTCGGCGAGCGCGGGACCGTGCGCAGCGCGCGCTACCTGGGGTGGGACGGCGTCCCCCTGGGCGAGCCGCTCGAGGACCTGCTGGGCCTGCCGGTGGTCGTGGACAACGACCTGCTGTCGCTGACCCGCGCCGAGCAGTGGTTCGGTGCGGCGCGCGGGTGCGACCACTTCGCCGTGCTGACGATCGGGGAGGGCGTCGGCTACGGGCTGGTCGTGCACGACGAGGTGGTCGACGCCCCGGACGCCGGCGTCGGGCTGCTCGGCCACTTCCCGCTCGACCCGACGGGGCCGCTGTGCCCGCAGGGGCACGCGGGGTGCGCGGACGGCCTGCTCACCATCGGCGCGGTGACGTCGCGCGCGGCCGTGGGCCTGCGCCGGGAGGTGCGCTACGAGGAGGTGCTCGACCTCGCCGTCGAGGGTGACCCCGTCGCCCGCCGCGTCGTCGACGACGCCGCGCGGGGGCTGGGGCGGCTCACGGCCGCGGTCGGCAACCTCACGATGCCGCGCAAGGTGATCCTGTCCGGCGACGGCATCCGCCTCGCGGAGGTCGGCCGCGCGGCCCTGCTCGAGCAGGTCGCCGCGGACCGCAACCCGCACGCCTCGGAGCTCGTGATCGACGTGCAGCGGACGGGGTTCCGCGAGTGGGCCCGCGGTGCGGCGATCACGGCCATCCGCACCTTCGTGCTGGGCACGCGCGCGTAGCCGTCGCCCGGGCAGACCGCACCGCGGGGTGCGCGGCCTGCGCGGGGCGGCCCGCGGGGCGGCTCAGCCCGCGGCGCGGAAGTCGACGATCCAGTCGGCCGTCGCCTTGAGCCCGCCGAACGTGTAGAAGTGGATCTTCACGACGCCGTGCCGCGCGGGGTCGTGCCCCGCGGCGAGCGCGCGCAGGAACCGGTCGGGGCCCGCGGTGCCGAGCAGCCCCGTGAGCGAGAAGCCGTACTTCCTGGCGATGCCCGCGCTCGTGCCCACGCCGAAGCGGGCCGCGTACGTCATGAGGCGCTTGACGCCCGCGGGCCCCGGCACCCCGACCCGCACGGGCAGGTCGATCCCCCGCGACCGCACGGCCGCGAGGTAGTCGAGGACGGCGTCGGCGTCGAAGCCGAACTGGGTGATGACGGTGCCGGGCAGGCCCTGGTGGGCCAGGGCGTCGCGCTTGCCCTCCAGGGCCTGCCACAGCACGGGGTCGGTGATGCCGGGGTGGCCTTCCGGGTACCCGCTGACGCTGACCCGCCGGACGCCGTAGCGCTGCAGCAGACCGGACTCGATGACCGCGAGGGAGTCCTCGTAGGGACCCTCCGGGGTGACGGGGTCACCACCGACCACGAACACCTCCTCCGTGGCGCCCACCTCCTGCAGCGCCCCCAGGAACTCCTCGAGCTGCTCCTGCGACCGGAGCCGGCGCGCGGACACGTGCGGCACGGGCACGAAGCCCATGTCCCGCACGGCGCGCGACGCCGCCACCCGCATCGCGAGGTCCTCGCCGGCGAGGTAGGTGACGTTGACGCGCGTGCCCGGCGCGAGGGCGCTGCGCGCCTCCTCCAGCTTGGCGACGTCCTTGCCCGTCATCTCCAGGGAGCAGTCCTCCAGCAGGGAGCCGGCGGTGGTGGTGGGCATGGGACGCCTTCCTGGGTCGGCGGGTGCGGCGGTCGGTCG